>NZ_BTPD01000007.1:0-334688 GCF_036245625.1 Algoriphagus confluentis
CCGGTCTGAGTCACCCCTTGTTTGATTAAAATTTCGATTTGGTACCTTTGCTCTGGGCTGAGATGATTGAATTTCTGCATGACAACACTAATTTAATTCTTCAGCCTAAGGAAGGAAGCCTAGGCTTCCTTCCTTAAACCTTTAGTGTTGCACTTATTACTTGAATCTGGAAAAGTCTTTCCAATAGACCTATGGTCTAATTATTTATGACAGTTTTCTTCACCCGAATACTGAATAGCCAAACCATTAAAAAGCAGGCAAAAGGAAGAAAAAAGGAGAAATTCACTTCCGGAACCCCGAGAATCAAGGTGTCCGTGTAGCCTTTCCCTCCAAGGTCCAAGATCATCCCCTGTAGGGTAGGCATGATGGCCCCTCCCACGATAGCCATGACCAAAAACGCCGCGGCAAACTTTGAGTCCTCTCCCAAACCATCCAAAGCGATACCATAGATAGTTGGAAACATCAGGGACATCGCAAAGCTGATTCCAACCAAAGAATACAATCCAGTCATTCCTTCCAGAAAAATGGCTCCTAAAGTGAAAGCCATGGCCAGGATAGAAAAAGCAGCTAATAGTTTTGAAGGGGATATAACACGAAGCAATGCCGTACAAATCCATCTTCCTGCCAAAAATACCCCTAAAGAGGCATAGGCATAATTGACTGCATCGTAGGTGGTAATTCCGATCGATTCGCCATATTGATAAATGTAGGTCCATACCATGATTTGCGCACCTACATAAAACATTTGGGCTAAGGTTCCTTCCACAAAGTTTCTGTTTTTCAGCAGACGCTTCATTGTGGAGCCAAAGTTGATTTTCCCACGGGAATCCTTGTTTTCCGGCATTTTAGCCAGTGCAATCACCACCAAAATGCCCAAGACTACCAATCCCAAGATCACGTAAGGATTTCTGATGACCATCAGGTCATTACTCTTCACTATGGCTTTGGCTCCGATATCCAAAGAGTCATAAATCAGGTTACCATTTTCGTCTAAATTATTGGACTGAAGGGAATTGAGAATAAATGTTTTGGCCACGAAAAGACCCGCCAAGGCGCCCATGGGATTGAAAGCTTGGGCTAAATTCAACCGTTGAGTGGCTGTTGCCTCGGGCCCCATGGATAGGATATAGGGATTGGCAGTAGTTTCTAAAAAGGCCAATCCGAAGGTCAGAATATACAAGGCAGCCAAGAAGAACCCATAGCTTTCCAAAGAAGCCGCTGGATAAAATAAAAGTGCCCCAAAAGCATACAGGCCCAGACCTAAAAGGACACCTACCTTGTAAGAATATTTTTTGATAAAAAATGCGGCTGGTAAAGCCATGGTAAAGTATCCTCCATAAAAAGCCAGTTGTACCCATGAGGCTTGGGTGTTGTTCAGTTCCAAAACCCGCTTAAATGCTGCCACCATGGGATTGGTGATGTCATTTGCAAATCCCCAAAGAGCAAAAAGGGAGGTGATCAGAATGAAGGGGATAAGGAGTTCTTTTGGTACTACGGGAGATTTTCGGTTCATAAAGATCGGTCAAGATGGGTATATCCCCCGTCCACATAGAGATGCTGTCCAGTGATGTGTGAGGCTTTTTCAGAAAGAAGGAAAATAGCCATCGCAGCTATTTCTTCCGGATTGGTCATTCGCCTGCCCAAAGGGATTTTTTGGTTGATTTCCTCCAGTTTTTTTTGAGGGTTGGAGAAGGACTGAATCCAGGACTCATACATCGGAGTGTAAACTTCAGCGGGTAATAGGGCATTGACTCGGATTTGGTAGGGAAGGAGTTCCACGGCCCATTCCCGGGTGAGCGCCAATTGAGCTCCTTTAGCAGCCACATAACCCGAAGTGCCTCCCTGCCCGGTCACGGCTGTTTTGGAGGATATATTGACTATCGCTCCCTGACTTTTTTTCAAATGGGGGAGCGCGTAGTGGGCCAAATGGTAATAATGGAACAGATTGTTAGCAAGGGATTGGGCAAATTCCTCAGGAGATCCATTTTCCAAACCGACACTGTCATTGGCTCCGGCATTGTTGACGAGGCCATCTATTTTTCCAAACTTTTCCACCGCTAGCATGACCACTTCTTTGGCCTGATCGGCTGAAAAGAGCCGAATGGGCAGATGAAGGGCATTTCCCTGAGCCAATTCCACCAAGGCTTTCCCTTCATTTTCCGAAGGATCAATAATGACCGGAAACGCACCTTCCTCAATCAGCCCTTTGGAAATGGCTCCTCCTATTCCTTTTGCTCCACCTGATACCAGAATGACTTTTCCCCGTAATTTCAGATCCATGGCTTAAGATATTTGGTAAAATTCCAAGGCTGTTTGACCCCAAATAAGGTCCTGTTCGGAGGTGGAGAGCTGTGAACTGAAGTCCTCAATCACCCGGAAAACCTGCTCGTACTCTCCAGCCACCAAACAGACAGGCCAATCTGATCCAAACATCAACCGCTCAGGGCCGAATAATTCCATGCTGATTTCCAAAAAAGGAAAGAGGTCCTCATAGGTCCATTTTTGCCAATCTGCCTCGGTGACCATGCCGGAAAGTTTGCACCAAACCAACTCCCGCTCAGCCAAAGGAGAGATGCGTTTTTTCCATTCCTTCCAGGCTCCTGATTTGATCGCCGGCTTTGAGAGATGATCAATCACAAATCGCTGATCCGGGCATTTTTTTACCAATTCCAAAGTAGCCTCAAGATGCTGGGGAAACGTCAGGAGATCGTAGCAATAGCCTTTTTCACCTAGTTTATGAATACCTCGGATAAACTCTTCCCGGAGCATGTATCGGGGATCTTTACTCTGCAATACTTCCCGAAAACCGACTAGATGCTCATTTTCCGAGTAGTTTTCCAGCACTTCTTCCAATCCGTCACTTCCCAAATCTGCCCAGCCTACCACTCCCAGAATCCACTCGTGCTGCTGAGCAAGGTCAATGAGAAAATCCGTTTCGCGTAGGCTTTCCTCTGCCTGCACGGCAATGCATCCATCGATTTTGGCGTCTTGGAGCAAAGGAAATAGATCACCGGGAAGGAAATTTCTCCGGATCCTTTTCATATCCTCGCTGATCCAGTCTTGGCGTTTGGGATCGTACTCCCAAAAATGCTGGTGGGAGTCTACTTTCATCCTTCAGGGTCGTTGATGGCTACCTGTTTGGAAACACCAAGTCCCTCAATACCCAACTCTACCACATCTCCTTCCTTTAGGTATTGGGGCTCGGGTTTTAATCCCATTCCTACTCCTGCCGGGGTTCCTGTAGAGATGACATCCCCAGGGAGTAAAGTCATGTATTGAGATAGGTGTGCAATGAGTGTGGGAATGTCAAATATCAGGTCTGAAGTGGAGCTGTCCTGCAGCGTTTTTCCGTTGAGTTTGAGCCAAAGCCGCAAGTTATGAGGATCTTTGATTTCGTCTCGGGTGACCAAAACCGGTCCCAAAGGAGCAAAGTGGTCTGCGCTTTTTCCTTTGACCCATTGTCCTCCGTGGTGCAACTGAAAATCCCGTTCGCTGACGTCATTGTGGAGGCAGTAGCCTGCGATGTAGTCGTATGCGTTTTCTTTTTTTACGTATTTGGCTCTTTTTCCGATCACTACGGCTAACTCCACTTCCCAGTCAGTTTTTACCGAGTTTTTGGGAATAAAAATGGGATCAAAAGGACCACAAAGGGAAGAGGTGGCTTTCATGAAAATGATGGGCACTTCGGGTACGGCCATTCCTGCTTCTTCTGCATGTTTGCGGTAATTGAGACCGATGCAGATGATCTTGGAAGGGCGGGCGATTGGAGAACCCAATCTCGCACCCTTTGAGATTTCCTTTAGGTTATCTTGGTTTGCCTTTAGCCAACCGGAGAGCCTTTCCAATCCATTGGAATCAAAAAAAGCTTCGTTCCAGTCTTCCCCAAATGCGGAGCAGTCCAAATATTTTCCTTCCGAAGTCTGAATACCGGGAAGCTCTTTCCCTTTTTCTCCAAATCGTATGAGTTTCATGAGATAAGTTTAGGTTTATTGGTTTGAGATTAGAGGTAAGGCTACATTTTGAGGCCCATAAATCCTCCGTCTATGTTAAAATTGGCTCCGGTGATGAATCCACCAGCGTCTGAACTGATGAAATACGCCAATTCAGCGATTTCTTCTGGAGTTCCCATTCTGCCGATGGGTTGGGTTGCAGCGAGCTTGGCATACATTTCTTTTTCCTGACCCGGGTAGTTTTTGGCCAAAAATCCATCCACAAAAGGGGTATGTACCCTTCCGGGAGATAGGCAGTTGCAGCGAATCCCTTGATCGACATAATCTCTGGCTATGCTCAACGTCATGGAGAGCACGGCTCCTTTGGTCATGCTGTAGGCAAACCGATCGGGAATGCCAATGGTGGCAGCCACAGAACAAAGGTTGAGAATGGATCCCCCGCCTTTTTCAATCAATTTGGGTAAAGCAGCTTTGATCGAATGAAAGACTCCTTTGATATTGACGGAATACAGCCTATCGAAGTCTTCTTCGCTGGTGTTTTCGACTTTTCCTATATGGGAGATTCCTGCATTATTGATCAGCACGTCAATTTTTCCAGGAATGGAATTCACGGCTTTCCTTACCGCATCAAAGGCTGTAAGGTCAATTTCCAGGAATTTGACAGTAAAACCCTTTTCATGCTCTTCCATTTCCAGCTTTGTTCCCTCGGGATGGTTGGTGTCGATGAAAAAGACAGTGCATCCTTTCGAGGCGAATTTTTTGACCATGGCCAAGCCGATACCGCTAGCTCCTCCGGTAATTAAGACAGTTTGATGTTTCATTTTTGATAGATCAATTTCCAAGCAGATTAGGAGACCTCAAGGATTTGATGGTTTATTTTTTTTATTGTTTCCAGAGTTATGGGCTTTACATAGAACCCTGCCACACATTTGTACTCCCGGGAGATTTCCGGGATTTTTGAATTCACAGAAGAAGTGATTAAGAAAATAGGTGGGACAGAAGATGGGCTTGATTCCAGTTTATCCAGGAAATCCCAAGCACTGATGTCCTTTAAGTTCACATCTACCATTGCGATGGGTTTATGGGCTGAATCCTGATTTTTTAAAAACTCCAAACCGTCCAATCCAGATTCGAAGGATTGGATAGTGAGTTTTGGATTGATTTTTCTAAACATCTTTTCCAGTATGATCAGCAAGATCGGGTCATCATCTATAAGGACTAGGTCAGGAATCATTTGGGTTTTTGCCGTTTAATACTCTTTCTGATTTTTTACTGATGTCTCTCACGATACCGTCGAGTTCTTCCGAAGATCTTTTGATGTATTGAATCAGTTCGAGGGTTTCGGGATCCATGGTAGATTCACAGGACTCCAGCAAATGGATAACTCCCATCATTCTGGCAAGGGGAGCCCGTACCACATGGGATTGGATCCAGGCGATTTCTTTGAATGTCTGGTTCTGTTCCTCGATTTTATGGATGTATTTCAGGTTTTCGGTGATGTCTTTGATCAAAACGATAGCTGCATTCTGATTATTGATTTTGACTTTTGCGGGACTGATTTCTACATCGATGATTTCTCCGTTTTTCTTCAAGTGTCTGGTGAATCGGACATAATCCGATTTATTATTGATCCAAAAGTCTTCCACGGATTGGACTAAAACAGGAATTTCCTCCTGCGGTCTGATATCTTTCAGTCCTAGGGTCAAAAATTCCTCCCTGCTGTATCCATAGCTTTCACAGGCGGCATTGTTGACATCCAGTATGTTTAAGGTATTGAGGTCATAGACTAGGATTGGAGAGGGATTGAGCTGGAACAGGTCAGCGTATTTTCTCTTGGTCTCGGTAAGTTCCTGAATGAAGTTGACTCGTTGAATATTGTATATCAGGCTTTTATAAAGGATGGCAGGGGAAAGATCATCTTTGACCAGATAGTCAGAGGCTCCAAGCGCCAAAGATCTACTGCCAAACTCCAAATCTGTAAAGCCGGTCAATACCACCACCGGGATTCCTTCGGTGAGTCTGATGATCTCTTTCACCAAGTCTTCCCCCGACTTGTCCGGAAGAGAAAGGTCCAAAAAGACCAAATCAAATCTGCGTGTCGATTGGTTCAAAACAGTGGTAGCCGCTTTGAAATCCTCCGCATGAACCATGGAGGAATTGATCAAATATTCGGAAAGATATTCTTCTAAGATCACAAAATCACCCAAATTGTCCTCTATCACCAATAGGTGATACTCTTTTTCGTCCCTTTTCATAGAATTGAGGGTTTAGGGAGTTTAGCCACAGAATTCCAGAATTCTTTGATCTTTTTCACGACATGATGAAAGTCTTGAATCTCCAAAGGTTTGACAATATAGCAATTGGCATGATGGTCATAGGCTTTAAAAATATCATTTTCTGAGGAGGAGTTGGTCAAGACTATGATGGGTGTTTTTTTTAGTGCGGGATTGGTTTTGATGGAAGCCAATACTTCATGACCGTTTTTTTTGGGCAGATTGATGTCCAGTAATAGGATATCAGGGAGATTTTTCAGACTTGAGGTGCCCAAGTCTTCCAGGGTCTGAAAGGCCTCTTCACCATCCCGGACTACCCTGATTCGGTTGGAAAGATTGGCTTCATCCATTGATTCTTGGATCAGGAGTATATCGCCCTCGTTATCTTCTACCAAAAAAATGTCAATTGGCTGATTCGTCATATACTTTCAAAGTGAAATGAAATTTACTTCCTTTTCCGGGAATGGAATCTACCCATATTTTTCCTCCATGTTGTTCGATGATCTTTTTGCAAACAGCCAACCCAATGCCTGTCCCTGAATATTCTTCCTTGGTATGCAGTCTTTCTAAAATATTGAAAATCTTTTGAAAAAATTCCTTTTCTATTCCTATGCCCCGATCTTCTACCGTGATTTGACAGTCCTCCTTGTTGATGTGGGCATAGATGCTTAGGTGAGGAGAGAGGTCTTTGGGATGGTATTTTAGAGAATTGGAAATCAGGTTGATGAGCACCGTTTTGATTGGACTGGGAATTCCCCAAACTTTGGGAAGTGGTTGCACATCGACGATTGCTTTTTTCTCCCGGATGACTTCTCTTTTCAAATCCAAAACCTCCTGAACCAATTCGTTGAGATCTAAAGCCACCAACCGTTCAGAATCGAATCCAATCGCCGCGTAAGCGATCATGTCTTCAATCAGCGTACTCAATCGCTTGGACCCGTCCACTGCAAAATGGATGTATTGCTGGGCCTTTTCATCCAATTGATGACTAAATTTTTTTTCCAGCAATTGAAGAAATGAGCTGATCATCCGCAAAGGTTCCTTCATGTCATGGGAAGCTACTGATGCAAATTGCTTCAGTTCGTGATTGGCGGATTGGAGGCGATCGTTTATGGAGATAAGCTCTTGCTCGTTTTTCTTCTTCTCGGTAATATCCATGTGGGTTCCAAACATCATCAGTGGCTTACCCTCCTGGGTCCATGAGAATACCTTTCCCCGATCCATGACCCATATCCAATGCCCATTTTTATGCCGCATTCTTACCTCTGCTTCATATATACCGTCTTTTTTAGTGAAACATTCCTCCAAAATGCGGTTGGATATTGCTAAGTCCTCCGGGTGGGAATGGTTGATCCAGGTTTGTATGCTTATCGGCTCCAGCTCTTCCAGGGTGTAGCCGATCATTTTTGCCCAGGTTTCATTAAAAATTGTTTCCCCAGTCTGCACGTTCCATTCCCAAGTGCCTGCCCGAGTACCTTCTATCAGATTCGAAAGTCTTTTGTTTTGCTCCTCTATTTTTTGTTCGGCTTTCTTTCGGGAGCTGATATTTTGGGTTGATCCGATAATCCTGATCGCTTTTCCCTGCTTGTTTCTCAGGATAATTCCTTTGTCTATCACATCCAGATATTCCCCGAAGGCATTTTTGACCCGAAATTCCTTGGACCAGATTTTGGAATCACTGGCAATTGCCTCGTTTAGGTCTGCAGTCACTTTTTCCAGATCATCAGGATGAATGATGGACCTCCAAAATGCATCGTTATGGTAATTGTCCTCGGCTTTGTATTTCAGCAGTTTTTCAAAGTTTTCACTCCGGAATGTTTGGTTGGTCTGTAGATCCCAATCCCAAATAATTTCAGAAGTAGCCTGTGTGGCCAAGGTAAATCGCTGATTGCTCAGCTGTAGGTCTTTGGTGGTTTCTTCGATTTTTTTGGAAAGGACCAAGGGTAAATTGGCAAATCGATAAATCAGGTATCCAAGTAGCCCGGCCAAGAGAAAACGAAGACCCATAACCCACAGGTGAGCTTGAATTGCTTTTGAGGCTTTTAGTTGGACCACTACTGTCCAGTTTCCCTCCGGTATATGGATTTGGGTAACGGGCCCATCTGCTTCAGAAAAATCCGTCTGTAAGAGGGAGCTAGTGCTTGCTTCGCCCGGTTTGGTTTTTAGCAGATCAAAAAGAAGCGTTGATTTTTCGTCATCAAACCCAATGAAAACTTCTTTTTTAAATTTTTCCCAGTCAATAATTACTGCCACGAAGCCTTTGAATTGATTTTCTTCAAATAAAGGCAGGCGACCAATAATTCCCTCTCCTCCTTGAAGGAGCTTCAAAGGACCGGCAAAGTATAAGGTTTGCTTATCAATGGCGGCCAAGGCTTCCATTCTGATTTCAGGATTTTTCAGAATATCATAGCCGATAACTATCTCGTTTCCCTTCAGAGGATGGGTGGCAATGATTTTTCCGCTATCCAAAAACTGGATTTGATCGATGATGTCGATATTATCGATGATACTTTTCCCGACTTCTGAGAAATTTTGCTCTACATCGTTGGTTTTTACCAAGTAGGCCAAAATGTTTACCGAGGAATTGGCGGTGTAGAGAATCTTTTCGATTCGGTCCTTAACCAACTCAGCGGATTGATTGACGAATTGATTTTCCTGAAGCCTATCCAGCTCAATTTCTTTCTGAGAAATGAAGATCCCGATGGAAAGCGTCACCAAAAATCCCAGGATTCCGGAAATGATGGGGCTTTTTGAAAATAAATTTCCTCTCTTTTTCATCTTTCCTTTGGTTTTTGGAGGGTGAAAAAGAAGGTGGACCCTTGTCCGGGAGTTGAGGTTACCCAGATTTTTCCTTGGTGCAATTCTACAATTTTCTTACAGATAGAAAGCCCGATTCCAGTACCGGAGAATTTGTCCTGAGTGTGAAGCCGCTGGAATATGATGAAGATTTTTTCCAAATAATCGGAATCAATCCCCAGTCCATTGTCTTTGACTGAAAATTTCCAAGCGTCTATTTCCTCTTCACAAGTAATCCAAATCCGGGCTGTTTGTCCATCCGGCTGGTATTTAATGGCATTGGATATCAGGTTTTGGAAGAGTTGGATGAGGGTGTTTTTATGCCCAAATACCTTAGGCAAGGCATCCTGGTGAATGACCGCTTTGCTTCTTTGCAGGGTTTTTTTGAGGAAGAGTTGTGCAATGTGTACCAGCTCTGAGGTATCAAGCCACGTCTTGGACTCCTGAAAATTGTCCAATTTGGAAAATTCCAGCAAGTCCAGAATGATTTGTCTCATTCGCTTGGCACCCTCGATGGCAAAGTGAATGTATTGTTTGCCTTTTTCATCCAGAATGGAATCGTATCGTTTTTCTAAAAGGCCCAAAAAGCTGGAGATCATCCTGAGTGGCTCCTGCAAATCATGGGAAGCTACGTAGGCAAATCTTTCCAATTCTTGATTGGACAGTTCCAGCTCCTTGTTTGCTTTTTTGAGTTCATCATTAAGTTGTTTTAGGGAGTTTTCGTATTTCTTCCGGGTACTGATATCCTGCATGGCTCCGACTAGTCGGGTTAAATTGCCTGCTTCATCCCGAAGGACGGTCCCTGTATCCGAAACATCGGTGTAATCTCCATTGGATTTCAAAAATCGATATTCCAGCTCAAAACGGGTGAGTTCAGGATGGCTTTTGAGATTCTCCAGGAAATCCAAAAGCCCCTGAATATCCTCGGGGTGTACACGATTTATCCATTCCTGATAGCTTTCTTTTTGGGATTTGAGATCTATCCCAAATAGCTTCAAAAAGCCATCTCCCCAGATATGAATGTCATTGCGTATGTCCCAATCCCAAATGGCATCGTTGCTGGCATCTGCTACCAGCCTAAAACGTTCATTGGCAATTTTCAGCTCTGATTCTCTATTTTTTTGCTCAGTAATATCCCTTTTGATCCAGATCCAGTGACTCATGTCCTCATTTTGGGTTTTTACTGGGATTACGTTCAAACTTACCCAAAAGGGAGTTCCATTTTTTCGATAGTTCAGAAGCTCTGTAGAGAGACTTTTCTGATTCTTTAACGCCTGTTCCAAGTGCTTGAGGGTGTCCGAGTGGGTGTCCTTACCTTGTAAAAAATTGGGATTTTTCCCCAGCACTTCTTCTTTGGGATACCCGGTAATTTCCGAAAAAGAGTGATTGCTGTAGATCGTCTCAAAATCCTGTTTTTCGGTATTGTATTGGGAAATAAGGATGGCATCTGAGGTGTGGGTGACCACTGATTCCAATAATTTCAGATGCTCTTCCCTTTCTTTTTCTTTGGTGATGTCTTGAAGTGCTCCGACCATCCGGATAGGAGTTCCAATGTTATTTCTTAGAATAATCGTTTTTTCATGGACAAAGGCATAAGTTCCATCGTATTTCTTAAACCGGTATTTGCCCTCCCAATATTTCCTGTGATGGTCTTTGCGGGCTGTTAAAATGCTTTCCCATATTTCCTTAAAATCATCGGGATGAATGGATTCCAGCCAGGCGTTTTCATCCACCTGCACGTGTTTTTCGGGATAGCCAAAAAGGGAATGGTATCCTTTTCCCCAAAAAATAGTGTTTTTGGCCAGATCCCAATCCCAAATCGCGTCGGAAACAGCTTCGGAAACCAAGGAAAAGCGGTCATTGGAGATTCGAAGGGCATGCTCTGCCCAATACCTGTCGGTGTCATCTGCGACTGTGGAAATCATGAGGTCCAAGTCAGGAACAGGAATATTTTTCGCGTTTACTACTTTCTCTTCTCCGCTTTGGGTAGTAATCAATACTCCTCTCCAGGCCATCCGTTCCGGGTCTCCACTCTTGAGGTCTTCCAAGATTTGGTTTTTGATCCAGTTTCTATATTCCGGATTGGGATATACCCTGTAAAAAAAGTTTTCCACATTTTTCAATTCCTGTGCCGGCCAGCCATAAATATCAAGGAATGCCTGATTCAAAAAGGTGGCTTCTCCCGTACTGATCTTATTCACGGCAATTCCCAGAGGCAAATTATCCAAGGTGGACTCTATAAATTTATTCCTCTCTTTGAGGGCAAGTTGTGCTTCGATGAGTTCGGATATATCCTGAACCACACCCTTGAAGAGTTCTTTGGATTGGTCTGATTCTTTGACTATTTCACCCAGTTCTCTGATGTATTTGACCGTGCCCGAAGGAAGCTGGATTCGATAAATCACATCCAGCTTTTGCTTTTTGGTCAAGGCTTCATTTCTTTTTTTCTCGAAAAAATTTTTATCCTCGGAATGGATTGACTTCAGAAAATAATTTAATTCCAGAGGTTGAGTACTTTCTTCGATTTCCCAAATCCGAAACATTTCCTTGGACCAAAACACTTCCTTAGTCTTGAGATTTGTTTCCCAGTATCCGACTTTGGCTATTTCTTGGGCACTGATCAGTCTTTGGTTCAGTTCTTTGATTTTCTGATTGGTTCTGATTTTTTCGGAAATGTCCCTGGAGTGACAGGCGATGCCAATGATTTGTCCTTCAGTTTTGATTGGATGAATGATGGTTTCGAGAAAAGTCGTAGGGTAGCCCGGGCGCTCCTCCAGTTTGCGTTCTATTTTGACGGTTTTTCCATTGAGCGCCTGCAGGTATTTTTTCTTCCAAAACTCATAGGATTTCGAGCTATACAATCGTGTATCCAAAATATAATTCCCAGGCTGGATGGTCCAGTCCAGGGAAGATTTGACCAAATCCAAAAATGCCCTGTTGGCATGGATCAGATTCAGATTTTTGTCCACACTCCATATCAGGTCCGGAGTGGAATTGATTATGGTTTGAAAGCTAAAGGATTCTTCAAGTTCAAGTCCATCCTGCATTGATTCAGGAATCAATTTTGCAATCATGAAAATTGATTTGATGATTCCTTCTTTTTCAAACTCCCCTTTCAGATCAGTCCAAAATGTTTTTCCGGAAGAATTGCCCAGTTTGATTTGAAGATGAAAGCAATTTTCTTTCTGAATGGATGTGGCAATTGCTTTTTGGACCTTTTTTCGGTCTTTGGGTACCACAAACGAAAATTCAAAGTCAGGAGAATCAACCAATTCTTCCGGACTGAAGCCAAACAATTCCATGAAATTATTGGAAAAAACTGATTTAGAGGCGTTTAAATCAATTTTCCAAACACCAAACCCTGCCACTCTTTCTGCTCTGCCCAAGTCTCCTTGGATTTGAAGAGAAGCAGGAGAGGCTGGGACGGGGTTTTCTATCCCCTTAGACGGATTCAATTTGGGTTTGGCAGGCATGAAGTACTTGATGTTTATCTCAGATAATTTACTTCATTGATTTAGGTTTCTTAACTATTAAAGTTGAATTATTTTTCCTGTCTTCACAGATTCGTCACAGGCAAATGCGATTTTCAGGCTGTT
Organism: Algoriphagus confluentis; assembly: GCF_036245625.1. Classification (NCBI taxonomy): domain Bacteria; kingdom Pseudomonadati; phylum Bacteroidota; class Cytophagia; order Cytophagales; family Cyclobacteriaceae; genus Algoriphagus; species Algoriphagus confluentis. The sequence continues at coordinate 12,616 of NZ_BTPD01000007.1, forward strand.
CAGTGCGTCAGCCAAGTGGTCGGTGAGGTCCAAGTTTTCTTGGATGGCTTGGAGAAAATAGGCCTGTTCCCGGTCACAAAGCTCTTGATGGCCGGGCTCATCGGTCATGTCTATCCAATCATCCGACTTGGTAAAATGGTTTTTTTCGTCCAGATCAGCATGGTGTACCCGGATCGATTCGGTTTTGGTATGGGAGTCCACATCATCTGATTTCCCTGATTTTCCGGCTTCCTTGGCTACGATGGATACAGCACCTTTTGGCCCGAATACGTCCTTTATAAAAAATGCCGTCTCGCTGACCATGGGACCCCAGCCTGCTTCGTACCATCCTACAGAGCCGTCCTCAAAGCGGATTTGAAGCTGCCCGTAATTGTAATTATCCTTGGATATTTCCTCGGTTAGGCGGGCTCCAATGGCCGAAACTGAAATCGGTTTGGATCGGGTCATTTGACACATTACATCAATGTAATGCACGCCGCAGTCCACGATTGGGCTTAGGGATTTCATCAGATTTCGGTGGACGTCCCACATGAAGCCATGACTCTGTTGATTCAGGTTCATCCGCATCACCAGAGGCTTTCCCAGCTTTTGAGCTTCTTCGATAAATCGGATCCAGGAAGGATGATGCCTGAGGATATAGCCTACAACTACTTTTTTGTTTTTTTCTTTCGCTTTGGCAATGATTCTTTCGCAGCCCAAAATGGTGTCAGCAAGCGGTTTTTCTATAAAAATATGACAGCCGGCCTCCAATGCCTTTAGGGCAAACTCCTCGTGGGTATCCGGATAGGTCGAAATACAGACCGCATCGGGTTTGGATTGGAGCAAAGCATCTTCCATATCCTCATATAGCGGATAGTCGGCATTCAGCTTTTGATTGAGCCGAACCTTGCTGTCTCCTCTGGCTACCAGTCCGCAGATTTGAAATTCAGCCATATGGTGATAAGCCGTGGCATGAGAAGCTCCCATATTTCCGCATCCTACCACCAGGATTTTTAATTTTGGATTCATTGGATTTAAATGGATTTAGTGATTAAGAAGCTGATTTAATTCCTTTTTTGAAAGATAAATGATGTCAATCTTGAGTGTGACCGGACTCAAAGGTTGATTATTTTGATCTCTAGCTAGCTTTACCAGTTGATCAATCACCTCCATCCCTTGAATCACCTGACCAAAGACAGTGTAGTTTCCATCCAGTCGGTGCAGTCCGTCTTTGTTTTGGACAATGTAAAATTGACATCGTGCAGAGAGTTTGCCCGGATTATCATCTCTACCAGCTCCTAAAGCTCCATAGGTGTGGGTGAGTTCGGGATGAAATTCCGGTTCTAGCAAATATTCTGGGTCAGTAAAGCCTTCTGGCGTATCTGGACAGCCTCCCTGGGCTACAAATTCGGGAATGACCCGGTTGAAAGTCAGGGAATCCCAATATCCAGCTTCTGCCAATTGGATAAAGCTCCTCCGGTGATTGGGCGTTCGATCATCCAGTTCCAAGAGGATTTCTCCCAGAGGAGTTTGGATTCGACCATAAGGGGATTTTTCCTGAGCCTTCGCAAAAGAAAAGAAAGTCCAAAAACAAAAGATATTCGTAAGTAGAAAAAAGTTCGGGAAGGTTTGGAAAAAGGTAGTGGTTATGATATGCAGTTTTTTGTGTTTCATAAGGGGAAAATAAGCTTATGATTTTTCTTAAATGGAATAATAGGAAGTCAATCGAAGATAGTATTTATTTTGCAGGATGAACGAATCAAATATGGGTTTGGAAAAGCTAATTCCGGATAATGAAATGGAGCGTCTATTGGCGCTTAGTGAGTTGGATTTGGATTTTATGGACCTGAATAAAAACCTTTCAGATCTCACCAAACTGGCAGCCAAGATCGCAGGAACTCAAGTATCTCTGATCAATCTCATCGATCACTTTACCCAATGGAGTGTGTCTTCCTTTGGCTTGGACATCACTCAAATGCCCAGGGAGGATACCGTCTGCCAATACGTGATTGTGGATCCCAATATCCAAGATTTTGAAGTTCAGGATCTGGCCAAGGATGAGCGATTCAAGGACAAATTTTATGTGAAGGAAGATCCCAGTCTGAGGTACTATTATGGGGTGCCGCTTCGAGTCAATGAGCGTGTGAGCCTGGGCGCTCTCTGTGTGATGGACACGGACTTTAAAGAATTGAGTCCTGAAAAGAAGGAGATGCTCGGGATTATTGCCAAGGAAGTGGTCAATAGATTCAAGATTTATAAAGCCGTAGATGGCCTCCAAAAAAGGGTACATGAGTCCCAGCAAATAAAAAACCGGGTTGCCCATGATATCAGAGGACCTTTGGGCGGAATTATTGGTCTTGCCGAAATCATCCAGATGCAGGGAGATCAAAACAAGCTCGATGAAGTACTGGAATTCATCAACTTAATCCAAAAAAGCGGGAAATCCTTGTTGGAATTGGCGGATGAAATCCTTTCTCAGGATTATGGAAGTCCAAAGACCATTCAGCCAAGAAAGCCGAGCGATGGAGAGTTTACCTTGAATACCCTCAAGGACAAACTGATATCCATGTTTGATCCCCAGGCTTTGATCAAAAATATAAGCCTTACCGTGAATGTCGAGGCTCCCAATGCAGAGGTACCTTTCCCCAAAAACAAGATTTTACAGATTTTGGGAAACCTGATATCCAACTCCTTGAAATTCACTCCTAAAGAAGGTAAGGTTTCTGTGAAATTGGATTATAAAATTTTTGAGAATGAACAAACACTGCTCTTGGAAGTAGCTGATACCGGCACAGGGATGACCTCTGAGAAAATTGAAGAAATCTTAGCCCTTCAAGGGAAATCTACCCAAGGGACCATGGGAGAGTCGGGATATGGGTTCGGCTTGAATCTAGTCCAGCATTTAATCCAAAGCCTCAAAGGAAAAGTGACGATCCAGTCCAGCCCCGGCGGAGGTACCAAGTTTGAGGTCTCAATTCCTTTTCACTAATCGAAAGCACTCAGAATCCACTGAGTGCTTTTTTTGATTGTCAACAGGACTGGCATACATGGACAGGAAGTTTTCTACCAAAAACCCGTTTTTGGCGTCCACTTTTTCATTAAGTCTTCCAATAAAGGCATTTTTCTCTTCTTCTGTGTAAAATCCGGCTTGCTCGGAAGTCTTATGCAGCAAGTCATGGGCGATGTAATTGCTTGGCCAAAGTTTATATCCATTCCATATTTTTTTGTCAATCACCCCGGATAATTGAACAAGCTTGTCATTTTGGGAGAGATTCATGGCCGCTATTTCCCTGATTTCTTCATTTAACTCCCCATTTACGGAAATACGAATTCTTTTTTTTGTGCCAATCAAACCTCTTAAAAGGTTGACAAAATCTTCATTTTCACTTTTAATGTACTTTTCCTGCCTTGACTTGGCCAAAAGCTCGGGCATTTTCAACACATCGGTGGGATCGTATTCATAGGAAATGGACACCGGTACCAGTCGGATTTTTTCAAAATAGGAAAAGGAGTCCGAGCTTTCCTCGGCCAAAGTCAACATCTTGAGCACGCTTTTTTGTGTGCTGTCATTTCCATCCTTGGTTCTTCCTTCCCGCTGTGCAGTCCATACAGATCTGTTTTCGTTGAGCAAGGATTTCTTGATAAACTCCGAGACCAGCATGGAGCTCTCGAAGAGGGCTTTCCCACTTAGTCCCCGCTGAATGGCGAAATTCCGATTCAGTCTGGAGAGAATATGTAAAAATGGCTTTTTGATCAGATTGTCTCCGATAGCTGAAGTAGTCATCACCAGTCCATTCTCAAATAGACAGGCATTGAGCAAAGAAGTGTCCAAAATAATATCTCGGTGGTTGGAGATAAAGAGGTAGGAGGTGTTCGGCTTTAGGTTTTCAAACCCTGAGGTACTCAGGCCATCCGAGCTTTTTTCCAAGACCTTCATCAAAGCGGGATAAATGAACTTGATCTGAAAGTCCCTAAGGGAATGGGTCTGCAGCATCATGCTTTTCCAAAAGGTGGTGGGTTGATCCGGAAAAGCAAAATTCATCATGGCTTCCAGCATGGGGTCATCAATAATCTGCCGGATAGCAGCATTGACTTCGGCATCATAATAGGGTCTGATCGGGTCGAATTTTGACATAGGTGGGGTGAGATTCTGAACGCAAAAAGCAGAATTTTATGCAAATCGCGAAATGGAATTGGTCTAATGGTAGACGTAAAAAATGGGGATAAAGGTCTGTTTTTTTTCAATAAGCTTCTGTTTTCAGAAAAGATTTGGAATTTTCGCCCCAAAGCTGAGTTAAATCAGGAATGAAAATACGCTGTTTTTGTAAATTCTGGGCAAAACCCACAAACTATGAGAAAGCTTCAGACAGCCGCGTATTTTCTGATTGTTTTGGTATTGGGAGCACTGGTCATGAAAGAAGGCTCCTTTATTCTGGTACCCTTGGTTTGGGGGGTTTTTTTCGCTTTCGCACTCAATCCCTTGGCCGTTTGGTTTGAAAAAAAGTCCATTCCCAGAGGGATGTCGATTGTTTTATCTATTTTTCTGATCAGCTCTGCCGTATTGGGTATCTTTTACCTATTGCTCAATCAGATGGTAGGATTGATTCGGGATATCCCCGAGATTGGAGCCAACCTTCAATCCAAGCTTGAACTTTATTCCGAAGAGCTGTCCTTTCTGATTGGAGGGGATGGGGTGGACTCCGATCACAAAACTGAGTTTTGGTCTATTGTCAGACCTGAAAATATCAACCAAACCCTTTTCTCTACCGGAAAGTCCCTCACTCTAGCCGGAATTATCCCACTTTACATTTTTCTTTTGCTCTATTATAAGGATTTTTTCGGTGAGTTTTTGGTTCAAATATCCAAGGAAAAAAAAGAGGATGTATTGGCCTGGGTCAGGGATTCCGGACTTGTCATCCAATCCTATCTGATCGGAATGATTCGCGTTACTTTCATTGTATCCGTGCTTTCTGGATTGTTTTTCTTTTCCATCGGGGTCAAGTATTTTTTACTCTTTGCTGCATTTATAGCCATCATGAACCTGATTCCTTATGTGGGAGTAGTCATTTCTTCATTTTTCGCAATTCTGTATGTGTTTCTTACCTTCGACACCTTGTTTTTTCCTTTGCTTACTTTTTTTGTGCTCTGGGGAATTCAGCTTTTGGAGAACAACATCATTACTCCATTGGTAGTAGGAGCAAAGGTCCAGGTCAATGCCTTAGCTGTGATTTTGGCTATTCTATTAGGAGGTTGGCTTTGGGGAGTTTCCGGTATGGTTCTATTTATTCCTTTGGTAGGTGTATTGAAAATCACCTTGAGTAGAAGCGAACGGCTGCATCCTTTTGCCTATCTCTTAGGGGATCAAATTCCGGTAGAAGAAGAAAGTGAAAATTTTGTAAAAATTCTTGCCAGAAAGCTGAGGAGGAAAGAAAAGGTGAATAGGAGTGGGGAGAAGACATAAAAAAACCTCTCAGAGATTCTGAGAGGCCATAAGTGCGCATGAGAAGATTCGAACTTCCACACCCGAGGGCGCTGCCGCCTGAAGACAGTGCGTCTACCAATTTCGCCACATGCGCAAGTGCCGGAAAAACTTTGTCGGGGTGGCAGGATTCGAACCTACGACCTCCACATCCCAAATGTGGCGCGATACCGGGCTACGCTACACCCCGAACTAATTATTGAAACCAGAAGAAGAGCTTTTATCTTCTTCATTAAAAGCTTTAAAATGGAGCGAAAAGAGCTCTTCAATCCATCTGACTGATTACCAATATTTTATTTCAGTAAAATAAAAAAAGGCAACTCTTCTAAACTCTTTTTTGAAATTGGGCTTTCCCCACTCTCTTTCGAGTCACGAAAGTAGGTAAAATTTGTAGATCTCCAGCAAGTTTTTTTTTAGATTTTCCAAGAATAGAAAAAATCAGGTAGGGATCGCCCGTCAATTATTCTTGACTAAGAATTCACCATTCGTTAGTTGAGTCAGAATGCTTTGTTTTCCATCTACCTATCGGAATAGGAACAACTATCTTTAGATGATTCATGGATTTTTTTCTGAGCAGGAAAGCGTTGCAAAGCGAAAGAAGCAATGACTTTGGACTCTTGCTTTCCTATTCTCTTCTTTCAGCTTTTTTCCAAAGAAGAAGGAAAGTCGAGTCGATCTGTAAAAGTCCTATCCGAGTCCTCCTGTAGACCATAGCCTAATTGCAGGCAATGGAATAGGTCTTCAATTATTGAAAGGATTTTTCAGGCCAATAATAGACTCCTTGGACTGAATTCTTGAGAAGGGGTTCTTGCATTGAGCGGAGTGGTATAGACTTTTGGCTGATGGCCGCTTAGGGTGATTTACTTTTTCCTAGGGACTGGATTGAGCCAGTGAAGAGGTTCTCTTAGGTTCTTTTTTTCTTTTTGTTTGCCCTCGGATTGGAGTCCTGTAAAGGGGCGGACCTATTGCTTCGTAGGTTGTTTCGTCTGCTTAAACCTACTTTTAAGCGGCTTCGGCTTCTTTTTTTTTCAAGGCTAAGAGTCAGTATCCAACTTGGCGACATGAATCCATATTCTAACCGCTGATGATACGCTCCTTACATTTCCTATTCTTCACAATGGGCCTCTTTTATCTAAGTTGCCAACCGGCTTTTGGGCAGGATCTGGTTTTCCATACTTTGGAAGAAGTCCTGTTTTTTGCGAAGGAGAATTCTCCAGAACAAAGAATCCGAGCCTTGGAGAGAGAAAAAGAGGGGATTGCATCCCGCATGAGCAGGACCGAACTACTTCCCGCCTTTCGGGCCTATGGTACCTGGGACAATTACCTTCAGCTTCCGGTCCAATTGCTTCCATCGGAGGCGGTGGGAGGTGAGCCAGGCACTTTTACGGAGATTCGATTTGGCACCCAATACCAAATCAATCTGGGAGTAGAGGCTTCTTTGCCACTTTTTGATCCAGAGCTTTGGAGCAGAATTAAATCTGACCGACTTAGGTATCAGATGGGGCTGCAGGAGTTGTCTTCTAAGGAACAAGCATGGACTGAGGAGATTGCCCGGATGTACTTTCAGGTGCTTCTTCATGAGGAAAGCTTAAGGCTGGCTGAAGCGCGTTATCAACTATCCGACTCTATCTTTCAATTGGCTGAGTTTACTTTTCAGGCAGGTGAGATGGAACCCTTGCCTTTTCAAAGGATCAAAGCTTCTGCTCTCTCGGCTCAACATGCATTTATCAGGCAACAAAAGCAAAGAGACTTAGCCAAGTCCTCGTTGACAACGCTGATTGGTGCCGGAAACCAGCCCGTTGGACTGTCGGAAAAAATTCAAAGCTTAGCCACCAAAGAGGAGTTTTCCTCCTATGAGCTAAACTCCCTGCCTAGCTGGAGGAGGGAGGAATTGGCTTTGGCGCTGAGCCAGCAGGCATGGAAGCAGTCCCGTGCAAGTTATTGGCCCAAGCTGACTGCCAACGGGAGGTTTTACCAGCAAACCTTGGGAAATAATTTTAACCTAAGCGATGCCAGTTCTTTTGAAGTTGGGGTCTGGGGTTTAAGCCTAAACTGGACCATTTTTCAGGGTAACCAGAAACGTCTCAAAACGAAAACTGCCTACTTGGACTGGCAAATTGCTAAAGAGCGGCAGTTGCATACTCAACAGATTCTGGTCGAGGAACAAAACCAGCTCGACATCGAGTTGCGCCAAAATCAGCAACTCGTAAATGACTTTGCGCCACTTCAAGTGCTCTATGAAGAAAACTACCGCTTGGCCGGCATTCAGTGGGCAGAGGGGCAAATTTCTACAGATGAGCTCCTTCAGGTAGAAAAGGAATGGATAGAGCAGCAACAAGAATATCTGATTGCACTTTCTGACCTTTTCACCTCCAAAGCACTTCAGGCCATCCGAAATCAATCCTACACCGAAACCCCATGAATCAGCTTCAATTAAAAATCAGCAAACTATTTCATTTGGTCATTTCTTCTGCAGGACTTTTGGCCTGCTCGGAAGTTCCTACTCAGACTCCTCAGCTCAAAGCAGTCACGGAGGCTGTCTATGCTTCAGGCTACCTCGAGGCATTAAACCAGGCAGAAATTCGCTCCCAAGTGGATGGGGTATTATTGGAATCATTTGCCAAAGAGGGGGACAAAGTAAAAAAGGGCCAAGTTTTGTTTACCCTTTCGGGAGTGGCATTAGATAGTCGACTCCACTCTGCAAAAACGGCCTATGACATAGCATTGCGGAATGCTTCCGAATCAGGCCCTGCAATACAGGAAGCAGTCCATGGAGTCTCAATTGCCAAAGAACAATTTATCAACGACTCGCTCACGTGGGTTAGACAATCCAACCTTTTTCCACAGAAGGCAGTCTCTTCATCAACCTATGAGAATGCCCGAAAAGCTTACGAATCCTCCCGACAGAGTCTGGAGCGCAGTCAGAGCCAGTTGAAAAGTAAGCGAGATCAGGTCATTCGGGAGCTTGAAGCCAGTCGGAAAGATTTGAGGATGGTCCAAGACGAGTTGGATTTCTACCAAGTGAAAAGCGACCGGGATGGGATCTATTTCGAGTCACCTTTTTCTCTCGGAGAGCTGGTCAAAAAAGGCGATGTCCTGGCCGTCATCGGCTCGGATCAGGGCTACATCGGCAGTCTCAAAATCGATGAGAAAGATATCAGTCGGGTCAGTCTGGGACAACAGGTCCTGTTGGAGATGGATGCATTTCCGGATCAAACCTTCATGGCCAAAGTGACCAAAGTCTACTCCAGAATCGACCCCATAGATCAGATGCTGCGTGTGGATGTCGCCTTGACAGACAAGCTACCCACGGCACTGACGGGATTGGCTCTGGAGGCAAACATTGTCATCCGTGAAAAATCCGACGCCCTTGTCATTCCCGGTAACCTCCTGCTTCCAGGTGACAGTGTCCGTGTTCTGAAAGAGGGAAAAGCGCAAAAAGTGAAAGTGATTCCCGGTATCCGGACCTTGTCAGAGGTGGAAATCCTGGAGGGAATAACAGCCGAATCCAATCTGATCAAACCATGAATGTCATTCTGAAAATCGCCAAAACCCACCTCTTGTCCAAGCCCAAGCAGACTTTGGTGGCGATGCTGGGCGTGACCTTCGGTATCGGGATGTTTATCATGATGATCAGCTTGATGACCGGTCTGAATAATTTCACGGAAGACCTGACCAAAATCGCCTCGGCAGACATCCGAATCTACAAAGATGTCACCGAACCAAGAGCCACGCTTTTGGACCGAATTCGTCCGGAAGGATTAAACCTGGTTCATCATGTCAAACCCAAAAACGAGTCCGATAAGATCCGAAATTCCCGTCAGATTGCAGATCTGCTACGCCAAGACCCCGAAGTGATCGGCGTGGCTCCTCGGCTGACCAGTCAGGTCTTTTACAACTTTGGCCCTGTAAAACTCAACGGTTCGGTAGCTGGGGTGGATATTTTGGAAGAGGACAAGCTCTTTGACCTCCATTCCAAAATCAAGGCTGGCTCACTGGCAGCACTCAAAACCACCTCCAATGGTTTGATTATAGGTTCTGGCTTGGCCAAAAAACTTTCCGCTCAAGTCGGTGATTTGCTGATGGTCACTACTCCGCAGGGGGTCGTATACACAATGAAGGTAGTTGGGATTTTTCAATTGGGATTGGGAGAAATCGACAATGTCCGATCCTATGCCAATCTCGCCACGGTCCAAAAGCTATTGGGCAAAGATGCCAGCTACATCACTGACCTTAATCTCAAAATTACCAATTACCGGGAGGCAAAAGCCAAGGCAGAGACCATTCAGGCAGCCTTTGGGAATAAGGCTGAAGATTGGGAAACGGCCAACTCCACGCTGCTGGCAGGGGCAATAATTCGGGACATCATGACTTACTCCGTTTCGATCACTTTATTGATTGTGGCTGGTTTTGGGATTTACAATATCCTCAACATGACTATTTACAGCAAGATGAAGGACATTGCCATTCTTAAGGCCACGGGTTTTGCGGCCAAAGATGTCACAGGAATATTCCTTACCCAGTCTTTAATTATCGGTCTGATCGGTAGTCTGATGGGATTGGCAGTGGGATTTGTCTTTTCCTTACTGTTGGCCCAGGTTCCTTTTGATGGTGGGGAGTTATTGGCTTTAGATTCACTTCCGGTCAACTTTGAGACCAAGTATTACCTCATCGGAATTGTCTTTGGCGTAGTGACTACTGCAATAGCAGGCTGGATGCCTTCAAGAAAAGCAGGGAAAATTGACCCAATCGAAATCATCAGGGGAATATGAGCACTAGCAATATCCTGCTCAAGACGCAGGGAATCACCAAATATTTCCATGATCCAGAGACTTTTCAGGTTCTGAAAGGCATCGATATAGAAGTCCATAAAGGAGAGTTTCTCAGTCTGATAGGAAAGTCTGGCAGTGGGAAATCCACCCTTCTTTACCTGCTCAGCACCATGGACATGGACTTTGAAGGCAAGTTGGTGATCAACGGGGAAGAACTGACCGAAAAGTCTCCGGACTACTTGGCGCGATTTCGAAGTGAGCACATCGGATTTGTATTTCAGTTTCATTTCCTCTTGCCTGAGTTTTCCGCATTGGAGAATGTCATGATCCCTGCGCTGAAGTTGGGGAAGTATTCGGAGGAAGTGATCCGCCAAAAAGCGATGGAAAAACTTGACCTGCTTGGAATCGCGGATCAGGCAAAAAAAGCTTCCTCCCGCCTTTCCGGAGGACAGCAGCAGCGAGTGGCTATAGCCCGGGCATTAATCAATGATCCTCTGCTGATCATGGGCGATGAGCCTACTGGCAATCTGGATTCAGTCAATTCGAAAATCGTGTTTGATACGTTTCGAAAACTCACCAGAGACTTGGGACAGACCATCATCACGGTGACCCATGACGATGATTTTGCTGCAAAAACAGACCGTATCATTGAGATGAAGGATGGAAAGATCGTTTCCTGATCACGGGTTTTGGAGTCAGTTAATGGCTGGCTATGGGAAGCCTAATTCCTACCTGCGAGGGTTTGACCGAAGCTTGGAAAATTGGAATTCTTTGTGCCACGAATTGACTAGCCCGAGAAAAACCCGTAATCTACTGTGCAAACAAAACCTATGAAGATCAAAAAAAGCCTTTGGATGGAGTATGCCATTCTTGTATTGGTCACACTAGTCAGCGGGGTGACTCGATACTTGCTATGGGATGACTTGGGGATGAAAGGAGAATTTCCCCCGGAGACGATCGGTTTTTCCTTTGTCTTTTTGGTGCTGAGTTGGGAGTTTTTCAAAGGGATGGAGCGATACATGAACGGCATCCTTCCCTACTCCAAAGGCTTGGCATTGCGGATTTCCGTTCAGCTGGTGATTGGAGCGGTGTACATGCTTTTGGTCAATCGGCTGCTGTTTATGGTGGCTGGGAAATACCTCGAAGGTTCGCTTTCGGTCATGTTTAGCATGACTACCTATGCTACGTTTGCTACGCTTTCCTTCCTGATCAACAGCATCTTTTTCGGAAAGTATTTTTTCCAGGAATGGAAAAAAAGCCTCCTGCGTGCCGAGCGACTGGAGCGGGAAAAGACACAGGTACAATTTGACAACCTCAAAAATCAACTCAACCCGCACTTCCTTTTCAATTCTCTGAGTTCCCTTCACAGCCTGATCATGGATCGGCCTGCGCTCGCCTCCGAATATGTGACCAACCTGTCCAAGGTCTACCGCTATGTACTCCTTCATGAAAATAAAGAGACGGTTCCCCTTCGGGAGGAATTGGAGTTTATCGGTCACTTTATCTTTTTGTTGGAAACCCGCTTTGGGAAAGGTGTGGTCGTAAAAATCGATGTATCGGAGGAGTCCAAAAATTTGGGTATAGTGCCGGTCACGCTTCAGATTTTGCTCGAAAACTGCATCAAGCACAACGCCATTGATCCCGATGCTCCACTCCGAATCCGGGTAACGGCAGAGGAAAAATCCCTGCGAGTCAGCAATTCCATTCATCACAAAATCCAAATGATGGATTCCAATGGTAGGGGGCTGGAAGATTTAAAGAAGCTATACAGCTTTTTGAGTAAGGAGTCTGTCCAAGTACTTTATTCGGAAAGTGAATTTTCAGTCATCATCCCCTTGATCCCCCATCTATCCTAAGCCATGAGTAATTATCTGAATACTGAGCGTGCACGACTAGTGATCCTCGAGGATGAGCCCCTGGTAGCCGACGGATTGTCCAAGCACCTCTTGGATTTGATGCCTCAAGCAGAAATCTTGGTGATTTTGCCCAGCGTAAAAAAGGCCCTGGACTGGTTTGAAAAAGGGCAGGAGGTGGACCTTATTTTTGCTGATATCCAGCTTGCAGACGGGATCAGTTTTGACCTATTTCAGCGAATGGAGCCCAAGTGCCCAGTGATCTTTACCACAGCTTTTGATCAATATGCCATCAGGGCTTTTGAGGTCAACAGTGTGGATTTTTTGCTCAAACCCATAGAAAAAAAAGAGTTGAAAAATGCCCTGGAAAAACTAAGAAAGCGCCGGGAATCTTACGTCCTGCCGGAGCTGAGGATGGCGTTGGATCGGGTTAAATCAGGAAAAGCCTACCTGGAAAGGATGCTGGTGACGGTGCAAAATACCCTGATGCCGGTCACGATTGGGGAGGTTTCGGGGTTTGTGAAAGAAGAACTCATTTTTCTGGTCAATCGTGAGGGAAAGCGATTGATCACAGACTTTCAGACCTTGGAGGTGTTGGAAGGGAAATTGGACCCGGCCGTTTTCTTTCGGGCCAATCGGCAAACCATCATCCGAATAGATGAAATCAAGCACATAAAGACTACCTACAAAGGACTGGAAGTCTATCTCAAAAACTCAATTCTCCAAAAGGTAGAAATCAGCAAAGAGAGAAGTCCCCAATTTAAGCGGTGGTTGTTGGGAAATGGATAGTGGGGAACAATCGCCTTTTTTTGGATTGAAATGAAAAAGTCGATTCGTCAAAATACCGTTGGGACGAAAGGGTTTGGTTAGCTTCTTTCCGTTTTTTGGTAAATAAAAATGACTTTAGATAACCCTTATCTGTCTATTCACCATTTCCCTCACTTTTCTTTGCATACCCGTCAATCGTTCGTCCCCCATATTTCCAAGCGTCTTCATTTTCCTTTTGGATCAGGTCTTGAAGCCTTGACTTGGGCGTGAAATCAGATTCCGCCGCTTGGGCGAGTTCACTGAGTTTTTTGATGGCTTGTTGCTGATCGGTGGAAGAGATTTTCGCCTTTTCAACGGCTGTTTTCAACGTTGCGATGGTCTCGTCGTAGACTTTCGTGGGTACAGGAAATGGCTTTCCTCCCTTACTTCCATGGGCAAATGAGAATCTTGCCGGATCGGTAAATCGGGAAGGCGTGCCATGAATCACTTCACTGACCAAAGCCAAAGATTGGAGCGTCCTTGGCCCAAGGCCTTTGAGAAGAAGAAGCTCCTCGAAAGTTGTGGTTTGGGACTCTTGGGCCAACCAAAGAATAGAGCCCAAGCGTTTTATGTCTACATCCTGATCCTTGACATCGTAGTAGTTCGGGAGCTTCATATGGGGAATTTCTACGAGGATTTTGGCAGGATCTTCTTGGGCGATGCTGAGCATGGAGGTTTGGATTGGTTTGGCGTTTCGGTCCACCAAATTCAAAATATCCCCCTGATGATCTCCACAAATCGCCGTGTGCGGCTCCTCCACAAATGACGTCAGGCTGCTGGAGTTCCAATGGTAACGCCGTGCCTTGCCGTTTTCAGGCTTCATGCCTTGCTGAATGATCGACCAATCAGCTTCGTCGCTTACCAGGAAATAGTGCATGTACACCTGAAAGCCATCTTGAATCGCAGTGCTGTCCACTTTGGCAGAAAGTCTGCTTGAGCGTGAAAGCTCCTGCCCATCCAGCCCAGTGAGGTCACCTACTCGAAGGAGTTCGGCGGGTGTTTGAAGGGAATCTTTTCCTTTTCCCCCACAGACGAAAATCCCCAACTCCTTAGCATGGGGATTGAGGGATTTTTTCAAGGCACTCATCACTGCAGTGGTGACACCGGACGAATTCCAATCCATCCCAATGACTGCTCCGAAGCTTTGAAACCAGAAAGGGTCTGAGATTTTTCTTAGAAACTCCTTTTTCCCGTATTCCATCAAAATCGTCTCCACGATAGGTAAGCTCAATCGGGTCATCCGATCAAACAACCAGGTGGGGATATTTCCTCCCATGAGTTTCAGGTCAGCTGTTCCGGAGCGTTTCATTGGAATGGGATTTAGCCTTCGAGAGGTTTGCTTAGAAATTTCGCAAAAGGCAGGGTAAGTTGGTACAAACTCATGATTTGTTCAACAAAGTCTGGCTTGGTGATTTCGGTAGCCGGAAGTTTTGTCATCGCCAAAAACGAGGTGTGGTATAATAAGTGTTGATGTGCCGCAGCTTCTTTGAACTCCTCGGGAAGCCTTTTGATTTTTTCTCCCTGAATTTCTCCGAAGGTCTCCTTGAACTTTGGCTTTTGGATGATCTCATCCAACTGCTCTGAATGCTGAGCAATGTGGTGCCGGACCTCAAGAAGCTCCTCTTTTTCCAGCATTTTCAATCCGGCAGCCACGGTCACTTCATCAGCACCAATGCTGAGGTATAGGCCGGGACAAGGATTGCTTTTCTTTCCTTTCTTGGAAATCACAGCTGACATTTCTGTTTTGTAGGGAGACTTGTCGGAACTGAACCGAATGTCTTTGTTGATGCGGAAAATGGCTTCTGAAGGAGAAATGGTAATCTCGGGCGTCAAGGCATTCATCTCAAAAATCAATTTGGAGATTAAGGCTTCAAAGGGCTTTTTGACGTCTTTTTCGTAGTCTTTTTTATGGGTGTTAAACCAATCGGTGTTGTTGTTTTCGCTGAGTTGAGCGAAAAAGGATAGGTAATTGGAAGTGAACATGGTCGTGGATTTTTAGAGGTAAATGACCTTCTTCCTTCGGTAAAAACCATTGGAAGAGGGCCGAAAGTGAAAAATCAGTTTTTCATGCGGTAACCTTTTGCCAGAAATCGGGAAGAGGCCTCGTCTCGCTTGGCGTCATACTCGATCCCAAAACCGGTGACCATGCGGTTGGCAAAGCCAAAAAGTGCGCAAACAAATACCACATCTTCGTAGTGCTTTTCGCTGTAGCCCAAGTTCAAAAAGGAAAGGATATCTTCCTCTGTTACTGCGTTTGCGACTATTTTATCTGCCAAGGCAAAAATCGGTTTCAACTCCTCGGAAGGATGATCCACCAGACTTCTAACTTCTTCACCTCCGATTGCGAAAGCAGTTTCCAAATGTCCCAAGTGGCAGAATGAACAGCCAAATTGTTTGGAAACATACGCTCCCAATAGCTCGCGGGTAAGTGGAGTAAAAGCACTCTCGGGATGCATGACCTCGTGAGCTAGGTTGAGAAATGCATCAAAGACGGTTGGTTTGCGCCTTGCAATGGAGAAGATTCCAAATTTCGCCGCGGTCTCAAATAGGGTAATTTCTTTCTGATCCATAAATGGGTTTGAGTTATTGAATTGGATGAAATGGGACAGATTATCTGTCCCGACTCAATAACTGAACGTAATTCATTTATGTTTTTGATAAAGGAAAAAAAATCAATTTATTTTTTCAAGGATCTGATTATCATGTCAATATAAGATGAAAAAAAGGCGTCTGTACTTTTGTTTAGCTGTTGCTGGATGATCCTTGACTTAACATCAATAATTTGGATGACTCCCACAGCAGAGGCCCAAAGCAGGAATGAAAATTCCGACTCATCGATATCCGGGTGAATGCTTCCTTGGGTTTTTCCCGATTGGATGACCTCAATGACATAATTGGTGATTTTTCGGCTGGCCATCAGGAGTTCCTCGGGTTCTTCCAGTCCGGCATTGGTTTCATAAAAGGAGACCAGTTGATGGTAAAATGGATGCTCTTTATAGAAGTTGAGATAAGCCCAAAGCATCAGGCGGACTTTTATCAAAGCGTCTGCCGTCGATTCTCCGCTCTCTTTGAATTTTTGTAAAAGAATCTCTCTCGACTTGATCGTCAGATGAGCGATGATGTCCTCTTTTTTTGGGAAATAAAGATAGATCGTACCTACAGCCAAGCCGGCTTTCTTGGCGACTTGGGCAATGCTCAGGTTTTCCAATCCTCTTTCTTGGATGAGCTCTTCTGCGCAATTCAAGATGTCTTGCTTCCGGTCGCCTTTTGCTTGTTTGTTTCTAGCTCTTTTCATTATCAGTGATTTATTTAGCGATTTAGTTGGATCCGAAAGAGGATTCACCCCTAAATAACTGAACTGAATTTAGTGATACAAACACTAATTTTATGATGGTAAAGAAGCTATAAAGATGAATTGATCGACAGAAATAGCACTTTTCTCATTCTGATTGTTGCCATCAGGGAAAGCAATGAAGAGAATGGTACTTTTCGGTTTTTGCAAATAAAATTGAAACGATAAGTCTTCATTTAGATGCTTTGGAAGAATGCAGGAAGTAGTTAAAAAAAATTGGCTGATAAGTTGGAGTTTAATTAAAGAACGATGTGCTTTCCGGTAGCTACATCAGAAAAGGAGGTCCATTGTGCAGATGTTACGGATAATCTCTTCTGACTAAGGTTAATGGCAACTAATGCCTTGAAAGAAACCTCTCCCCGAAATTTTCTCCTACCCGTTGAAAATCAAATAATTGTAAAGGGTTTTGACATTAAAATTTTGGCAAAATAAAAAGCTCAATAATTGTCTTTTATTGAGCTCTAAATTGGTTTAAAAACTTAAAATGCAGAGAGTGGGGGATTCGAACCCCCGGTACGGTTTGACCCGTACGACAGTTTAGCAAACTGCTGGTTTAAGCCACTCACCCAACTCTCTTTCTTGGCCTTTCGCCAAAGTGATGCAAATATAAGCCAATTGAGAAGATTTAAACAATAGGAGCAATAAAATGGAAATTTCTTTGGCTTTATCCTGTTTAAATCCCTGAAAATCAACAGAAATTTTTTCAAAAAATTCAAAATACCCACTTGTGGGTATTTTTTTAAATAATATCTCCCTTACTTTTATTCCGATAAGTAGTATTTCTATGATTATTCAAACTTTAAATGCCAATTTTTTGATTGAAACCTCTCCGGATTGTGATGGTTGCCTTTCTGTTTATTCTAAAGATCCGATTGAATTGCAGCGACTTTTTGGGTCCTCTGTGCAGCACTCAATAGATCAGGAAGATTGGCCATTTATGATCAAAACCTGCAAACAAAACTTTGCCCATACCTTAATTCTTCTGGTCAAGGAAATAGATTACTCTAGGTTCTATAAAGAAGGGGTGAATTTGCCGCAACTCCCTTAGCTTCAGAATATTTTATTTAGGTGTTGAAAAAAAAAGTTCGGATGGATTTCTGTTCTTTTTTATCAAAAACATTTTTTCAATTTAAAACTACTTTTTTTCTATTGTAAAATTTAATTTTGTATAGGGTAAAAAAAAGATATAATATTTTTAGAAAATATACTTTTTCTAATTAAAATTTTTTACTCATATTTCGACATCACCCGACCCTTTATTACCTTGATTTGTACTGAGAATATTGAAAATCTCATTCCCGAGTCTTTGATGGATTCTGGTCACTTCTACTTCGTCATCATGGATGTGGAAGGGAAAGTCCTGAAATCAAATGGGGTATTCGAGAAAATTGCGCCTCGTGCCTCGGGCAAAGAGTTTTGGAACTTCCTATCTCTGGACACGGCAGAAGAGTTTTGCTATTCTCTAGAGCTGATGTTGGGTGCACCAAAAATCAAAAGGCACCTTATGCTTGAACACCCTTTTGGAAATGAGGATACCTTTTCTCAGATCTGGTGGGAGTTTTCGGTGATTACTACTCCAGAGGGAGACATTTCTTCAGTAATTGGGATTGGGGTAGGTCTTCAGCTTTTAGAGGAAGAGCTACCTTGGGATAATCTGGTGGATGTGTTGGGGTTTGGTAAACTTGTGTTGGATAGCCGTTTCAGAATTACCAATTGGGACTCCCGAGTGGAGCTATGGTTCAATAGAGAGAATTGCTTCTGGAAGAATAAGGATTTGTTACAAACTGAAGAGTTTGGGGATGACCTTTCTATTTTTTCCAGTTTGCAAAAGTTATTGGAAGGGGAAAACCCGGTTTTCTTCACCTTCCAAGGCAATTCCAAAGAGTTTGGAGGCTTGCTTTCCAGGTCGGGTCAGGAAATTCACTTTTTCATGGGACCAAAGGAAAAGAAAGAACTTAACCCTCCAGCTCTTCGGCTTTTTTCGGATAAAGGAATTAATTTGATTCCAGGCGCCGTATTCATACTTGATCAGAAGGCCTGTTTGATCCAGAGAAATGATCTGGCAGTTCAATTGTCCGAGACCTTGTTTGGTGCCTACTTGGAGGAAGGTGTGCCTTTGGCAATGAGCGCTTACCCACCCTCCTCTGATTCTCTCCGATTCAGACGTGCGATCGAGGAGGCCCTGAATGGGAATTATACACGTTTTGAGATTCAAAGAAGCCCGCTTCAGGATGAGGTTCAATCCTTGGAAGTGGTAATCAATCCAATTTGCGATTCTGGCCAGGGGGTACAGGGGATTTTTATCTATGCTTGGAACAATTCCAGCCTTCAAAACAAGGTCCATCGACTTCGTGAGGAAAACCAAATCCTCAAAAAGCTCGCATTGCAACCCTCTCATATTTTGAGGGGTCCTTTGTCCAGCATGCTGGGTATTTTGGACCTCGTTGATTTTACCTCTCTAAGTGAAGAGAATAAAAAGCTTTTTGGGTACTTAAAACCTTTGGCCGAAGAGTTGGATTCGAAAATCAGGGATTACTCCAAGAAGGCAGCCAATTTGAAAATCGAAAGCTAGTTGATTTTTACAATCTTGATTCCCACTGCTTCAATTCCTGCAACTTCTTCTTTTCTCATGTATTGGACTACTCGGATTCGTGATGCTTCTTTCGGGAATTGGATCGGTAGGGTATCATATTGAATAAAGGTGCTCCCGAATCCTTTTCCATAAGGTCTTCCTGATTTGGTATCAAATAGAGGAATATTGATTAGCTTATTATCCAGAGGCTTACCTATAGAGTCCTCCATCAAAATCCGAATATACAAATTGGAATATGGATACAAATCGGTATATCTAATGGCAATCAAATCTAATTTCTGTTCTGTTCCCAAAGGCCCAATTTGGTAGAGGAGTGTATCAGTGACCTGCCAAGAATCACCCTCGATCGGATGAAACTCCTCATAAAGACGGTCTCCACTGCAGGAGCTGAGCATAAAAGTGAAGAAAACCAATCCAATCCACACCGACCTATTCATTACTTCCTTTATTTGGATTTTGGTTTCGTCGGGGAGGGAATTTCCTCTTTTTGTTTTCCTGGGAATTATCCCCTGATTGAGAAGGCGGGTTTTTCGGTTCTGCCCCTTGGGAATTTGTACTTGGTTTTTGATTGGGGTTGGGCCTGTTTCTTGGCTTCTTTTTTCTGCGGTTTTCCCGGTTGGGCTGTGGATTTGCAGATGGGTTCTTTTCCTGAAAGTCTGCACGAGCAGGTCTGGCACGTTCGGCAGGTGAAGATTCATCTTTGACCCGATTGGGCTTCGGTGCTGCGCTTGGGTTGGAGTTGGTTTTTTGTTCCGCTTCTCCCGGTTTGAAATCTTTTGTTCTCTTTTTCTTTTTCTTCTTCTTTTTGGCAAACTTCTTATCCAAGAGTTCCAATTCTCGGGTTGACTGGGCCGCCAAGTCTTCCAATTCGTCTGCTTTGTCCACTTGGAGATTAAATACATTTACACCCTTTTCATTGAGGTCTTGAATTTCTTTTACTCTTTCACAAGTAATGCTGTGCCAATCGTTGTCGTTATTGTAGCTAAACCACATCAATTTTCTGAAGATGTCAGTTTTTTGGAGTTTTGCAGGGCCTTGTTCAGTCTGCAAAGGACGGTCAATGGAAGGGATATCCTTGATCGCCTCCATGTAGGTATCGAGTTCGTAATTCAGGCAACATTTCAGCCGTCCGCATTGTCCGCTTAGCTTACTGGGATTGAGGGAAAGATTCTGATACCGGGCGGCTGAGGTAGTGACGTTTTTGAAATCAACCAGCCAAGTGGAGCAGCAAAGTTCCCGTCCGCAAACGCCTATTCCCCCTAATCTTCCGGCCTCTTGTCGGAGACTGATTTGTCTCATTTCTACTCGAATCTTAAACTCTCCTGCCAAAATCTTGATCAACTCTCGGAAATCCACCCGATCTTCTGCGGAATAATAAAAGGTGGCTTTGGAATTGTCGGCTTGGTATTCTACATCTGACATCTTCATCTGAAGGCCGAGCTCATCTACAATCTGCTTGCATCGATAGAGGGTAGGGATTTCCCGATTTTTGGCTTCTTCCCATTTTTCGATGTCTTTCTCGTTGGCCAATCGGTAAATCCTGGTGATGTTATCATCGTTTCGGATTTTTCTTTTTTGCATCTGCAGCCTGACCAATTCCCCCTGTAGGGATACATACCCTATGTGGTGGCCGCTAGGCACATCTACTACTACGGGGTCTCCTGTATTCAGAGAGACATAATCCACATTTCGGAAGTATTCTTTTCTTCCGCCTTTGAATTTGACTTCTACGATATCAAAATTATCGACCTGGGGTATTCCCAAGTGGGAAAGCCAGTCGAATGAGTTCATTTTATTACAATCGCTCGTGCCGCAGGTGCCGTTGTTTTGGCATCCTCCCGTTCCTCCCGAGGAGGTTGAGCAAGTACTGCATCCAGACATATTTTATTTTCAGGGCTTAGGCCTCTTTTAGTTTTGGGTTTATTTCTTCAATTTCAAAATATCATGGCCGATGTCTTTTCTGAAGTAGACCTGGTTCCAAGATATGGAATGGACTGTCGTGTAGGTGTTTTTCAAAGCTTCTTCCAAAGTACCTCCATTTGCAGTCACCGCAATTACCCGGCCTCCATGATTGATCAGGTCTCCTTCTGAATTCCTTGCCGTTCCGGCGTGGAAGATAACCCCGTGCTCTACTATTTCGGGCAAGGTGATGGGGTGGCCTTTGGTATAAGAACCCGGATATCCTCCGCTGACCATGACCACGGTTGTGGAATATTCCGGAGAGATTTTGAGTTGGTATTGCCTTAGATTTTCTGTGCCTATCGCCAAAAGCATTTCCAAGAAATCACTCTCAATTCTGGGCAGAACAGCTTCAGTCTCCGGATCTCCCATCCGAACGTTGTATTCAATCACGAAAGGTTCACCGTCTTTGTTCATTAGACCGATGAAAAGAAATCCTTTGTAATCCATGTTTTCTTTGGCCAAGCCCTCGATCGTAGGTATCACGATACGTTTCTCTACCTTTTTCATGAATTCATCATCTGCGAAAGTCACAGGACTTACAGCGCCCATGCCTCCTGTATTGAGGCCGGTATCTCCATCACCGATTCGTTTGTAATCTTTGGCTTCCGGGAGGATTTTGTAGCTGATTCCATCGGTAGCGACAAAGACTGACAGCTCAATGCCGGTCAGGAATTCTTCCACCACTACTTTGGAAGAGGCCTCTCCAAATTTGGCATCCAAAAGCATTTCTTTCAGTGCGGTTTTGGCTTCTTCCAAAGTTTGACAGATCAAAACTCCCTTACCGGCTGCAAGTCCATCGGCCTTCAGGACTATGGGGAGGGATTGCCTTTCCAAATAGGCAAGCCCTTGATCTATTTGGTCCGGAGTAAAGGTTTCATAGGCGGCGGTAGGAATATGATTCCTATGCATGAATCGTTTGGAAAAATCCTTGCTTCCTTCCAATGTTGCCCCCAACTTACTTGGGCCCACCACGGGCAGCTTTGCTGTTTCAGGCTTTGATCGGATAAAATCCACCAGCCCTTTGACCAATGGCTCTTCTGGACCCACAACTACCAAGTCTATTTTCTCCTTTAGGATAAACTGAAGTAGGCCGTCAAAATCAGTGGCAGAAATGGCTACATTTTCGGCGATTTCCGCTGTTCCTGCATTTCCTGGCGCCACAAAAAGTCGAGAGCATTTCGGGCTTTGTACTATTTTCCAAGCGAAGGCATGTTCTCGGCCTCCACTGCCCAATAAGAGTATATTCATTTAATTGTTTCGGTTAATTAATTGGCATGCTGGGATATGAACTTGATTCGATAGACTCTCAGTTCGTCTTCTGCAAAGTCTTCACCACTTAGTTCTTCCAGTGCTGTTTTGATGTGATCGGTTTCTGCATTCATGAAGTAATCATGGAGAATCTCTTCCCGCTCGTCATCCATGATGTGGTGAATGTAGTAGTCGATATTGAGTTTGGTACCGCTGTAAATGATCTGCTCCACTTCTTGGAGTAGTTCATCCATGGAAATATTGAGATTTTCGGCAATCTCATCCAGGTCGATTTTGCGGTCAATCTGCTGGATAATGGAAATTTTCACTTTGGATCGGTTGCCGGATGTTTTGACCACCACATCGGAAGCAGTTTCAATCTCATTTTCTTCCACATAGGTGGCAATGAGCTTTAGAAATGAAGCACCAAATTTAGCTACTTTCCCCATTCCCACCCCATTGATTTGTGCGAGTTCCTCACGGGTGGTGGGGTAGACGGTGGCCATTTCCTCCAAGGATGGGTCCTGGAAGATGACGTAGGGAGGGAGACCTTTAGATCGGGCTACTTTTTTTCTTTCCGCTTTGAGTAATTCAAAAAGCTTCTCATCATAGGCGGGGCCGGTAGATACGGTTACTTCTTGGGTTTCTTCTTCAGTCAGCTTTTCGAAATCATGGTCTTGGTAAAGATCCACTGTGTAGGGAGAATCCATGTATTCTTGCCCCTTTGGGGTCAATCTAAGGACGCCGTAATTTTCTATATCCTTTTCGAGGAAAGCCAGAATCATAGCCTGTCTGATGATGGAAATCCAATGTTTTTCCTCTTTTTCTTTCCCTTGGCCAAATACAGGCAATAAGTCGTGCTTGTAGCTGGAAACGTACTCGTCCATGTCCCCACGGATGACTTTGACCAAATGAGTCAGATTAAACCGTTCTTTAGTCTGCTGAACTGCCTGAAGGGCTGTCAGTAAAAACTCCATGCCC
Source organism: Algoriphagus confluentis (assembly GCF_036245625.1). Classification (NCBI taxonomy): domain Bacteria; kingdom Pseudomonadati; phylum Bacteroidota; class Cytophagia; order Cytophagales; family Cyclobacteriaceae; genus Algoriphagus; species Algoriphagus confluentis. Next base: position 35,642 of record NZ_BTPD01000007.1, read on the forward strand.
TCGAAGGTCTCTCTTTCTCTTTTGCAATTGTCACAGAATCCGCAGTCTTCCTCCATCATTTCTCCGAAATAATTGAGGATAAACTTTCTTCTGCAGACCCCGGTCTCCGCATAGGCGGCCATTTCCTGCAAAAGAAGCTTGGCGTTTTCCCGCTCTGTTACTGCCTTGTCCTTGTTGAATTTGTCCAGCTTGATGATGTCCTCATAGCGGTAAAACATCAAACAGTGGCCTTCCAGTCCGTCCCGACCCGCTCTCCCGGTCTCCTGATAGTAGCCTTCGAGAGATTTGGGTACATCGTAGTGGATGACATACCGGACATCCGGCTTGTCTATGCCCATCCCAAAGGCGATGGTAGCCACTATCACATCCAGCTCTTCATTGAGGAAATCATCCTGGGTTTTGATCCGTATGGCTGAGTCCAGGCCGGCATGGTAGGGGGCTGCATTGACTTGGTTGACTTTGAGTAATTCTGCTATTTCCTCTACTTTTTTTCTACTGAGGCAATAAATGATGCCTGATTTCCCTTTGTGTTGTTTGATGAATTTAATCAAGGATTTTTTACTCTCATTCTTTACTTTGGGTCGGACTTCATAGAAGAGATTGGTCCTGTTAAAGGAAGATTTGAATACATCGGCCTCTTCCATCTGCAGATTTCGCTGGATATCCTGCTGCACTTTAGGGGTGGCTGTGGCCGTCAGTGCGATAATGGGGAGATTGGGGGCGATCAGAGCTACGATGGATTTGATCTTTCGGTACTCCGGTCGGAAATCGTGGCCCCATTCCGAAATACAATGCGCTTCATCTATAGCTACAAAACTTAACTGGGCGGATTTGAGAAAAGCGATATTTTCCTCTTTGGTAAGAGATTCAGGGGCTACATACAGGAGTTTGGTTTTCCCCCTCAACACCTCATTCTTCACTTTGGTCGCTTCCGCCTTGGTGAGGGTGGAATTGAGGAAGTGGGCATTTATACCCACAGCATTCAACTGGTCTACCTGATTTTTCATCAAGGCAATCAACGGGGAAATAACGATAGCCGTACCCTCATTGACTACTGCAGGCAGCTGATAACACAGGGATTTGCCTGCCCCAGTAGGCATGATGACAAACGTGTTCCGCTTATTCAGCAGATTGTCTACGATGGGTTCCTGATTCCCTCGAAACTGACTGAATCCGAAGATTTTCTTAAGGTCTGCTTTGACTTTTTCCTCCACTTGAAGAAAGGGCTAGTAAGGTTATAATCCCAGTAAACAGGATTGAATGATTAGTTTTTTACCTTTGTACAAAATTAATGATAAACGCAGGTAAAATTGAATTTAGCTAAAAATATTAGAAATACTGCTTCCCGGGTTTTGCAAAATGAAGCAAATGCGATTTTGGGTGTAGCGGATTTTTTAAATGGGGATTTTGAGGCCTGTGTGGAGCATATTTTAGCTTCCAAAGGTAGGGTGGTGGTGACCGGTGTAGGCAAAAGTGCCCTCATTGCCAATAAGATTGTGGCGACACTTAACTCCACAGGTACGCCTGCCTTATTTATGCATGCTGCTGATGCGATCCATGGAGACCTGGGAATGGTCCAAGAGCATGACGTGGTCATTTGCATCTCCAAGTCGGGAAATACTCCCGAAATAAAGGTGTTGGTTCCTCTGCTAAAAAAGTTGGGTTCAGTCTTGGTTGCCTTGGTTTCCAATGTCAATTCCTACCTCGCCGAACAAGCGGATTTTGTCCTGAATGCCACAATTGGGGAGGAAGCCTGTCCGCATAATCTTGCCCCCACTACCAGTACTACGGTCCATTTGGCTTTGGGTGATGCCCTGGCCGTTTGCCTTTTGGAGGCTAGGGGATTTACATCGGATGACTTTGCCAAATACCATCCCGGAGGCTCCTTGGGTAAGCAACTCTATCTAAGAGTCAAGGACATTTTATCCAAAACCCAAGTACCCGTGGTCAAAGAAGATGCAGGTCTGGCAGAGGTGATTGTTGAAATCTCTGGGAAACGTTTGGGAGCTACAGCCGTACTAGACAAGGAGGGAAATCTGAAGGGGATCATTACCGATGGAGATTTGAGAAGAATGCTTCAGAAGAGTCTGGATATTGCCAAGCTGAAAGCCAGAGATATCATGACAGTCAACCCCAAAACCATCGATGCGGATGAATTTGCCATTCGAGCGCTTAATTTGATGCGCAATCACAATATCACGCAGCTGGTCGCATTGGAAGGGGGAAAAATCGCGGGATTTATCCATATTCATGACCTGATGAAAGAAGGAATTGTTTAAGCCAAGCATGAAGCAAAAGCCCTATATCGTAATTATGGCTGGGGGAATCGGTTCCCGGTTTTGGCCGTATAGCCGCAAAAATAAGCCCAAGCAATTTTTGGATGTCTTGGGTACAGGCAGGTCTCTTTTGCAAATGACCTATGACCGCTTCAGGGAAGTGGCTGACCCGAGCCGTTTTTTGATAGTCACACACAAAAACTACCTCCATCTCGTCCTTGACCAGCTTCCCGAATTAAAGTCAGACCAAATCCTCTCTGAGCCTCTCCAAAAAAACACAGCTAACTGCATTGCTTATTCTGCATATAAGATCCATGCGTTTGAACCGGATGCTACGCTGATTGTAACACCTTCCGACCATCTGATTTTGAGAGAAAATCGCTTTCAAGAATCCATAAAGAAAGCCTTGGATGCGGCTCAAGAAGAAGGGCATTTGATTACTCTGGGAATCAAACCGAATCGGCCTGAAACAGGATATGGCTACATTCAGTATCATGAGGACATTCAGCAAGGACCCGCTCAAAAAGTAAAAACATTTACCGAAAAGCCGAATGCCAAGCTTGCCAAGGCCTTTTTTGAAAGCGGAGATTTTGTTTGGAATTCAGGGATGTTTGTCTGGAAAGTGAAAAGTCTCATCGATGCTTTTAAAGCACACATGCCCGATGTAGCGGAGGTTTTTGAAGAGGGAATAGAGCATTTCGGAAAAAACACTGAAGAGGAATTCTTGAACAGGGCCTATACTTTGGTGAAAAACATTTCTATTGACTATGGAATTTTAGAAAAATCAGACCAAGTCTATGTGGTTTTGGGAGATTTTGGCTGGTCGGATTTGGGGTCTTGGCGAAGCCTTCACGAAATCCGCGACAAGGACGAACACGACAATGTCGTAGAAGCCAATGGAATGCTCTTTGATACACACCATTCGTATATCAAATCCGATTCAGAAAAATTGGTAGTAGTCCAAGGCTTGGAAAACTACCTCATCAATGACACGGAGAATGTGCTTTTGATCTGTAAACTTGATGCGGAGAAAAAGTTTAGGGAATTTGTAAGCAATGCCCGTAAAAAAGGGGAGGATTTCGTCTGATTCTCAGATGGATCAAGAATTTGGTGTCAATACTCCGGCTCCAGCACCCGATTGTCTTCCGAAAAAGCTATCAGGTTCAAGGTGGTCCCTTTCTGCTCGGGAAAGCTGAAGATCTGCAAATCTCCTTTCAGAATTTTTGCTCTGGAGTTCATGTTTCTCCAGCCGTTTCCTTTGCCTTTTTTAAGGTGAATCGGATCGAATCCCGAACCGTTGTCCCGGATTTGAAAAAGCAGTTGGTTCCGATCTTTTTTCAAAAGCACTTCGATTTGATCTGCATCCGAATACTTGATGATATTATTGATCCATTCCTGTGCGAGTCGGTAGAGTGAGACTTCCTGAATATCCCCCAAGCGGTCTTCTAAGCCACTGACTTGGACCCGAATGGTAGCTTTTCCGGTGTCGTTGATTTTTTGGGCAAATTCCCGAATTCCGGCCTCTATTCCGAATCGAATCAATGTGTCGGGCATCAGGTTAAAACAGATAGCCTTCAACTCGTCGTACATGTCTTCCAGGATCTGTGTTGCCGATTGGAATAGGTTTGCTTCGTCCAAAATCCTCGATTCCAGGGATTTGATGTTGAGCAGAAGTACGGTAATCATCTGACCCAAACCGTCGTGAAGATCTTGGGCAAATCGCTTTCTTTCTTGTTCCTGTGATTGTACCGTGGCTTTCAATTCTGCTTCCTGAAGCTGGATTTCGGCTTCCTTCCTTAAAATCTCCTGCTGTTTGGCACCTTTATTTCTGATTAAAATGGCCAGAGATACCAGCAGCAAAACAAAAATGAGCAAGATGCCAATAAGCAGGAAGTTTCTCTGATTGATCACTTTTTGCTCGACAAGTTGGGCATTTTGCAAGGCGATTTGCTGTTCCTTTTTTTCAGTTTCGTATTGGATCAGTGTTTCCGCAATTGCCTTTTCCTTTTCTTCCTGAAAAAGGGAATCCCGGTATTGGTTGGCTAGCAGTAGCTGATCATAGGCTAGGTCTTTTTTGTCCCAGCTTTGGTAAAGATCGGCCAGATTCTTTCTGATCTCGAAGAGCTCATAGGTATTTCCATTTTCTAAGGACAGATCCAAAGCCAGCAAGAGATTCTTTTCAGCTGCGGCAAAATTGCCTACCGATTGCCAAAATGAGGCAAGATTCAGATGGCTGTCGCTTTGAAGGGTAGAATTGTTGAGTTTTTCGGAAATAGTCACTGCTTGGATGAGAGCTGACCTAGCCTGTTCGATTTTCTCCATTCTCTTGTACAGATTTCCCAGGTTGGTAATCAGTTGCCATTGGACGGTGAGGTTGGGGTTGGAATTGGGGAGCAGTTCCAGTCCTTTTTGGTAACTTATCAAGGCAGAATCATAGTTCAAGGCATTTTTGTAAACAATTCCAATGTTATTGAATACTCTGGCCATACCCAGAGAATCCTGAAGTTCACTTCGGGTAGCCAGGGTTTTATTGTAATACCGTATTGCCCTGTCCGAGTCCCCGATTTCATCCAAGACGGTTCCGATCGTGAGCTGAACTCTGGAGAGAAGAATCAGATTTTCTTCATTTTTCTCCAAATTCACTTGGTTTTCCTGTATCCTAAGCGCATCAAACAGGTATTCGAGGGATTCATCAAATTTTCCAAGGCGTTGAAAAGATTGACCGAGACGATTGAGAGCGTTGACTTGATTGGGCACGGTGATTCCTTGCAGATTCAATACATCTTGAAAGGACTTGATCGCGCTGTCGTATTGACCCAAAGAAAAATGACTGTTTCCGATCAGGTTGAGTTTTTCATAGGAGTCTTCCCGGATTGAGCTTGCCAGCCAGATTGCACTGTCATATTTCCGCATTTGATAGAGCTCTTTTGCCTGCTCTAGGGGCTCTTGGAAAAAAGCAAAAAAAGATAAAAAGAGGGTGATTAGCATGGCTTTGAGGAGTTTTTATCCTCGTAAAATAGCCAAAATAGAAAACAGGTCAAGACCAATCATCACTACCTGCAGATAAATACCAAAGAATTACCCCGGAGCCCGTGTAGCCTCAATGCTTGAAAAACGTGGGTAATGTTTCACATTTTTAAGCAATCCATTCCGAACTCCTATCACCCAGGGAGTTTCCCTCATCGGTATTCAAAATCAAAACGGGGTTTTTACTTTTTTCTTTGTCGGGTGACTTCATAAATCGCCACCCCCGCAGAAACCGAGACATTGAGGCTTTCTATTTTTCCCGCCATGGGGATTTTCACCTTTTGATCTACAATCCCCATGATTTCCTGAGAAATTCCATCTTCTTCCGATCCTAGGACCAGTGCTACAGGGGAGGAAAAGTCCGCCTCATACATGATCTGCTCGGTTTTTTCTGTGACTGCCACCAGGGCCAATCCCATCTTTTGTAGATCTCGGCAAGCGTAAAACAGGTTTTTTACTCTCGCGACCGGCAGGAAATTCAGCGCTCCGGCAGATGTCTTTACTGCATCGGAGTTGATCTGAGCACTTCCTCTTTCTGGGATCACAATGGCATCTACTCCAGCGCATTCGGCTGTTCTGGCAATGGCTCCAAAGTTTCTCACATCAGTGATATGATCCAAAATAAGGATGAAAGGTGCTTTTCCTTCAGCATAACAAGAATCGATGACATGATCCAGAGAAGCGTATTCAATTGCCGACATCTGGGCTATAACCCCCTGATGATTTTTGCGGGTAATGCGGTTCAGCTTGGCTTCAGGCACACGGACCACTGGGATTCCTGCGCTTTTGCAAAGCTGAAGCAACTCCTTGATCAGGTCGTTGTTGAGTTCTTTTTGGACCAAGGCCTTATCGATCTCTTTGCCAGCATGGATTGCCTCCATGACTGCACGGGTTCCGAAAATAAAGTCTTTGTCGTGGGCTCCTTTGTCTATCAGAAAGCCATCCTTCCGCTTCTCCATTGGGAAATGTTTTTGAACCAAATCGGCTGATAGGCCCTAGATCGGTTCAAGGTGTAGAAATGTGGGGTCAAAAGAGTTTTTGACCGGACAAAAGTAAACTTAATTTTCGAGGTTGCGTCCATGCCGGAGTAAGTCCACACCTCCCGGTCCATATAAAAGTTAACTTCTTGGGGAGGTCCCATGACAATGTAGACCATTCCTCTGTCCGTTTTCCAGCCTTCTTTAAAATCTGTAAACAGAATATTTGCGAATTCGACCATGCGGAAATAGTTGCGAATCAGCTCTTTGGCCGTATCCGGATTCCTGGTCAAGTTGATCCAATATTCATCCAAGGCTTTCTTTTTGTCCGAGGCAAGGAGCAGGGTTTCGTGCTCTTTTCGAGTGGAAATATAAGTGACCATTTGGATCATTTCGTCCCAGTCCTTCACCTTGGGGAAGGCGTCATGAGAGGATTTGAGAAGAATTCCAGCAGGAGCAAGGGTGTCTGTCTGGAAAAAAAAGTAGCCTTCTTCTTCAATTTTTCTGGGTGTGTTGGCGAAAAAATCTCCTTGATTGACCACTTCTAATTCCTTGGGTACATCTGCAGGGCGGGTTTCCATGGGAGGAAAAGGCACATCGAACTGGATCGGATAGTAAAAACTCTGAATGCTCGGTCGTCTTACGGTTTTGAACAGCAGGGATTCGTTGATATTGATGTAGTTTTGATCAAATGGGACTTCATTGGAAAAATAAATTCCAAAGTCCGGTATGCCCGAGACAAACGGACTTTTCAGATCGGTATGGTACACATATTCATCTCCCTGCCTTGTGTCCAAAGCTGTCAATAGCACAATTGCCAAGGGAGAGGTAGATTGGATATCGATTGTTTTTTCAAAAAACCAATGCCGATCGGTATCTGCAGACAAATCGGACGCAGTGAGTAGATTAACTTTTTCAGGAGTGATTTCTTCATCGTAGGAGTTTAGGATGGAGAAGCTGAAACTGAAAGCATTGAAATCAGGATTTTCTTCCACCTTTTCAATGATGAACTGAACCTTGTATGTAGTATCGGAGACTTGTACAGGAATTACCTTGAGTCCCAACCGGGAATACAGAGAATACCTCAATGACTGGTTTAGCGTCGAGAGAGTTTTCTGTGCAGAAGCAATAAATGGTGAAAAAATAAGAAAGATTAGGATGAATAAGAGGGATTTTCGATTCATTGGGTACAAGTTCAGGTTTTAAAAATTAGCCTTACTTTTGCCAAAATACTAAATTTTCAAATGGCTACCTACACAACGGAAATCGCATCGGATAAGTTGATCAGCGATAATCCTATTCACCAACGCTTACTGAAAGCCTACTTGGCAGCCAAGCCTTGGATACAGGGAGATTTGCTGGAAATCGGCTGTGGAGAGGGCAGAGGAGTGGATGAATTGCTTCCTCTGGCCAAAAGCTATCTGGGGCTGGACAAAATAGGAGAAGTGATCTCCATGCTTCAGGATAAGTATCCCGGCGTAAGCTTCAGGCAGGCTGTAATTCCCCCATTTGTAGGGTTCAAGGAGGAAAGTTTTGATACAATTGTGAGTTTTCAGGTGATTGAGCATATTGAGAATGACCGCTTGTTTTTGGAAGAAATCTATCGAATGCTGAGACCTGGAGGGAAGGCTATCATTTCCACACCCAATATTGCCCATACCCTTTCCAGAAACCCTTGGCATGTCCGGGAATACCTCCCGCATGAACTTACCCTACTGACCTCTGGTATTTTTGACCGGGTCGAACCGAAGGGGATTGGAGGAAATCAGAAAGTATGGGAATACCATGAAGCCAATAGGCTGTCTGTTCAAAAAATCATGCGCTTTGACGTATTGGACTTGCAGCACCGACTTCCCGCCTGGATCCTTAGGATGCCCTATGAGATTCTAAACAGAATCAACAGAAACCGACTTCATCAGCAGCGAGGAGAATCGGTAATCCGTATTTCACATGGAGATTACCCACTAGTGGAAAACCCCGAAAAGGGACTGGACTTATTCTATATCCTCTGGAAGGATGAAAAATAGACCAAAAAAAGAGTCGGGACATCCCCGACTCTTTTTTGTTTATCTCCTTTCCAAAATTCCCGGCTGGGAACTTTCACTGCCTATTAGGCTTTCCAGTCTCAGCTTGAGATTTTGAGCCTCTTCCTGGTAGCCTCGCTCTTCCAGGAGAGGAATAAAATACTTCACCATTTCTATGGAAATCATCATTTCCCGGTCGTAAGTTCTGTCTTCGGAGGTGTAGAATTCGATCATATCCAATGACTTTTTGGAGATTTTCTCCACGATATCCAAAGCTTTCTCGTCTTCACCCACTTCAAAGAAAAGAGGAACCGATTGCCCGCTGCTCAAATCGTAAGGAATAGCTTGGTGCGGCATTACTTCCAGATTTCGATTCAGAACCTCCGCCGCTTCCTCCAGCTTGTCCTCATCCAATAAGGCAATAGCGATGCTGTTGGCTACACTTCGGTGATTGGAGGCAAATCTTCGGTATTCCTCATCGAGATAGGAGTTGGGGTCATTCATGCCCCGGAAGGCAAATTTCTCCATGAAGTTTTCGTAGGCAATATCCGTATTGACCAACTCTTCTCGAATGTAGTCGGGTTTTCGGATTGGCAGCAGGCGATAGGCCATACCTTCCATCACTACATGATTGGAAATGTTCAGGGTGACCGTGGAGAGAGAGGTGTTGTTGAAATAAATGGGTCTTTCCCAGTTGTTGCTCACAATCAAGTCGATCAGCATCAAATTGCCTTTGGTGAGGTAGTTTCCTTTAACTTGAAGATTGATTTGGGGAGCAAAAATTTCCTTAAACTGAGGCGGTACGATTTCGTCGTTCCAGAGGAAACTGCTGTCTACTTCCAGAATGAGATTTCTGGAAGGAACCATGTTGACTATGCTTTTTCCTCCGGTTTGCATTTTGAGTAAGTCTGACCCAGAATTGAGCAATCTCAAGTATTCTCTGGCTGAGATGGCGTTGAGGTTTTCTCTTTCCATGACGTAAAGGACGTCATTTGTCCCTTTCTGATAGCGCTCCGGTGAAAGGGAGAATGGCAAGGGGGCTGACTCATCGGCTTGTTTGGTCATCTGCTCCACATACCAATCCGTGTCAAAATAGCTCAATACAATCACCCGAACATCCGTACGGAATCCTTCCACCTCCTGCACATACCATAGCGGGAAGGTGTCGTTGTCTCCTCCTGTGAAAAGAATGGCATTGGGAGCGCAGGAGGACAAGAAATTTCTGGCCGAATCCACAGAAAAATACCTTCCTTTTCTGTTGTGATCGTCCCAGTTTTCTGCACCCATCAATCCTGCTACAGGTAAGGTAAGCAGGGTAGCGATAATTCCACCTGTTCCCAGGTTCTTGGTCATTTTGCCGAAGGCATGTGCCAGGCCAAGCACACCCAAGCCTGCCCAAATGGCAAAGGCATAAAAGCTACCCACGTAGATGTAATCCCGCTCTCTTGGCTCTACAGGGGGGGAGTTGAGGTAGAGAACCAGCACTACCCCCATCATCAGGAATAGCATCAAATTCACATAGAAGAATCGGGGGTCTTTTTTAGCTTGAAAGAAAAGTCCAATCAGGCCAAGGATCAAAGGCAGCATGAAATAGTTGTTGTGGCCTTTGTTTTCTTTGATGTAATCGGGGTATTTGTCGGAGAGTGAATCTGCAAGACTGATCCAGGGAGCATCTGAAAAGTCACTTTCTCTTCCGGAAAAATTCCACATAAAATACCGCCAATACATATGCCCAAGTTGATGGCTGAGCATAAAGTAAATATTGTCTCCAAAAGTAGGTTCTTGCCCTTCTCTCAGTCCCAGCTTGGAGCGATAGATTCGCTTGTGGTTTTCCTGGGTGGAATAGATTCGGGGAAGGATGGTCGTCTTTTCGGGATCGTAGGTGTTTTTTAATTCGTAATCGACGATTTCATACTTGTCTTTCCCTTTCATGTAGACAGGTGCTCCTTCTTCTTGAGCAATCAGCTGGGCAGTAAAATATTGCCCATGCAGGAGCGGACGGTATCCATACTGCTCCCGCTTGAGGTAGGAAACAAAGCTGATGATGTCTTTGGGAGCGTTTTCATTGATGATGGGGTTCTGATTGGCCCGTACTATAATCAAGGTGTAGCTTCCGTATCCGATCAGGATAAAGACCAGAGAAAGTAAAATGGTATTGAGTGTGACTCGGGCATTTTTTATCGAATACCGGATACCGAATATCAGCGCTGAGAGGAAAAGGGCGATGAAAACCACGATTCCCGAGCCGAAAGGCAGCCCTAGACTATTGACAAAGAAAATCTCCATGGAGCCAGCCAAGGTAGGTAGTCCCGGAATAATTAGATTATTGATGATAATCAGCGCTACCCCTCCCAAAAACATGGCATAAATTGCTCCTTTGAGTGTCGGGCTCGGATACTTTTTGAAATAATATATCAAAGCCAAGGCTGGAAGCGTCACTAGATTCAGCAAGTGAACCCCAATGGAAAGGCCTACCAGGTAGGCGATAAAAATCAACCATCGGTTTTCTTCTTTGGGATCTTTGATGACATCCCATTTCAGAAAGGCCCAAATCACGATTGCCGTGAAAAAGGAAGACATGGCATATACCTCAGACTCTACAGCCGAAAACCAAAAGGAATCAGAGAAGGTGTAAATCAAAGCGCCCACAAGGCCAGCTCCCATCAAAGAAATTACCTGCCCTTTTGACTCCTGACCAGCTTGAATTCCGAAGATTTTTCTTCCAAATAGGGTAATGGACCAAAACAAAAACAAAATGGTAAATCCTGAGAATAGTGCACTGCCGATATTCATCCAATAGGCGACCTGCAAGCCATCCCCCATGGCCAAAAAACCAAACATTCGGTAGACCAAAAGCATGAAAGGAGCCCCTGGAGGATGAGGGACCTGAAGCTTATAGGAAACTGCGATAAACTCTCCCGGATCCCAGAAACTGGCGGTTTGTTCTACAGTGAGGACGTAGACCAAGGTAGAAACAGCAAAAATGATCCACCCTGTTAGATTATTAATCTGCTTGTAATTGAGCATTAAATCGGAAAATTAGACGGGCGAAAATATAAAATTTTACTCCAATTCAGGGGATTTTAGGACTTTTTAAGGGGGGATTACCTGCATAGATTCTTACTGTGACAAAAATTACTGTTCCTGTTGGCCTTTTGGATGTAGTTTTGTCCTGTCAATTCAAACCTCAATAATTATGAGTTCACAGGCAAAAACATTTCAGGAACTGATCGATGGGGAAACTCCCGTGTTGGTGGATTTCTTTGCCGATTGGTGTGGTCCCTGCAAAATGATGCAACCCATCTTGGAAGATACTTCCCGTCAGATGGGAGATAAAGTCAAGATCGTCAAGGTGGATGTAGACCGAAATCCGCTTGCAGCAAGCAAGTTTCAGGTACGAGGTGTTCCGACTTTGATTTTGTTTCGCAAGGGTATGGTGGTTTGGAGACAGTCTGGGGTGGTTCCGGTCCATCAATTGGTCCAAATCCTTGAGTCCAATTTACTGGCGAATTCTTGAAATCTAAGTGACAAAAGTCATTTTTGTCCCTGAGGAAGAAAAGTACCTTTACCCAATCATTGAGATCAAATAAACCTAGCAAGGCTATGAAAATAGAACAAATCTACACCGGATGTTTGGCACAAGGTGCCTATTACCTCGAGTCTGATGGAGAGGCAGCGGTCATTGACCCGCTCCGCGAAGTACAACCCTATATCGAAAAGGCCGAGCGTAGAAATGCCCAAATCAAATATGTATTTGAGACGCACTTCCATGCGGACTTCGTATCTGGACACAAGGATTTGGCTGCAAAAACAGGAGCAAAGATTGTCTATGGACCTACCGATATGAAGATGGGCTTTGATGCGATGGTAGCGGAAGACAATCAGGAATTTTCTCTTGGAAAAGCCAAGATTCGGGTGATTCATACTCCTGGCCATACCATGGAGTCGGTTTGCTATTTGCTGATCAATGAAGAAGGAAAAGAGGAAGCTCTATTCACTGGGGATACCCTATTCATCGGAGATGTGGGACGGCCTGATTTGGCTCAAAAAGTCCTTAAAGACCTGACTCAGGAAAAGCTGGCCAGTCATCTTTATGATTCGCTGAGAAACAAGATTATGCCTCTTTCTGACGATTTGATGGTCTATCCTGCGCATGGGGCAGGTTCTGCCTGCGGCAAAAACATGAGTAAAGAAACCTCTGATACGTTGGGTAATCAGAAAAAGACCAATTACGCCCTTCAGCCCATGAGCAAAGAAGAATTTATCCGGGAAGTATTGACCGGCCTGACACCTCCTCCGGCTTATTTTCCCCAAAATGTGCTAATGAATATCCAAGGATATGATAGCATCGATGAGGTATTGGAGAGAGGTGTCAGACCTTTGAGTCCTGCCGAATTTGAAGCTGCAGCCAATGAAACCGGAGCCTTGATTTTGGATACCCGGGAAGCTCAGACCTTTGCCAAAGGATTCATTCCTAATTCTATCAATATCGGGATCGACGGAAGCTTTGCCGTATGGGTTGGGGCTATGATTCCGGACTTGAAGCAGGAAATCCTGGTTGTGGCAGATGAAGGCAGAGAAGAGGAAGTGATCACCCGATTGGCCAGAGTGGGATATGATTATGCCATTGGTTATCTCAAAGGTGGATTCAAAGCTTGGAAAGATTCCGGGCACGAAGTGGACTCCATTACTTCCATCACTGTTGATGAATTGGCGAAAATCAAAGAGGGAGATCCTTCTATCCATATTCTTGATGTCAGGAAAAACTCTGAATATCTGTCCGAGCATGTCCTCGATGCCGAAAACGCTCCTTTGGACTATATCAATGACAGCATGCTCAAGGTGAAGAAGGATCAAACCTACTACGTGCATTGTGCTGGTGGATATCGGTCTATGGTATTCAACTCCATTCTCAGAGCTAGAGGGTATGACAACCTGATCGATATTGCAGGTGGATTCAAGGCTATCAAAGAGTCTGGCAAATTCAAAGTTTCGGACTATGTGTGTCCTACTACCCTATTATAAGAATACGCAAGAGAAGTTGCATCACCTAAATGGCAGACCTGAGAGTCTGCCATTTTTAGTTTAATGATAGGAGATGTGATCAAAGTCACCAATTTCCAAGTCCTTTTATGAAGAAATTTGCATCAGTTGTTTTCCTCTTTGCCTTGGGAGTTTCCTTGGTGTTGATGTCAAGGGCTAATGCCCAGCATCATGAAGCGAATGTGGATACAAGCTCAAACGAAAAGTTGTTTGGGAAAATATTGAAAACCGGACAGTTTGAATTTCACCTGAGGTCCTTTTTCATGCATACTGAAAATCAACCGGGCCTGCTCGATTACTCCACTTGGGGTACTGGTGCGGGATTGGGTTATTTCAGTCCACGATGGAAAGGGTTTGGCGTGGGATTTAGTGGTTTTTTTGTTTTCAGGTTTTATGAAAACAACATTACCAAGTTGGATCCCGCTACAGGCTTGGCCAATCGATATGAGCTCACCTTGTACGATGTCCATCACCCCGAAAACTACCATGATATGGATCGTCTGGAGGAATTTTATATCTCTTACGAGAAAGATAAATTCTCTACCTGGTTTGGGCGTCATCATTTCGAAAGTCCCTTGCTCAATGCATCTGACAACAGAATGAGGCCCAACCTATTCAGTGGAGTGAAGGTAAACTACCTGCCGGGAAGATTTAATCTCACAGGAGCTTGGTTTAATCACGTCATCTCCAGAGGGTCTTTGGAATGGGTGTCCATTGATGAATCCTTTGGCTTTTATTCCACAGGAAGAAATCCGACGGGATCGGAAGAGTCGTACAAGCATCATGTACACTCAAAAGGAGTGGGGGTCTTAGGTATCGAGTATTTCCTTCCCAAAGGAAAAATCCAATCTTGGAATTATTGGGCAGAGGGAGTATTTGCCACGACATTCGGAGAAGTCACTGGGTCGACCCAATTGGGAAAGTCCAGCCAGTTTCACTATGGAGTTCAGGGATTTTACCAGTCAGCTATGGGTGATGGAGGTAATCCGGACCCCAATAAGGCCTATACTCTTCCCGGAGAAAAAACGCACGGGGTTGGGCTCAGATCGGGAATTCAATGGGGACATAATAGGTTAAGCGTAAACTATCTCGGGATTTCGGATCAGGGAAGGTTCCTGTTTCCAAGAGAATGGGGAAGAGAGCAGTTCTTTGTCTCCTTAAGGAGGGAGCGTTTTGAAGGAATGGGCGGAGTGAATGCAATCACCTTGCTCTATGACAAAACCTTCATCCATGACAAGCTGAACGTATCTTTGGGGGCCGGACATGTGACTACTCCCAATCTGGAGGAAATCCAACTGAATAAATATGGACTGCCGCATTACTACCACTTCACCGGTTTGGTAGATTATCGATTTGATGGATTCTTCAAAGGCTTAGACTTGCAGTTTTTGGTGGCTCACAAAAGAGAGGATACCGATCAGAAGCTGGGTCAGGAGTATGTGATCAATCGGGTCAATATGACCAACATGAATATTATTCTGGACTATAGATTTTAATTATTAACAAAAAAAAATGGATCAATTTATTGAATGGATTAGTCAACCTTGGCCCTGGTATGTAGCTGGGCCGATGATCGGACTTACTGTCCCGGCCTTGTTGATTGTGGGAAATAAGACATTTGGGATTTCTTCCTCTCTGCGTCATATCTGTGCGGCTTGTGTGCCCGCTGGAATTCCTTTTTTCACCTACAACTGGAAAAAAGAAGTCTGGAATCTCCTTTTTGTGCTTGGGGTAGCTATTGGTGGTTTTTTGGCAACCAATTTCTTGGCAAATCCTAACACGATCGTAATCTCCGAAGCTACTCAGACAGACTTGGCGGCTTTGGGAATTACCAATTTCTCAGATCTAATGCCCTCAGATATCTTTAGCTGGGAGACCATCTTCACAGCAAAGGGACTTCTTTTCTTTGTATTTGGAGGGTTTTTGGTGGGATTTGGTACCCGATATGCCGGAGGCTGTACTTCAGGTCATGCCATCATGGGTATAAGCTCACTGCAGTGGCAGTCCGTAGTAGCCACGATATTCTTCATGATTGGAGGATTTTTCATGACCCATATGCTCTTGGGGCCTTTGATGAAACTTGTCGGATTCTAAAAATTAATAATCATGTCAAAAGTACTTGAAAAGAAAAAACAAACCGGTGATCCACATTGTGCAGCGCCAAATCTCCGACAAGATCATGATCAAGGTCTTGAGCTTCTGAAATATCTGATTATCGGAGTAGTATTCGGGATCGTATTTGTCAAAGCTGAAATTATCTCTTGGTTTAGAATTCAGGAAATGTTCAGACTTCAGTCTTTCCACATGTATGGGGTAATTGGTTCGGCTGTAGTGACAGGAATCATCTCTATTCAGGTGATCAAACGATTCAATGTGAAAACCATTCATGGAGAAGACATTGTCATACCAAACAAGGAATTCAAAAAAGGTCAGGTGATCGGAGGGTTCATTTTTGGGTTGGGGTGGGCGATTACAGGCGCTTGTCCAGGTCCGCTTTTTGCTCAAATCGGCAGTGGCTACACTGTAGTTTTGGTGACTTTGATATCAGCATTGGCTGGAACTTGGGTCTATGGAAAGTTTGCCGATAAGCTTCCCAACTGATAGAAATAACCAAATTTGAAGAGCCGTCTGAACGAAAAGGACGGCTTTTTTATTGGAATACTTTTTTGATGATAAAGCGGATAAGAAAAATGATGGTGAGGACTATTGCTCCTACGATGACAAATTCCATGATGGTTTTTTTTGGGAAACTCTCTGTGAAGAGGAATGGTTTTTGGTTTTAATGAAAGATATTCTCTCGTTTCCTTTTTGGGCAAAGTAAAGAAGTAAAAAAGGTTAGACTTTTTTCTGTCCCCCAGCACTTTTCCGGAACCGGAGGAAAACAGGATTCCATTGAACACGGAGTTCCGGACGAAAGGAATTACAGGCAATCTGATTAACTTTGTGCGCTTTCTACCTTACCCATCTTCATGAATTACCTTTCAAAAAGAAGAATTGCCCTAGGGTCCATGTTCTTTTTCATCGGCCTATGTTTTGCCTCCTGGGCCGCCAGAATTCCTGATATTCAGGCTAAATTTCAATTGTCAGAAGGACAGTTGGGCACAATTTTACTTTGTTTGCCTATCGGTTCGATGATCGGCTTGCCTATTGCCGGTTGGTCGGTACATCGCTATGGGAGTCGGATCGTGATTCTCATCGGGAGTTTTATTTATGCGCTGACACTTCCTTTGATCGGCTTGGCACCGACTACTTGGGTCATTGTGCCGGTTTTGATTCTTTTTGGCATGCTGGGAAATATCATGAACATCTCACTCAACACACAGGCCTTGGGACTGGAGGATCAGATGGGGAAAAGCATTTTGGCCTCCTTTCATGGTCTGTGGAGTTTGGCGGGGTTTACCGGGGCAGGAATTGGAGCTGCGATGATTTTTCTGAAATTCAATCCTGCTTCCCACTACGCGATTGTGACCTTGATTTCTATTCTCATTGTCCTGTTTGCCCAGAAATTTATCCTCAATGACAAAACGGATTCCGAAGACGGAAGTGGATTGGTTTTGAAACGGCCTGACGATCTTCTGTTGAGGATTGGCCTGATTGCCTTTTTGGGAATGATGACCGAAGGCTGCATGTTTGATTGGAGTGGGGTGTATTTCAAGAAGATTGTTCTCGCCCAGCCGGAGTGGGTCGCTTTGGGTTATGTTTGTTTTATGGGGGCCATGGCTTCAGGAAGGTTTTTAACAGATAAGGCCACTGCCCGCTTTGGTAGGGTGCCTGTTTTGAGAATGAGCGGATTGATGATTTTCATTGGTTTGCTACTTTCTGTGCTGATACCTATGCTATGGGTAGCGGCAATTGGATTCCTTTTTGTGGGATTTGGAGTAGCCTCAATTATCCCGGTATCTTATGGTATTGCCGGTCGGTCCAAACTGTATCCTCCCAGTGTAGCCTTGGCCTTGGTGTCTACCATCTCATTTTTCGGCTTTTTGCTGGGTCCTCCATTGATCGGGTTTGTTGCGGATTTATTCAACTTGAAGTTTTCTTTTGCACTCATTGCCGTGAATGGATTGGGAATCGTGATTTTGAGCAGCATTCGAAAACAGGTTTTCTTTTCCGATCAAAAAACAGTGAGGGCATGAGCTTTCCGGAAGATTTTCAGTTTGCCAAAAAATTCGAAGTAGGTTCCTATCAGGTTCATCCACATGGGGCAATTCGCCTGAGTTGTTTGGCAGACTTGCTGCAGGAAATTGCTTGGAGGCATGCAGATTCGGGTGATTTTGGAAGAAATCTTCTGGCCAATCAGCAAATGTGGGTACTTTCCCGATTGGAAATCAACATGATTGAACCTCCCAAGTGGGGAGATCAGCTACAGATTTTCACAGGAGGAAGGGGGGCTGAGAAGCTGTTTGCTTTTCGGGAGTTTTTGGTTTGGGATAAAAACCAAAGACCGATCGCCCGGGCTATGTCATCTTGGCTTTTACTGAATTCCGAAACCAAACGAATTCAGCGACCCGAATCCGTCCTGCCTGCTGAACTCTTTGATCCCAACAGTAAGCCAGCTTGGATACCTCAGAAACTAGAGCTGGCAGGAGAAAAAGTCAAGGAGGAAACCATTCGGGTTCAAAATTCAGATTTGGACTTATACCAGCACGTCAATAATACCAGCTACATCCGATGGGTGGAGAATATCCTCGCTGGGATTTCTCTTTTCCCAAAGCAAATCAAAATCAATTACCTCTCCGAATGTCACGCCGGGGATCAGATGACTTTGAGCCTAGGCAAGCTGGAGGATGGATTTTTCATTTCTGGAGCTACTACAGAAAAGGCGGTTTTCCTGGCAGAGGTTTAATACACTGGATGTTTCACCTGGATAGAAAACAAAGAAAAAACACCGAGCACTTCTGCTTTGATTTGATTTCGGGGTTTTGTGAGAATGGATAGGCCTAATACGCCGTGCCTTATGTGATGTTGATCACAACTTTCCTCCTTCAAAACCACCCATTTTTGTATCTTAGAAATCTACTCAGATGACCATGAAGCAACCCTTTGTCAAGTTGATCACCTTACTGGTAGCCTTGCTCGGCCTAGCTACAGCTTTGGTCGGAGTAGTGGGTTTGGTAGTGTTACTGTTTTTTTCAGGCATTCAGCTTCCTTCGCTTTCTTCCTCTCCGGTATCTGTAGCCCAGGCGGCTTTTGAGATTCCTGCCGTCCGGGCGCTCATGGATTCAGAAGGGATGTGGGTTGCGCCTGATTTGTCCAGTTTGGAAGGGGATCCGGAAGCCGAAAAGATCAAGTATGGAAGGGCGCTCATTGCAAACACAGCTGAGTATTTGGGTCCCAACGGGAAAGTCAAAGCGATTTCCAATGGGTTGAACTGTCAAAACTGTCACCTGCAAGCCGGAACTGCTCCCTTGGGCAATAATTACGGAGCGGTGGCTTCTACCTATCCCAAGGTCAGGGCAAGATCAGGACAATCAGAGGATATTCCTAAGCGGATCAACGACTGCTTGGAGCGAAGCCTCAATGGTCAGCCTTTGGAGAGGGATTCCAAAGAAATGATCGCAATGGTAGCCTACATGGAATGGTTGGGTAAAGAAGTACCTAAAGGAGAAAAACCCAAGGGGGTCGGATTATATGTAGTGCCTTTGCTGGAAAGGGCTGCCGACCCGGTGAAAGGTAAGCTGGTCTACGACAATCAATGCGTGAGTTGTCATCAGGCAGATGGACAGGGAATACCCCGACAGGATGGCTTGGGCTACATTTATCCTCCTCTTTGGGGAAAAAACAGCTACAATCAAGGTGCTGGACTTTTTCGGTTGTCCCGGTTTGCGGGCTATGTCAAAGCTAATATGCCTCTGGGAGCGACCTATCAAAACCCCATGCTGAGCGATGAAGAAGCCTGGGATGTGGCGGCCTATGTCAACAGTTTGGAAAGACCCTCCAAGGATCTGTCAGGAGATTGGCCGGATATTTCCAAAAAGCCAATGGATCATCCTTTTGGTCCATTTGCCGATGAATTTACCGAAGAGCAGCACAAGTATGGCCCCTTCAAGCCTATCCAAGAGACCAAACAAAAAGCTGTCAAGTAATGCGGTTTCCCTTTCTTTTGTACCTGTTCCTTTTGATAGGAGTGGATCAGGTATGGGCTCAAGAAGAGGAAAAGAAGCTTGAGCTGAGACCAGATCTTCACTTTCGGACTTTTTGGATGAGTACTTCCTACCCCGGATTGGATTTTAAAGAGGACTATGCCCTCGGAATGAGCCTTAATTTGGGAGGAAAAATCAAGTATAGAGAAAATTGGACTTTTCATGCAGGCTATCGGATGTTTGCCAATGTTTGGAGTTCACAGATATGGGATCCAGATCCTATTTCTTCCCAGAGTAATCGCTACGAGACAGGTCTATTTGATCTTTTGAATCCAAAGGACCGTTTTTTTGGCCGTCTGGAAACACTCTCTCTGGAATATTCTCAAGAAAAATTTGGCCTTAAAATCGGCCGAATGGGAATCAATTCGGATTGGGTGAATGCTCAGGATGGCAGACTTGCCCCAACAGCTGTGGAAGGAGGATATGCTTGGTTTCAACCCGATAAGCGTTGGAAATTCGGAATTTGGGGGGTCGGGAGAATGAATATCCGTGGAAGTAAAGCATGGCTGAATCCAGGAGAAACAGTGGGGATTTATCCTCAGGGAAGAAATGCAAGCGGGAAGCCGGCTGATTATTTTCAAAATACAACTAGCAAAACCCTAATGATTCTGGAAGTGGACCGCTCTTTAAATGAAGGAGCAAAAGTTCATTTTTCTGCCACTATGGCTCAAAACCTGTTTTCTACTTATTGGCTAGCTTTTGATAAAAACCGAAAAGGGGATATAGGAAGTTTTTTTTACGGAATACAAGCAGGCTTTCAGCATGGGTTGGGGAAAGGTGGGAATCCCAATTCTGAATTAAGGTATAAAGATCCCGAAGATCTGAATTATTCAGTATCGGGGAGATTGGGCTGGAGTTCTTCAAGATGGTTGACCCATTTCAGTCTCACTCATGTGGGAGGTAAAGGCCGGTGGCTCAGTCCCAGGGAATGGGGCAAAGATGCCTGGTATACTTTCATCCCAAGAGAGAGAAATGAGGGGTTTTCGACTGTTCATGCTTGGGTCGGGTATGGGGAATACCGATTTCAGAAGGTACCTATGCAGATCTATGTTCATGCAGGAATCCATAGGCTGGCGGATGAAAATGACCCCGCTTCCAATAAATACAATTTTCCAAGCTACTTCCAATGGAATCTGGGCTGGAACTACCGGACAGCCAAAGTCAAGAATCTGAGTTTTCATCTGATTTTGATGAGCAAGCAGCCACTGAGAGCAGAAAACCTATCCATCAATCAGATTTACAATAAGGTAGAATTGCTCCACATCAACGGGATCATCAATTGGAGGTGGAATTGATCCGAATATTTAACCAATTACTAGGCAGAAAATGAAAGGATATTCGGATATTTTCCTAGGAAATTAGGAATTACAGAATGTTAGCCTCACCTTTGTGAGGTCGAAGAAATGTTTTCGGCACTTGGCAACAAGTTATAGCATCGGCGATTCACCTGCCACAAGTAGCAAATCAAGAGTTCTCCAATACCAGGTTTTATTCTTCTTCTTCTACTTTTTTGATTCTAAACGGATCTTGATCTTTTCGGAATTAAAACCTGCAGTATACAATCTTTACGAGAACCTTGAATAGTTTACCCCTTATTAACCCCTCTTCTTATTAAAACGATCCGATTTACGGAATCAGCCCTGTCTGATTTCTCACTTACTCTCAAAAGCAGAGTCAACACCTATTTCAAATCCACCAATCAGAGCAAGTACGCCAATTCCGAAATGGTTTTCAAAACCGTCGTGATGATGTTGACCTATTTTGTTCCTGTGATTTTGGTGATCACGGGTGTGGCAGATCAAACGTGGCAATTGTTTGCTTGTTTTATCCTGAGCGGATTTGGTATGGCAGGCATTGGAATGGGCGTCATGCACGATGCTATTCATGGCACGTACTCCAAAAATCCCCTTATTAATAAACTTCTAGGCTACACGCTAAATATGGTAGGGGCAAATGCCACTGTCTGGAAAATCCAGCACAATGTCCTTCATCATTCCTACACCAACATTCATGAAGGAGACGATGACATCAATGCTCCCTTCTTTCTTCGTTTCTCCCCCAATGTCAAAAGAACAAAGCTCCATCCTTATCAGCATTGGTATACTTGGTTCTTCTATGGCTTATCCACTGTTTCTTGGGTGACATCCAAAGACTTTGTCCGACTCAACAGGTACTATAAAATGGGCTTGCTGAAAGGGAAAAACGTTTACAGAAACACTGTTTTCAAAATAATCGCTTGGAAGATTGTGTATTTCACTTTCACACTTGGACTTCCTTTGCTCTTTTCCCCCTTTGGAATCGGAGAGCTATTGCTTGCCTTTTTTGTCCTTCATTTCATCACGGGACTGAGTATCTCCCTCGTATTTCAAACTGCCCACATCATGCCAGAGGTATCATTTCCTGAGCCGGATGAGCAAGGTATGGTAGAAGGAGAGCGGATGCTTCATCAATTGGCTACCACTTCCAATTATTCGGAAAAAAGCCGATGGTTTTCCTGGATGATCGGAGGGTTAAACTACCAGGTAGAGCACCACCTGTTCCCTGATATATGCCATGTGCATTACCGGAAAATCGCGCCGATAGTCAAAGCTACGGCTGCTGAGTACAATATACCTTACTATTCAAAAAAGACATTTTTTGATGCCTTGAAAGCTCATTTCCACATGCTTTACCTCTTGGGTAACGCGGAATTGAAGCCGGTAAAGGCCTAAACAACAAATCATGAATTTCACCAGAAAAAATACCAAGCCCATAGCTAATTCCCGTGGAGGGAATGTAGACAGAAGGCAGACTCAAAAGAAAAAGGAATCTACTTTGGATCCCAAACTATTTGAGAAAAAAGCAAAACCAAGTGGGCAGCAGGGGTTTCGTACCGAAAAGTCCTTCGAAGACCTCCAATTGAGCCCTAAAGTCCTCCAGAATATCCTGGCTAAGGGCTATCAAACACTGACCACCATTCAGGAGCAATCTATTGTGCCCCTATTGGAAGGTCGGGATATGATGGCGATCTCCAAAACAGGCTCAGGAAAGACTGCTGCCTTTTTGATCCCCATCATTGAGCATGCACTCAAAGACCCTAAAAATTACACCGCATTGGTCGTGACTCCCACCCGGGAATTGGCCTTGCAGATCGAGGAGGAATTTAAAAGCCTCACTTCGGGCTTGCAGTTGTATTCCGCGACATTTATCGGAGGAACAAACATCAACTCGGATCCTGCCAAGCTAAGCCGGAAGCTACAAGTCATAGTAGGTACTCCAGGCAGGCTTTTAGACCTTAGTGACAGAAAAGTATTGGATTTGAGAAAGGTAAATACCTTGGTGCTGGACGAATTTGACCGAATGTTGGACATGGGTTTTGTCCATGATGTCAACAAGCTGGTCAACCGGATCGGAACCCGGAATCAAACCCTGCTATTTTCAGCCACGCTGGAACCAGCTCAGAAAAAACTGATAGACGGACTGCTAAACAACCCGGTAGAGGTCAAAGTTGACAGCGGCTCTGGTACCAACGAAAACATAGAACAACAAACTATCCGTGTCCCTGAAGGAAAGGATAAGTTTGAGGTTTTGGAAGGTTTGTTTCAGGATCCTGAAATGGAAAAAGTAATCCTTTTCACTGAAACAAAACGGCTGGCAGATCGGCTGGCCAAAAAGCTGAATCAGTCCGGAATCAAATCCGGTCAGATTCATGGAGATAAGTCCCAAAACTTTCGCAATCGGATGATTGACGAATTCAAATCCGGGACAATTCGTGTGCTGGTAGCGACTGATGTAGCTGCCAGAGGGATCGACGTCGCTGATGTGAGCCATGTGATCAATTATCAGCGCCCGATGACCATGGATGCATACATCCATCGTATTGGCAGGACGGGCAGGGCTGGCAAGGTCGGCCACGCCATCACATTTGTAAACTAACCCCATTGCATGTCAAAAAATCAAAACACATTCATCAAAAAACAAAAAGCTGAGCTCAAAAGGAGAAAGCAAAAAGAGAAATTCGAAAAAAAAATGGAGCGAAAAGCACAACCCAAAGACGGTAGTCTGGACAACATGATCGCTTACGTGGACGAGTTCGGAAACATCTCAGATACTCCTCCGGCTCCGCCGATCGAGAAAAAAACAAATTCAAATCAATCCAATCAAAACAGAGTAAAAACAAATCAAAATTACAGAAATCATGAATGAAGGAACAGTAAAATTCTTTAACACCACCAAAGGTTTTGGATTTATCACACCAGCTGACAACTCGGAAGATGTATTCGTACATCACAGCGGTTTGGTACACGAAATCCGTGAAAACGACCGTGTTACTTTTGACAAAGTACAAGGTAAAAAAGGTGTCAACGCGGTCAACGTAAAAGTAGTCCGATAATCCAAATCTTGGATTTGATCCAAAGGCCCGGCTTGGTTTGCTCCAAGTCGGGCTTTTTTTATTTCCATTTGATTTCGTTTGTCAGAGCCTTTCCCTGCTCGTACTCACTGATATTCCTAAGGGTAGTCCCGGCGATTTGGTCCAGTGCTTCCCGCGTCAAAAATGCCTGATGTCCCGTAATCAATACATTGGGAAAGGTCATCAGCCTGGAGATTTGTTCATCTTCCAGGATTTCTTCCGAAAGATTTTTAAAGAAAATATGCTCCTCCTGCTCATATACGTCGATTCCCAAGTACCCCAACTTTTTTGTTTTCAGGGCCTTAATTACTGCTTTGGTATCAATCAGTGCCCCTCTGCTGGTATTGATCAAGGCGATCCCATCCTGCATGTGGGCGAGGGTTTCCCTGTTGATGATATGTTTTGTTTCGGGAGTAAGTGGGCAGTGCAAGGAAATGATATGACTCTTTGAGAGTACTTCCTGCAGGGAAATGTAGTTTACACCCAACTGTTTCATTTCTTCACTTTCGACCACGTCGTAGGCGAGTACCTTACACCCGAATCCCAATGCAATCCGGCAAAATGCTCTCCCAATGGCCCCCGTACCGATTACTCCAATCGTTTTACCGAATATGTTCACCCCTGTAAGCCCCTCCAGAGAGAAGTTATTCTCACGAACACGGTTGTAGGCTTTGTGGGTTTTGCGGGAAAGCGTCAAAATCAAAGCAAAAGCATGCTCTGCCACAGCCTCAGGACTGTAAGCCGGAACGCGTACCACCCGGATACCCAGACTTTTGGCCGTTTCCAAATCTACCTGATTGTATCCCGCGCACCTCAAGGCGATCAGTCCAATTCCCATTTCGCTCAATTTTTTGAGCGTATTCGCTTCCAATGGATCGTTGACAAAGGTACAGATGGCTTGATGACCCTCTGCTAAGGCGACAGTTTGTCTGTTGAGTTGAGGTTCCAGAAAGCTGAATTCATGACCAAAATCTGAAGCATGCTTCAAAAAGCTCTCCCGGTCATAGGATTTGGTACTGAAAAAGGCGATTTTCACGGGGCTTGGATTGATGGAGATTAAAGATGAATTTGTCTACAAATAAACAAATACCAATGAAAAAGCCATTTTACCTGATTTTCCTTTTCCTTTTGGCCGCCGTAGCTTGCGGACCTACCGAAAAACAACCTATCGTAGAAGACTCTATGCCACCAGAAACACAAATTATTGAAACTCCCATGCCCGACTCAGTGCTTCGTCATGTGGTCTTGTTTGGATTCAAGCAGACCTCAAGTCCGGAGGATATCCAAGGCGTCATTGATGCATTCAAGGCCTTACCTTCTCAAATCTCCGAAATCAAAGGTTTCGAATGGGGGACAAATTCCAGTCCTGAAGGATTGAATCAAGGGCTGACTCATGCATTTACCCTTACGTTTTATTCCGATGCGGATAGGGATGCCTATCTTCCCCATCCTGCTCATAAGCAATTTGGCGCCCTATTAGGTCCTCATTTGGAAAAAGTAACTGTACTGGATTATTGGACAAAGCCTTAATCAACGGTCAACCGGGAGGGTGCCGCCGTCTGTGCCTGCACTCTCCTGTACATTGATTACCTCCGTGACTACATAGACACTCGTACCTCTCCACGGAAGCATGCCGTTGTATTCTTTGTAGCGCAGCTCGAGATGCTTTCCCGAATTTCTTTCCAAAAGGGCGGCTACCTCAGGGTCTGTGACGCTGAATCTGAATTCATTGCTCTGAAGCGCTCCTGAAGTAGGGCTTTGGAAGCCTTCCTGAACCATTCTGCCTTCGTAGGTCTTAAATACGACCCCTTTCTTCACAAAATAGTTAAGGCTTCCTGCTTTGACTCCTTCTCCGAATACAAAATAAAATTTCCACCAAAAAAAGATTCCGAGTACCAAAATCAGAATCAAACCTGAGATCCAAGCAAATTTTTTCATGATCAAGTCAAATGAAGTTTTCGAAATATACTCAGGATTTTAAAATTCGCTAGGACCTCGATTTTTTAAACCTCAAAAAAAATTTTGGGTTATTTCCTTATGCAATCTTCCTTATTCCCAACCCAAAGCAATAACCTTCTGCCTTTTCAGGGAGAAATGCTCTTTTTTCCCGAATTTTTCCCAAAACCCAAAGCTGATCAGTACCTCTCTCAGCTCATTGACAGCCTGGAATGGAGGCAAGAACCCATTTGGATGTTTGGCAAACAAGTCATGCAGCCCCGGATGACTGCTTTGTATGGTGATCCCAAGATGCCTTATGGCTATTCGGGAATTAGGATGACTCCCTTATCCTGGACTTCTGAACTCCGGGAGATTTTGGAAGAGGTTCAGGGAAAAGCCGAAACGGTGTTTACCCATGTGCTATGTAATTATTACCGGGATGGTAAGGACAGCATGGGTTGGCATAGAGACAACGAAAAAGTCTTAGGCGAAAATCCTACTATTGCCTCAGTGACTTTCGGTGCGGAAAGAATCTTTCAAACACGACCTTACGCCGGAAAAAAGCCCAAAATTGACATTCAACTCACCCACGGAAGTCTCTTGCTGATGAGAGGAGAAAGTCAGCAGTTTTGGGAACATCAGCTTCCCAAAACCAAATCCTGTCTTCAAGGGAGAATCAACCTGACGTTTCGAAGGCTTGTTTAGCATATTCTTCTGATGAGGTGAAAGGATTAGGGCTAGATTAAGTTTTCATCCTCAGAAAAACGGGGATTCTTTGATGGTCTCCAGGTAATTCAATTCCAAAGGCTTCTCAATATATTCAATGATGCTGGAATAGGTGAGTGCTTTCTGCTTATCTGCCTGATTGACTGAGGATGAAACAATGAAAATCTTAATCCGATGAAACTGTCCAAGGGACTCCACATAATCGGCTACTGACCAACCATTTATTTCCGGCATAAACAAGTCTAAAAAAATGAGGATTTTTTCATTGATGCCCTTGTTCTGTTCCAGATATTCGATCACCTCTTTTCCTGAATCAAAGGTTTTTGGATCCAAGTGAAACCCTGATCTCTTGGCTAAAATTTTGTGCATGAAAAGAAAATTTGGGTCATCGTCTACAATCAGTAAATTGAAGTTCATCTCTTGGTGGAATTTTGCTTTAAAGGTCTAAGGAGTACAGGCTTGGATTTGATTTTTCAGAATTCCTCCATTCCTTTTTTGGATTCCTTAGAGCAATAAAGGAATGTATTCAATCGTGAAAATCGGCTTTATTCAAGCAAATTAGAGAATTTTAAACTTCTGCCCTCTTTTTTTTGAGGAGGCAACCGATTCTAGGTCTTCCTCTTCAAAAAAAAAGGTCGGTGAATACACCGACCGCTGGCAAAAACCTTTTTTTCCACTCAATCCACCAGCCAGAGAAAATCCCCATACCCTTTGGCTTCCATATCTGACTTGGGAATAAACTTCATGGCTGCAGAATTCATGCAGTACCTCAAGTTGGTCGGTTCTGGCCCATCGAAGAATACATGCCCGAGATGACTTCCGCCAAGCTTGCTGCGTACTTCAACCCGGGTCATGCCCAAAGTGCGATCGATCGGCTTGTCAATGACTCTCGCGTCTATGGGTTTGGTAAAGCTAGGCCATCCCGAACCTGACTCGTACTTATCCTTGGAGCTGAAGAGTGGAGCACCTGAGACAATGCAAACATAAATCCCGTTTTCCTTATTGCCATTGTATTCATTTTGGAAGGCATATTCAGTGGCATCTTCCATCGTCACCTCATATTGGAGAGGAGTCAGGGTTTTCTTCAGTTCAGCTTTAGGTGTAGCGGGGTATTTTTTCTCGCTCAATTCCGGCCAATGCTTTTTGATAAATGCATCTCTTCCGGATCCATTCCTGTAGGCGTAGTATTCTTTGGGATTCTTTTTGTAATAATCCTGATGGTAGTCTTCGGCCTCGTAGAAGTTGGTGTATTTGATGATCGGAGTAGCAATAGGCTTTTGAAATCTTCCGGACTTGTCCAGTCTGGCCTTGGACTCTTCAGCTACTTTCTTTTGTTCTGGGTCATGGAAAAAGATGGCTGATTCGTATTGAGTACCTCTGTCAAAGAATGAACCACCCACATCCGTGGGGTCAAAGGTCTGCCAGAAAATATCCACAAGTTCAGAGTAGCTGATTACTTCCGGGTCGAAGGTGATCTGTACGGATTCCCGGTGAGAGGTTTTTCCTGAGGATACTTCTCCATAGGTGGGGTTTTTTTCTTTTCCTCCCGAGTAGCCGGAAACGACAGAAATGACACCATCCAAGCCTTCGAAGGGGGCTTCCACGCACCAAAAACAGCCACCTGCAAAAGTGGCGAGTTGGGTTTTGGAGGAGAAGACAGCAGGTTTTTCTTCGGTCTCAGGAGTCTCGGTTTGATTTACCTCGCTTTTGACCGCGGGAGAGTTCCCGCAAGCCATAAACAGGGAGAGAAATAGCCCGAGGATGGGAAGGTGTAGTTGAAATGATTTGTTCATGGGTGAAATTACTTTTCCTAAAGGTGAAAATTGGGTCGGTTTTTGAAAGAAAACCAATACCATCGATTTTGTGTTTCGGGGAGCATCCAAATTAATGTTAAACCCCATGCATCCAAGTACGAAGATAGGATTCATTTGGATGGTCGTCCAGGTTACAAAATCGGCTTTGGCTGAGACTAAAAGAAAAAAGCGATGAGCAAATCCATCATTATTGGTCTATTCGGCTTACTTTTCCTCCAAGCGCCGATTTTTGCCCAGCAAGGGACCGGATTCGGGGTCAAAGGAGGATTAAATTTTAATACCAGCGGAAAGTATTTCAGGGATGCAGGAGATATTTTTTCACAACCCAGTCAAAATATGGGGTATCACTTGGGGGTATTTTATCAGTTGACCAGTTACGACATTTCTCTCAGACCGGAATTGATCTACACCAAAACGGAGTTCAGCACGGATTTGGGATTGGCTCAATATCAAAGAATTGATATGCCGGTTTTGGTGAAGCTGAGGTTGTTTCAGATCATCGGGTTTTCCATTGGACCTTCTTTTCACTACACCTTGGATGAGAAGTTTTCTGCGCCGGAGCTTTTCGAAGATACAGCTCCTTTTTCCTTGGGCTTTCAATTGGGCCTTGGCCTTAACATTGGCCCGGTGGGACTTGATTTGAGATTTGAGCGAGAGCTCAAAGAGCGCAGATACACTTTGGAAAATGTTTTGGGAAATGAGGAGTTCAAGAATCAGCAGTTGATCCTTGGCTTGTCTTTCATGATTCCATCTTCCAAATCAAAATAATTCCCAACAGTAAAAATCTCTCCTTTTTCCTTTTCAATTTCCTTATTTTGAGCGAGCTAAAAATTGCTTGAAAATGGAAAAAAGACTAATGGCATGGGTCATGCTGGGATGGATCATGTGGGGATGTGCCAAAAAGGAGGAAGATCCTTTTGCCACAGTCAGGCCTGAAGAAAGTCGATTCACCAAGGTGGCTTTGGTGGAGCGGCTAAATGAGCCAATGGAACTGGAGGTTCTCGATAATTTGGATGTACTTTTTATAGAGCGGGGAGGGAAAATCAGGAAATTTATAGCAGAAACCGGAACGGTGGAAGAGGTTGGGTTTTTGGAGGTGTATGCCCAGGCTGAAGATGGCTTACTGGGTTTGGCAAAAGATCCCAAATTCAATGAAAACCATTGGATCTACCTTTATTACGCCCCAGCAGGTCCTGATTCTATCAATCGGCTTTCCAGATTTACCTTAGTCGAGGGGCTTTTGGACAAAAACTCAGAAAAAATCATGCTGGAAGTCCCCGTCTTCCGTGGCTGTTGCCATTCAGGCGGTTCTTTGGAGTTTGACTCCAATGGAAATCTTTTTCTAAGTCTGGGAGATGATACGACACCTTTCGAATCGGACAATTACAATCCGATTGATGAGCGGGAAGGCCGTCCGGGTAATGTGGATGCACAAAAAACCTCCGGAAACAGCAACGATCTTCGGGGCTCGATCATTCGAATCACCCCCCAACCCGATGGAACCTACACCATTCCCGAAGGAAATCTGTTTCCTCCCGGTACGCCCAAAACCCGACCGGAAATCTATGTCAAAGGCAATCGAAATCCTTTCCGCATTGCGGTCGACCAGCGAAACGGAAATTTGTTTTGGGGTGAAGTAGGGCCTGATGCCTCCGTGGACAGCCTGAAGCGTGGACCTAAAGGCCATGATGAGTTTAATTTGGCTACTAAGCCTGGTTTTTTTGGCTGGCCGTATTTTGTGGGAAATAATAAGCCCTACTGGAAATATGATTTTGCAAAGCAGGAAAGTCTCTTTGAGTTTGACCCTCAAGCACCCAAAAACACCTCACCTAATTCTACGGGAATTGATATTTTACCTCCAGCCACCCCGGCTTTGATTTGGTATCCCTACGATGAATCGGAAGAGTTCCCCATGCTGGGAACAGGCGGAAGAAATGCCATGGCCGGTCCGGTGTATTATCGGGAGGATTATGAAAAGTCTGAGGTGCGGTTTCCGGGATACTTTGACGGGAAGGTATTCTTTTACGACTGGATGAGAAACTGGATTTTTACGGTCAAACTGACCGAAGATTTCCAATACGACACCATGGAGCGGTTTATGCCTTCCACCGTTTTTGATAAGCCAGTCGATATGCAGTTTGCCAAGGATGGCTCACTCTACATTTTGGAATACGGCACCTTCTGGAGTGCACAAAATGACGATTCGGGGATTTACCGGATTGAATTTGCCTCCGGCAACAGGAAACCTGAAGCCAAAGCAACTGCCAACCAACTGACCGGAGCTCTACCACTTCAGGTGCAATTTTCGGCTGAGGGCAGTCGGGATGCTGATGAGGGAGATCAGATTGAGTTTCTTTGGGACTTTGGAAATGGACAGACTTCCAGAGAAGCAAATCCAGCATTTACTTTCGAGGAAGCGGGTCAGTTTGCAGTGACGTTGACAGTCAAGGACAGGGAAGGGGCCGAGTCTCAGACTCAGTTGATGATTTTGGCAGGAAATGAAGCACCTAAGGTGGAATTGAACTGGAAAGGGAACCGAAGTTTCTACTTTACCGAGGAATCCGTCCCGTACCGAGTGGTGGTGTCAGATCGGGAGGACTCAGCCGTTGACTCTTCAAAAATTGCCTTTACCATCGATTACCTCGAGGGAGGATTTGACCGGATAGAGGTAGGGCATAAGGAGGAGGTATTCAGCCCTGGGGAAAACTACATCACCCAGTCCGGTTGCAAAGCCTGCCATGCCATAGCTGATGAGTCAATTGGTCCGGATTACACGGCTGTCTCTCAAAAGTATCTGAACCAGCCGAATGCCAAGGAATACCTTATCGGCAGGATCACCAATGGAGGAGGAGGAGTTTGGGGTGAGCGGGTGATGCCCGGCCATACCCATCTTCCAGCAGAGCAGGTAGAGGTCATGGTGGATTACATTTTGGCATTAGCCAATCCCAATGCAGACCAAAGAAAACTTCCGCTTACCGGTGCTTTTCTTCTGAATAGGGTGGATCTCCAAGAGGGCTACTATATCATTCAGGCTAGCTATCAAGATCAGGGTGCAAATGGCATTTCGCCTTTGCAATCCACTGAACAGTTGATCTTGAGAAATTCCCTTCAGCGGGCTGCGCAGGCTGATCATCTCGAAGGTGTGGCTAAGGCCAACGGACCTCAATATCAATTTGTGCGCTATACTGCTGCGGATGCATGGATAAAGTTTGGGCAACTAGATCTTACTGATATCTCAGCTCTGGAACTTACCCTAAATCCCGGTAATACGAAAGGAAAAATACAAGTCAAAATAGGAGGTCCATCCGGAGAGCTTTTGGGAGAAACCAGTATGCTCTCCAGAGAAGACCGACCAAAAGGCCAAGAAAATCCTTTCTTTCCGGTCAGCGTTTCGCTGAAGAAAAAGGAGGGTTTCCATGACCTCTATTTCGTGTTTGTTCCTGAGGGAGATGTCTCCATTTGGAATACCTTCAATATGAATACGATTAGGTTTGTTAGGTAATTTGAATCAAAAAAAGAGGCTGTCTTATAAATCGTTTCGTTGTCAGCCTGAGCACTTGAGAGACGAGAGTCTCGAAATAGAAGGCCATTTCCAGCTTTCTAGAAGACATTTCGACTTCGCTCAATGTGACAAACTTTATTTTTAATGCAGCTTCTTTTGTTTTAAAACCTTTATTTTCCTTATTCCAAATGAGCCAAGAAGAACTCTTTTAGTCTGACAGCTTCTTCATTGTCTACCTTTTTATCCTCCAGTACGGATTGGACCAAAGGGAAAAGTTCATTAAATGGAGAATGGTTTTGAAGGTGGGTGTTTTTTTCCATCCACTGATTGAGCCGGTAGATTTCATAAGTATTGACATCTCCGCTAGCCAAAATACCCTGAAAAATACCGCTCAGGAAGTAGAGATTGGGTTTTTCCAGTTTCTCCGAGCCCACATCTCCTACAAACTCTCTGAGGATATTTTTCATTTCTTCCAGTTCTTCATTATTGACTTTTCCATCTTCCACGATAGGACGGATTTTTTCATATAGACTCTGGAAGTTCTCGTTTTCGCAAAGAGGCTCGTTGGTGCTGCACCAGTTTTTTAGGGCCTCGTACTCATTTTTGTTGACTACTCCATCAAGGGAAACGCCATAGATCAGTCCTGCCAGTTGATAAGCTGCTTTTTGGGTTTCTTTGTCGTTCAGGTTCATGGGTTTTGGGTTTGTATTGAAAAATAAATCACTACTTAAGATAAGGCCCTTTGCGGGAATTTTTAAATTAAATTTCGATTAAATGAAAATCCTCTTTCCATTAAGTAGTTAGGTGGATTTAAGTTTTCACTCCTCCAAACCGTTCAATTACTCCCTGATGACTCTTCTCTGCCAGAAAAGCTTTTTCTCCCTCGATTCAGAAGTTTCCTATCTCAATAATGCCTACCGAGGCCCGATTTTAAAAAAATCAGAAGAAGCATCACTTCGAGACTTGGAAGGGATGAGAAAGCCCTATCTGGTTCAATCCGAAGATTTTTTTCTGGGTGTGGATCGAGTCAAAGGTCTTTTTGCCGACCTAATCCATGGGCAAAGGCGACAGGTCGCGATCGTCCCCAGTACTTCCTATGGTTTTGCCGTGGCCTTGAACAATCTGGGTAATAGCTCCCGCAAAAAAGCCATCGCCGTCAGTGACGAGTTTCCAAGCGGGTATTTTTCCCTGAAAAAATGGACCGAAGAAAACGAGGGGGAACTGGCCGTCATCCATCCTGATGCCAAAGCTGAAACCCTCGGGGCCGACTGGAATGAACGAGTCCTACAATCCATTGATGAGGACACTGCCGTGGTCTTGATTTCATCGGTTCATTGGATGAATGGGGTAGCTTTTGATCTGGAAGCGATAGGGAAAAAGTGTAAGGAAACAGGAACTGTATTCATCGTGGACGGCACCCAATCGGTAGGGATTCAGCCCATGGATGTGAAGCGTTTCGGGATCGATGCCCTGATTTGTGCTACTTACAAATGGCTCTTGGGTCCTTATTCCTTGGCTTTGGCCTATTTTGGAGAGCTGTTCAATTCGGGAAAACCACTCGAGGAATCTTGGATGAACCGAACCAATTCCCGGAACTTTTCCGGCTTGACGGACTATCAGGAAACCTATCTCCCCGGTGCAGCCCGCTACGATGTGGGCGAAACGAGCCATTTCCTCACCCTCCCGATCCTGGAGCAGTCCCTGCTTCAGATTTTGGAATGGACTCCGGAAGCCATGGTAGTCTATGCCCGTGAACTCAAGAAAAGGCTGGCAGAATTCCAACAGGAGCGGGGACTCCATTTGTCAATGGATCGCTACCATGCGGATCATTTATTTGCTTTGACTCTTCCTCATGGGACTGACCCTCAGGAAGTAAAAAGGCAATTGGAACAGGCCAAGGTCTATGTCTCCGTGCGGGGAACTTCCCTTCGGGTTTCGGTCAATGTATTCAATGACCAAAGGGATGTGGAAAGCTTGATGGGCGCTTTGGATTCAAGGAAGAAATTCTAGAAAATCAGCTTTCACCTAAAATTCAAACTAAATACCGTCTTTTCTCCCGGAATAGATTCTACCGATAAGCTGCCTCGATGCAGGTTCATTATCTGTCTGGAAATGGCCAATCCGATCCCCGAACCGGTTTTTTTGGTGGTATAGAAGGGGACAAAAATCCGCTCCAAAGCCTCGGGGACGATGCCCGGGCCATGGTCTTCCACCTGTATCTGAATTCCTAAATCTCCCTGACCTACCGCTCTCAAACATACCTGACGGTCGGCTTGAGTCTGAAGGGATTCGGCTGCATTTTTCACCAGATTGATCAGAATCATCGAGATCAAATCAGGATCACAGAGTACGGTCAAATCCTCGGGAATTACTTGGGTTTGGACCTCCACATGCAGTCCTTTGAGGTCTTCCTTCATCAGTCCCAACACTGTTTCAAAAAGTCCTTTGACGGAAACTTGTTCCTTTTTTGGCGCAGGAATATTGGTGTAATCCCGATAGGCATTCACGAAGTTTACCAGGCCTTTGCTTCGGTTGGCGATCGTATCCAGACCTTCCTGAATGTCCTGAAAGCCGTCTTTCTTGATCAACATGCCTTCTTTTTGCACATAGCTGTCCTCATCGAGGATGGTTCGGAGAGATTCGACCAGACTGGAAATCGGCGTGATCGAATTCATGATTTCATGGCGAAGTACCTTAGTGAGGTTTTGCCAGGCTTCCAGTTCGTTGGATTGAAGTTCGGCGTTGATGTTTTGGAAGGAAAGCAAAGTCCAGCTTTGCCCTCCCATCTTGATCGAGGTGGACTGAATGATGAGATGAATGGACGGGTTGACCCGAAAGGAAAGCCGTTGCCCGGGTTTGATCCCCATGACCTCCTCGAGCAGCTGGGGAGAAAGTCTTCCCAAGTCACTGATATTTCGGAATTGGGGGATTTGAAGCAGGTGCTTGGCGGCATTGTTGATCACGCCAATATTGCCTTCTGAATTAAAGGAAATGATTCCGGTGTTGATATGCTGGATGATTACTTGGAGAAAGAGCATCTGCTCTTCTTTCTCCGCGCGGGTTTGCTTAAACACGTCCATGACCTCATTGAACGCCGTATTTACCTCCCGAAAAGATGCGCCCATCTTGCTGTCGGTGGTGAAGGAAGAGGAGAAGTCGGCAAATCGGATCGAATCCAGAAATCTAGCCAGTTTTTGATTGATGGAGTTGACAAAGTAGATCATCTCCCCGGTCAAGAATGCGGTGAGCATCACCAACAGAAAGGGGGCCAAGTATAAGTCCTGGCTTAGATACAACCAAATGGCCAGAAACAAAGCCAATACTATCCCAACGATCCGAAGAGAGATGCCGAAGGAAAACTTTTTATAAACCATATTTCTCCAACCTTCTATACAGCGAAGAGCGGGTAAGCCCCAGTTCCTCCGCTGCCCGGGTGATGTGGCCATTGTGCTTTTGGAGCGCTTTGCGGATGAGAATGCGCTCTACATCCTCGATGTTGAGGTGTTCCAAACTGACATTTTCCTCGGATTTTTCGGGTTGCCCCATCTTTTGCAGGAAAAGATCCTCCGGCTGCAGGACATTATGATTGCTCATGATCACCGCCCGCTCGATGCTGTGCTGCAGTTCGCGGATATTTCCGGGCCAGTGGTACTTGGTCATCCGTTTGATCAGTGGCTCGGATGCCTTGCGGATATCCTTGTTGTATTTTTTGGAATAGTATCCGATAAAATGGTCTGCAAGTAGCGGGATATCCTCTACCCGTTCGCGAAGTGGAGGCAAAGTGATCTCGATGGTATTGATCCGATAGAGCAAATCCTGTCGGAAGGTATTGTCATAGACCATGTTGTACACCGGCATATTGGTCGCAGAGATCAGTCGGATATTGACATCCACGGGTCGGTTGGCACCTACTCGGGTGACTTGGCGATTTTGCAGGGCTGCCAAAAGCTTGGCCTGCAAGGGTAAGGGAAGGTTTCCGATTTCGTCCAGAAAGAGCGTTCCTTTGTGGGCTTGTTCAAATCGGCCTGCCCGGTCTTCTTTGGCATCAGTAAAAGATCCTTTTTTATGGCCAAAGAGTTCGGATTCGAAAAGCGTGTTGGTGATGGAGCCTAAATCCACCCCTACAAAAGCCTCCCTACTTCTTCTCGAATTTCGGTGAATAGCCCTTGCGATCAGTTCTTTTCCTGTCCCGTTTTCACCCAAAATCAACACATTGGCATCTGTGGCAGCTACCCGTTCGATGGTTTCAAAGACCTTTTGCATAACCGGGCTTTGACCGATGATGTCCTTAAACTTATTGTCGATGTCCTGCTGAAGGGTTTGTTTTTGGTCTTTGAGCAGATTGACTTCCAGCTTTTTTTGCCTGAGTTGGAGAGCGGAATTGAGCGTCGCCAAGAGCCGTTCGTTTTCCCAAGGTTTGAGCACAAAGTCCGTGGCGCCTTCTTTGATCGCCCTGACGGCCAGGTTGACATCCCCATAGGCGGTGATTAACACGACTACAGCCGATGGATCAAGTTCCAAGATCCGGTCCAGCCAATAGAACCCCTCCTGACCCGAACTCACATCTTTGGTGAAGTTCATATCCAAAAGGATCACATCGTAATTCTCGTTGTGGGTGAGGATGGGAAGCAGGTCGGGATTGGTCTCTGTGTCTACCTGGGCAAAGTGCCTTTTGAGAAAAATTTTGGCGGCCTTCAGCAGGTCCTCATTGTCATCCACGATCAGGATTTTTCCTATTCTTTGCTCATTCATATCCAAGGGGCTTGCTGTTTAGTATTTATTGGTCTCCTTCAGCTATTCTAAAAGTCTGCCGAAAATCAATTACGTAAGTTTTTTTTCAAAAAGTGCCATTTCCGAACAATTTTGGCCGATTTCGAAGCCAGTACTTCTCGTTTTTTTCACTGAAAAAAAAAAGTCCTGAAATGGGTTTTGTTCGCTGGCGGACGAAAATGTTCGAGTCAGAGGGGAAGGCAATGGAAAAAAAGTCCTTTTTCAGCCTGAAACCGCCATTTTTGGATGGCACAGCAATTGGCAAATGGTGTACAGCCAATGATAGGCAACATTACACATGGATAGAAAACTGGAAAAAAAGACGTGGACCCCCAGAAGAATTGCAGCCGTTTTAGGTGGCGTGGTTCTATTGGCGGGAATTATTTATCAGATTGGATTTGCCGACCACCGCTCTACTATGAATGTGGAGAAAGACCGACTGAGTATCGGAACGGTACGAACAGGGGAATTCACCGATTATATTTTAGTCTCCGGACAAATCGAGCCGGCAAGAACCGTCTTCCTCGATGCAATCGAAGGAGGGGTGGTCAATCGGGTAATCCGAGAGTCCGGCGCCCTTGTCAAAAGAGGAGATACCATTTTGATCCTGAACAACTCCAATCTGCAGCTCGATGTGATGCAGCGGGAGACTATGCTCTACGAGCAAATCAACAATCTTCGTCAAACCCGGCTTCTTCTGGATCAAAACGACCTCAATCAGCAGGGACAATTGGCCGAAATCGACTACCAAATCAGCCTGCTTGAGCCTCAGTATCAGCGATTCAAAGAGCTTCATGAAAAAAAGCTGGTCTCCGACCGGGAGTTTGAAGAGGTCAAGGAGCAGTACGAATACAACGTCAAGCGCCGAAAATTGACCTATGCCTCTTACCGAAACGACTCCATCGCCCGCTCCATTCAGCTCAATCAGCTGAGGATGTCCGAAAATCGTATGCAAGCTTCATTGACAGGTGTGGGTAACATCCTGGACAACCTGATCATTACCGCGCCTATAGCCGGACAATTAGCCACTCCGCAGCAGTTGGAGATCGGACAGGCCATCAATCCCGGTCAGCGCTATGGACAAATCGATATTTTGGATGAATTCAAAGTGAGAGTGCCAGTGGATGAGCTTTACCTGCCCAGAATCAGCACTGGACTGAGAGGGAAGTTTTCCCTAAGCGGAAGCGAATACGAACTCGAAATCAACAAAATCTATCCTACCATCACCAATGGGAGATTTGAGGTGGATATGATTTTCACGGGAGAAAGACCGGAAGGAATCCGAAGAGGACAAAGCGTAAGAATCCGATTGGAATTGGGCCAAAGTGAACAAAGTCTGCTTTTGCCAACCGGTGGATTCTTCAAGGACACGGGAGGCAACTGGGTTTTTGTCCTCAATGCAGCCGGAAATGCTGAAAAGAGAAACATTCGACTGGGAAGAAAGAATCCCGAATTCTATGAAGTTCTGGAAGGCTTGGTTGAAGGTGAAAAAGTCATCATCAGCGGATACGAGAATTTTGGGGATAATGAGGTGTTGGAGTTGAAGTGAGGAAAGATGGAAGACAGAAGACGGAAGACCGAAGTGGAAAGATCAAGGGTGATAAACCGATAATTGGAAAAGTTTTAGCGTTAAGGCTTTTTCGACCAATACTTAGGAATTCAAAATCAAATTAATAATTCGATGGGATTCAAATTTGAAAAACTTTTGATTTGGCAAAAGGCTATGGATCTGGCTGAAGACATCCAAAAATTATCTAAAAGGTTTCCAAAAGAGGAGCAATATAACCTCACAAGCCAAATCAATAGAGCTGTAGATTCTATTGCCTTAAATATTGCCGAGGGTTCAATAATCCAATCCAATCCTGAGCAGCATAGGTTTTTGGGCTATGCTATTAGATCAATTGCTGAGGTAGTAACCTGCCTTCATAAGGCCAAGAGAAGAGCT
Organism: Algoriphagus confluentis; assembly: GCF_036245625.1. Taxonomy (NCBI): domain Bacteria; kingdom Pseudomonadati; phylum Bacteroidota; class Cytophagia; order Cytophagales; family Cyclobacteriaceae; genus Algoriphagus; species Algoriphagus confluentis. Next base: position 74,217 of record NZ_BTPD01000007.1, read on the forward strand.
TATTTATCGAATGAAGAGTTTGAAAAATTGTATAAGGACTTTCAAGATTTGATGAATATGACTATAGGCTTTAAAAACAAAATTAATTAGGAAATAACCTACCATTTTAAATTCAAATCATGCAACCTATCGAACAATTTGTACATCTATAAACTCAAGCCCTTTAATCTTTAATAAGAAAAAACCTTAACCACTAAAAAATAAATAAACGATGGGTCAAGAGACTTCTGTCTTCCGTCTCCCGTCTTCAAACAACTTACTATGGAAAACGTAATCAAAACCGTCAATCTCCGTAAACTCTACACCACGGAGGAAGTAGAAACTACTGCATTGGATGGAATCCAAATCGAAATCAAAAAGGGGGAATTTGTCGCTATCATGGGACCTTCCGGATGCGGTAAATCCACCTTACTGAATATCATTGGTCTTCTGGATAATCCGGACAGTGGCGAGTATCATTTCCTCGATCAGGAAGTAGCCAAGTTTTCCGAGCGTCAGCGATCATCTTTGAGAAAAGGCAATATCGGCTTTGTGTTCCAAAGCTTTAATCTGATCGATGAGCTGACTGTGTTCGAAAACGTCGAATTGCCGCTCCTTTACCTCAAAACCCCCGCCGATGAGCGAAAGAAAAGGGTGGAAGAGGTCTTGACCCGAATGAATATCATGCACAGAAGGAATCACTTCCCTCAGCAGCTTTCCGGTGGTCAGCAGCAGCGTGTGGCCATTGCCCGGGCGATTGTTGCCAAGCCTTCCGTAATCCTCGCCGATGAACCGACAGGTAACTTGGACTCTAAAAATGGTGAAGAAGTGATGCGTCTTTTGGAAGAACTGAATAATGAGGGAACTACCATCGTCATGGTAACTCACTCTCCTCATGATGCCAACTATGCTCACCGGGTCATCAATCTCTTTGACGGAAAAGTGGTGACGGAGAATATCCGGGAGCAGTTTCATGTTTGATGCAGGGAAGAATGGGAGTAAGGAAGTCAGGAGGTCATTTTCCTTCTGAGTTTGCACTTCCGCGATCAGTTGGCTTTTTGGTTTTCAAAGTAGCCCGAAAAGCCCCCATACTGTTCATCAAAGCATAGGCTTGAGTATAAAAGTTGGAAAAATCAGCTTCAGATAGATACTTCCTTCTTCTTGTCTTGTACAAACAGGTGACCACCTCAGCTAATGATCGTAACGAATAGCCGATGAATTTTCGGAATTCCTTGTTCGATTGGCCTGTGGAACCTTCGGCGATATTTAGAGCTATGGAATCAGCTGCTCTGCGAATTTGGGAGATCAAATTGTATTTCTCCTCGATCGGAAATTGGCCTGAGGTATCAAAAATCAACTCCCCAAAATCCATCGCTGTGTGCCAGATTCTTAGTTTTTCAAATTTGAAAGTTTCCATGATTGACTGGGTTAAATGAGGTTAAAAGATTGAAAATCAAATTATTGAAAAGAGAAGTATTTTAAAACATCTCTCCCAAATTCTGTTCAACAAACTTCCCGACTCCCATACTTCCCAACTCCCATACCCCCAATCGTCCTAACTCCCATGCTATCCAACTACCTAAAAATCGCTTTGCGCGGCTTTGCAAAGCACAAGCTTACCTTCTTCATCAATACCCTCGGACTTTCCCTTGGTCTTTGGGCGGCTATTCTGATCGGCTTGTGGATCAAGAGTGAATATGAAGTGGAAAAAGGACTTGCCGAATCCGATCAGGTCTATCGGGTCATGGAGCATCAGTCTTATGGTGCTGACGTCTTCACCACTACATCCACTCCGGGGATTTTGGCGGAAGCGATGAAGGAAAATCTTGCCGAAGTGGAAAAGGCAGCCACTTACTCTTGGAATGAGGAGCATCTCTTTGTCAATGGGGAAAATCGGGTCAAACTCACCGGGTTTTTTGCCGGAAAGGACTACCTCCACATCATGCAGTATCCTTTTCTCCATGGAAACAAACAGCTGGCACTGACGGATAAGTCCCACATTGTACTGACGGAAGAGGCTGCTGTCAAGCTTTTTGGTACTTCTGATGCTATCGGAGAATCCGTACAGCTGGTGAGCAATGAAGGGGAGGAACTCTATGTGGTACAGGGAGTATTGCAAAGCTTGGGCAATAAGGCGAGTTCAAGATTTGAGTATATCCTGCCTTATCAGGTCATGTTTGATAAGCCCTACAATGAATGGCTTACCTATTGGGGAAATAATGGTCCAAGTACCATTTTGAAATTGCGTGCCGGTACAGATGGTGAAAAATTCTCCAATTCCATCGAAAACTTCATCGCCGAACGCAACGAAGGCAGCAACGTCAAGCTTTTCGCCTATCCCCAATCGGATCTTTACCTCCATGGTTCCTGGAAAGACGGCAAGCTTCAAGAAGGCAGAATCAAAACCGTAAAGCTGTTTGCGATGATCGGAGTGTTCATCCTGCTGATTGCCTGCATCAATTTCATGAATCTGTCCACTGCCAAATCCCAAAAACGTGCGAAAGAAGTGGGTGTCAGAAAAGTCTCCGGGGCGGACAAAGCCTCCTTGGTGTACCAGTTCCTTAGTGAATCTATCCTAATTACTTTTTTTTCAGGAATTCTGGCTTTGCTTTTGGTTCAGATTACTCTTCCGATCTTCAATATCCTTACCGGAAAAGACATGCATTTACCATTAGGCGAAGGTCTATTCTGGGTTCAATTTGGGGCAATTCTTTTGGTTACAGGATTGGTTTCGGGGAGTTACCCGGCCTTTTACCTTTCTGCTACCAAGGTGGTGTCCGTTTTCAAAAATCATATTCAAGGAAGCAAGCGGGTAGTTTGGGCACGAAAAGGGCTGGTTCTCTTTCAGTTTATTTTGGCAACCGCACTCATTGTATCCACGGTGGTGGTTTTTCAGCAGATCAATTATGCGCTAAAGCAAAGTATCGGTTATGAAAAGGATCAGCTAGTCCTAGTGCCTTTGGAGGGAGAACTTTTCGGAAAGTATGAGATCTTCAAAACCCAATTGGAAAATAACCCCAATATCGAATCCGTCACCCGGACCACTCATTCCTTGATGGGTAGAAGTTCAAATACCGGCGGGGTAGAATGGGAAGGAAAAGACCCGGATTTTACCGCGCTTTTTGAGCGGATTTTGGTGGATTATGACTTCTTGAGTACGATGGGAATGAAGCTGATTGATGGGGAGGACTTTTCCAGAGAAAAGGGGTCAGATTCTACCCAATCGGTCATTCTCAATAGAAAAGCATTTGAGCTGATTACCCAAAATAATCCGGAAAACAGGATGCTCACCATCAATGGGGAAACCAGGCAGGTAAGTGGGGTAGTGGAAAATTTCCACTTCCAGAGTTTTCATCAGGTCATGGAGCCCGCTTTTATTATTCTGGACCCAAGCTATGCCTCCAATGCGTTCATCCGCATTAAAGCAGGTGAAATGGAGGAAACTCTGGCCTCGATACAATCCCTAGCTGAGGAGTTGAATCCAGTATTTCCATTTTCCTATCAGTTTATGGATGAAAATTACGCCCGGATGTATCAGGACGATGTACGCTTGAGAGATTTGGCTCAGTATTTCAGCATCCTGACTATTCTGATTTCCTGCCTGGGATTGTTGGGCCTTTCAGCCCACGTTGCTGAGCAAAAGACCAAGGAGATCGGCATCCGAAAGGTATTAGGGGCTTCCACGTTCCATATTTTGCAGTTGATCAACAGAGAGTTTATCCTGGTGGTCATGGTTTCGATTTTGATCGGATCGGCATTGGCCTATTGGTTTATGAAGGATTGGCTGGAGGGCTATGCTTATCGGATTGATTTTGAATGGTGGTTTATCCCACTGGCTGGGGCTCTGATTCTGGGAATCGCGCTGATTACGGTCAGCCTTCAATCCATTCGGGCTGTAAGAAGTAATCCCGTTCAGGCCATTAAGACGGAATAAATTCTGGTCGAAATCGGGCGTTTTTGTTCGCTGTTTTAGAATTGACTCCCTAAAAAAGACTGAAATTCAGGTTTTTGGGGAGTTTTTTGATGGCACAAAAACTGGTCTATCTGATCATATCCTTAGCTTCTCTAACCTATGCTCAAGAATTATTTCAAAATAGCCTTTCGAAATCTCCTCAAAAGAAGACTTTTCTCCTTTGTCAATATTTTGGGTCTTGTCTTAGGCCTTTTCTGTTTTTTGATTTTGCAGGCTTTCGTGGTCAGCGAATTTTCCTACAATGATTTTCATGCTAAAAAGGATCGCATTTATCGATTGGTAGTCCAGGAAGGAAGTGGGGAATATGAAACTTACCTTGCTCCGGGATATGCGGGAGTAATTGAGAGCAATTTCGCTCAAGTGGAAGCAGCTGATCGATTTGCAGGATACATTGGAGGAGGCTTGGTAGCTATTCCGGGTACTGATTTGGCGTTTAAGGAAAGTGCAGTAGGTTTTGTGGAAGGAGATTTCTTCAATACATTTTCATTTGGATTGGTTCGGGGCACGGGTGATTTGGAAAAACCTTTTACTGCTGTTTTGACCAAAACTTTGGCAGAAAAATACTTTGGAACTTCAGATGCCTTGGGCAAAGCTATTTCCCTCAGCAATCAGTTTGGCAAAGCCGATTTTATCATTACCGGGGTTCTGGATGAGATCCCGGCCCCATCGGATTTGGTGGGGGATATTTTTCTTTCCATCCATACGCTTGAGCGACCCGACTACCGAAAGGGCAATGGCTGGGCTGATCCCAATGGATTGGAGTCTGGTTTTGTGAATATGTTTTTGCTAATCAAAGAAGGAGAATCTCCTGAAAGCTTGGCAGCGCAGATGACTGATTTTATCCGTCAAAACCCCAATGCGAAGGAGGATCAGATTTTCCTTCAGCCTTTGGAGGAAATTCATTTGGGATCGGGAATTTCAGACCCCATGCCCAAAACCAGCTCCATGGGAAGTGTTTTGGTTTTTCTAGCTATGGCAGTTTTGATTCTTCTGATCGCTTTTGTCAATTACCTGAATCTTTCATCGGCTAATCTCTTAACTCGAATCAAAGAAATCCGGATGAGAAAGGTCATGGGGGCATTTTCCTGGCAGCTTGCCCAGCAGTTTATGGTCGAGACCCTTTTATTGGTTGGTACTTCACTAGGATTCGCATTGGTTCTGTTTCAGCTATTGAGTCCCTTAGCCAGCGAATTGCTAGGGAAACCTATTGCAGAAAATCTCTGGGGCCAACCTTGGGCTATCGGAATGCTGGCCATGATTACACTCGCTGCTGCAGCGTTTTCCGGTGGGTATGTGGTTATTCTTTCTGGTCAATTTGAGAGAAATTCTAGGTTACGTTTTTCTTCAAAAGATCGGCAATGGGGTAGAAAGGCTTTGGTGGTCTTCCAGTTTGTGATTTCCATCGGGATTATTTTGTGCACGTTGGTGATTCGTGACCAATTGAGCTATATGCAAAGTCAGCCTCTCGGAATGGAACTGACGCAGCGCGTAATTGTGGAAGGTCCAGAAGACTTCCAAGGAGATAAAGCAGGGAAAATGGACGCTTTCCGTCAACGGCTTCTCGCCCAAAGTTTCGTTCAGGGTTTGGCCGGATCCAATTCCCTACCGGGTTACAGCTATAATTTTTCGGCTGCAGGAATTACTCCTTCTGTTCCCAGACCGGAGGACAAGGATTACAACTACTCCATGTTTATCATCGATGATCAATTTATCCCAACTTATGGTATTGAAGTATTAGCGGGAAGGAGCTTCAATCGGGGAGAAGCGGAGGCCAATTGGAACAACCTTAGAAAAGTCATGCTCAATGCCAAGGCAGCTAGGCAGTTGGGTTTCGAAAGTCCGGAAGCAGCCGTGGGGCAATCCATTTTATGGGGAGAGCCTTTTGAGGTAGTGGGCGTGATAGCGGATTACCATCACATGTCATTACGGGAAGAAATCAGCCCAATGATTCTATTGGCTGCTGAAGCTTCCGGTTATTTCACGTTGATTCTGGACAACGCCAATATGGCGGCCCAAATCGGAGAAATTGAAAAAATCTACAAAGAAGTATTTCCGGGCAATCCCTTTACCTATTCCTTTTTGGATGAAATATATGGACGGCAATACCAGCAGGAGCTGCAGCTCAGTCAGGCCTTCAGCGTAGCGGGAGCTTTGGCTATTTTAATTTCCTGCTTGGGTCTTTTTGGACTTTCGGCTTACGCTGTGCAGCAGCGAACGAAAGAGATCGGGATTCGAAAAGTACTTGGGGCAAGTACCCAAAGCCTTCTCAATCTGATCAGCAAGGACTTTCTGATTTTGGTAGGGATAGCGATTGTTTTTGCTGTCCCACTTGCTTGGTATGTGATGCAAAGCTGGCAAGCGGATTTTCCATACCGAGCAGGACTGTCTTGGTTGACATTTGTCTGGGCTGGATTGGGTTCCATGGGAATTGCCTTATTGACTGTGGGATTTCAGGCTTTAAAAGCCGCCTGGTCCAATCCTGTGGAGTCCATTCGAAATGAATGAGTTTGCCCGAGAGCGGACGAATTGGACACTGTGCGAACACTTTTTATCTAAAAAAGGCCTTTTTGAGGATCAAAAAGGCCTTTTTCTTTTTGGAATATTTCATGAACTCTTTTTGCAACCTTTAACTCAAAAGCTGCATCTCCCAAGTAGAAAACTAAACCAACTCATTTTTCCCAACCACTAAACCAACCTCAACCATGTGGAAAAATTACTTCACAGTCGCTTTGCGTAATTTAAAACGCAACAAAATCTACTCCGCCATCAACATCATCGGACTGGGTCTGGGTATGGCAGCCAGTATTATGATCGCTCTTTTTGTTCTGGATGAACTCAGCTATGACCAGTTCATCCCCAATGGGCACCGGATCTATCGCGCCAATGTCAGCGGGAAAATGAACGGAAACGAGTTTACCTCCTCCACCTCAGCTACCCCTCTGGCCCCCACGATGCTCAATGAACTTCCTCAGGTGGAGGATGCTGTACGTTTTGGCTTGATGCGCACCTTTCCTTTCCGCTTAGAGGAAAAAGCTTTTACAGAGCCCATCGTCTTGGCTGCCGACCCCAATTTCATCGATTTCTTTGGTTTGGAAATGCTCAAGGGAGATCCAAAAACCGCTTTGGTTGGTCCAGATAGGGTAGTACTCACCCAAAGCGTGGCCGAAAAATATTTTGGTACGGAAGATCCTCTTGGGAAATCCATTTTCAGCGGCTCGGAAAATAAACCACTGGAAGTGACCGGAGTGGTGGCTGACTTTCCTGTCAATTCTCATCTGGCTTTTGATGCAGTGATTTCAGGTGAAAACTTCTGGTATTTCGAACAGGAAAACTGGACCAGCAACAACCTCTACACCTATTACCGTTTAGCCGAAGGCACTGACCCCATGCAAATCCAGCAAGCCATCAATGGCTTTGTCGAAAAGTACGTGGGTGAGGAGATATTGGCTTTTTTGGGAATCCCTCTGAAAACTTTCCAGGAACAGGGCAATGATTATGGAATCCAAACCATGGCGCTTCAGGATATCTACCTCAAGTCTGCCACCAACGACGAAATCAAGGCTCCAGGCAATGAGCAGTATCTGATTCTTTTTACGGCTATTGCCATTTTCATCCTATTGATTGCCTGTATCAACTTCATGAACCTGGCCACAGCCCGCTCCGCCAACCGGGCCAAAGAAGTCGGTGTCCGAAAATCCATCGGGGCAAACAAAGGACGATTGGTCGGTCAATTCCTGGCTGAATCATTCTTGTACTGCTTTTTTGCCGGAGTCTTGGCTTTGGCCATCATCCTGGTTTTGCTAAAACCTTTCAATGCCTTGGCAGGAAAAGAGCTGGGCTTTGGATTTTTGATCCAGCCTCAATTCTTGCTGGCCTTTATTTTGTCCCTTTTGGTGGTAGGCTTGATTGCAGGCTCCTATCCAGCATTTTACCTGACCTCTTTTTCTCCTGTTACCGTATTAAAAGGGAAATTGAGAAGCGGTGTCAAGCGCTCTGGGTTAAGAAGCGGATTGGTGGTTTTTCAGTTTTTCATTTCCACGATTTTGATCATTTCCAGCATGGTAGTCTATAAGCAGCTGGGATTTATGCAAGCCAAAAACTTGGGTTTTGACAAGGAAAATGTGCTTTCACTTCTACATGTTCGAGCTTTGGGAACTAATCAGGAGGCTTTCAAGCAGGATTTACTCAATCAATCCGGCTTTTTGGAGGCGAGTTTTGCCAATAGCCTACCTCCTAAGCTGGACTGGAATTCTGTGATGAGAACCAAAGACAAGCAGCAGGATATCCTGTGCAATATCAATGTGGTGGACGAAGATCACTTGGAGACATTGGGGCTCAAGTTGGCTTCAGGTCGTTTTTTCTCCAGAGAAATCACCGCAGACACGGGCTCAATCCTAATCAATCAGGCTGCCATGGCTCAAATGGGTTGGACAGAATTGGATGGTACACAGGAGATCGGAGGGTTTTGGAGTGAGGATGGATCGATCACTTACAGAAAAGTGGTTGGCGTACTGGAAGATTACAATTACGAGAGCTTAAGGCAAAATGTCCGCCCCTTGGTGATGATGCTGGGAAGCAGGAATGATTTCAATGAAATGGCCATCCGCTTGAGTCCCGGCAATTATGCAGATCAGATCGAGCTGTTGGAAGATATTTGGAAGAAGCATGCCGCTGGTGCTCCGTTCGAGTACTCCTTTCTGGATGCTGATTTTAATCTGCTCTTTCAAAAGGAGCAAAAGATGGGCAATATCATCCTCATCTTCACAGTTTTGGCGATTGGAATCGCCTGTTTGGGCTTGTTTGGACTGGCAGCATACACCACAGAGCAGCGATCCAAGGAGATCAGCATCCGCAAAACTCTTGGAGCCTCCATGCTCAATCTGGTGACGATATTGAGCAAGGATTTTACGCTATTGGTCTTGATTGCTTTTGTACTCGGAGGACCGATCAGCTATTATTTTCTGGAAAAATACTGGCTGCAAAACTTTGCCTATCGGACTGAGATCGGCTGGTGGATGATCTTAGGAGCAGGCTTGATTTCTATTTTCATCGCATGGCTTACCGTCAGTTACCAGAGTTTCAAAACGGCTGCTTCCAATCCGGTGGATTATTTGAAGAATGAATGACCTCAATTTTTCCTTAAAATCTAAGTCAAGTCAAATCGTCCGCTCACGGGCAAAAAGTGTTGGCAACGGACAAGAGATTTTAAAAAAAGTGGCGTTAAAGCAGCTAAAGACAAAATCTGCCTTGGCATAATTCCTGAAAAATAAATTATCACTAAACCAACCCAACTTCTTAAAAACTATGAATCTTCAAAAAACTTTCCTCTCTCTAATCCTCTTCCTTATGGGAAGTGTGCTCACTCTGGCTCAAAATTCGGAAACCAGAACTCCGGGTCCCTTTACTCAAGTGGAAAACTCAGGCAGTTGGGATATTTACATCACAGAAGGCTCTTCCGATGAGGTCCGCCTGGAATCCAGGTCCTTTGATCTGAGTAAAGTCATTACCAAGGTTGAAAATGGGCAATTGAAAATCCGATTGGAAAAAGGAAACTGGAGAAATGTGGATTTGACCGTTTACGTGACGGTCCGGGAATTGACCTCAGTCGGAAATGGCGGCTCTGGAAATATGTATCTGGAATCTGACTTTGGTTCTGATTCATTCAACATGGGTCTTTCAGGTTCCGGAAATATCCTAGCCAAAAACTTGAATGTGGGAAAAATCAACATTGGAATGAGCGGATCCGGAAGAATTGAAATTCAGGGAGGCTCTGCAGAAAAAGCTTCTGTGGGACAGTCTGGTTCCGGAGACTTGGATGCGTTGGACTTTACTGCCGATGTGGTAGACATTGGAAAGTCCGGTTCTGGAAATACCTCCATTGGAGTCAATGATTCCTTAATCGTGGGGTCTTCCGGCTCCGGCAATGTATACTACCGAGGAAACCCGGAGAAGCAAAGCATCGGAGTGTCCGGTTCATCCCGTGTGATCAAGAAATAATAACCACCCAGCCCTATAATGAATAAAATGCCGGTAGAGTGCTGCTTTATCGGCATTTTTTCTTCCTAAACAAGAAAAGACATGTTTAAAAACTACTTCAAGATCGTCTTCCGAAATGCCAAAAAGCATCCCATGTATGTGCTGATCAACTTGGTTGGTCTGGCCATCGGGATGGCCGTGAGTATCATTATTTTACTCTATGTTCAGTTTGAACTGAGCTACGACAACTACCATCCGGATGGGGATCGTCTGTACCGGGTATCCCGAGCTTGGTTTAATCCTGACGGGCAAATCAGTCTTCATTTGGGACATACGGCCCCTCCCTTTGGTCCTTTGATCCAATCGGATTTTCCGGAAGACGTGGAGGTTTCAGCCCGGCTTTTCAACTTTGATCCATTGATCAAGTCCGGGGGAGATGCCTTCGAAGAGGAACGGTTTTTCTTTGCTGACCAGGAGGCTTTTGATGTCTTTGGTTGGGAAGTAGTGGCAGGAGAGGGGAAGACAGCCTTGGACCAAGCGGATGGCTTGGTGCTGACCGAATCCACCGCCAAGCGATATTTTGGGGATACCCCTGCGGTAGGAAAAGAACTGATCGCCCTGCTGAATGGGCAGGAAGTAACTTTTCAGGTTCGTGGGGTAATGAAGGACATTCCGGAAAACTCGCATTTCCAGGTGGACTTCTTGGCCTCTATGGTACCGGTTGTTCAATTTTATGGAGGGTTGGAGGCATTTATGTCCAACTATGGCTCGAATAATTTCTCCACCTACATCAAGCTTCGGGAAGGACTCAGTTACAAAGACTTTGAAGCCAAACTTCCCAGCCTGATCGATCGGCACATGGGGGAAACTCAGGCTGGAATTCCTATGTCCAAGGGGACGCAATTATTCCTTTGGCCTATTCAGGACATCCACTTGTACAGCAATCTGGATTCGGAGATTGAGGCCAATGGAAACATAGATTATGTGTACATCTATTTGGCTGTGGCCTTTTTTATCCTGCTCATTGCCTGTATCAATTTCATGAACCTCTCCACTGCTCGCTCCTCCTTGCGATCTATGGAAGTGGGGCTTCGCAAAGTCATGGGTGCGGATCGGGGGCTGTTGGTCCGTCAGTTTTTGGGGGAATCTTTCGTTATGACTGCCATGGCTATGATGTTGGCTTTGATCTTAGTGTTTTTGTTTTTGCCCAGCTTTGCAGACTTCTCTGAGCGGCCTTTAAGCTTGAATTTTTTCCAAAATCCGCTCTATCTATTGGGTGTTTTGGGAATCATGGTCTTTGTGGGCTTGATTTCAGGAAGCTATCCCGCTTTGTTTTTATCGGGCTTTATGCCTGCCAGAGTACTCAAAGGAGCCTTCAAGGCAGGTAAAATCCATGAGCGTTTTCGGTCCGTCTTGGTGGTAGGTCAGTTTGCGATATCCGTGGTATTGATCGTTGCCGTTTTGGTGGTCGTAGGGCAGTTAAACTTTATGGTGGGCAAGGATTTGGGTTTTGAAAAAGAAGATGTGGTCTACCTGCCCTCCAATGCTGAGATTCAAAATAATTACCTCCTTCTCAAGGACCGCTGGGAAAATCATCCCGGAATTCAGTCTGTGACTATTTCCAGCCGTGTGCCCTCCGGAAGATTGCTGGATTCGCAAGGAGCAACTGCCGAAGTCAATGGTGAAATGAGCCAGTTGAATATCCGGATTGCAGACATTCATGTGGCGCACAATTTCCTTGACACGTACGGCATTAACACGGTTGCTGGAAGAAACTTTAATTACGATTTGGCGAGTGATTCGACGGAAGCATTTATCCTTAATGAAACAGCCGTTCGTGAAATCGGCTGGTCCAGTCCGGAAGAAGCCGTCGGTAAGCAGTTTCTTTACGGTGGACAACGGGGCTTTGTGACCGGAGTGATGCAGGATTTCCACTTTGAAAGCTTGCATCAGCCGATCGTTCCAATTGTTTTTTTGATTGCTACGGACCGCAAAAATCCGGTCAGCTTCAAGATTCAATCCGATCAAAGGGAGCAGATTCTAGCGTACTTGGAGGCAGAATGGGCTCAGTTGAGACCTGATTTTCCGTTTGAGCCGACTTTTGTAGATGAGGGCTTCAATCGCCAATACGAGGCCGAGGATCGCGTGAAAACCATTTTCACCTTCTTTTCTGCTTTGGCGGTATTGATTTCCATTTTGGGACTTTTGGGATTGGTGACCTTCGCTACCGAGCAGAGAACCCGGGAAATCGGCATCCGAAAAGTGATGGGAGCAGAGACAGGAAATATTCTCTTGCTTCTTGGAAAAGACTTTTTGAAACTGGTGGGAATTGGCTTTTTGATTGCCATTCCTATTTCCTGGTTTGGAATGAACAGCTGGCTGGAAGATTTTGCTTACAGCATTGGCGTACATTGGACGGTGTTTCTTTGGGCGGGATTGGGTGCAGGGGTGATTGCTGCAGCCACAGTGGTCTCTCAGACGATCAAAGCCGCCTGGGCCAATCCTGTGAAAAGCATTAAGAATGAGTGATAGCCCTTCCTGAAAAGTTTATTTTGAGAATGGGTCAGAGATGGAGTCCTTCATAGAGGTAATTGGACGCTCAAGAATCGGAAGCATCTCTGACCTGACCTCTGCAAAAAGTTTACGAATCCTGCAGGTTTCTTCGTTGTCACATTCTCCGCAAGATTCGTAGAATCGTTCCGAAATACAGGGAATCAATGCGATGGGGCCATCCATTGCCCGCATAATCTGTGCAATGCTGATTTCCGAAGGGGGCTTGGCCAAGGAATAGCCACCGTCCGAACCCCGGCTGCTTTTGATAAGCTGATGCGTTTTTAGGTCTCTGAGGATGTTTTCCAAAAATTTATAGGGGATATTTTCCTGATTGGCAATGTGCTTGGCAGATACGGGGACTGCATCAGGATTGTCTTGTAGAAAAAGGATAGTTTTTATAGCGTATTTGGCTCTTTTGGATAGCATAAGGAAACAGCAGTGATGTGCCAAAATACAAAATTCACAGCTAGGATAAACTTTTTGGAAGCAGGGAATCGCCTAGATGGGGCATGTCTTGAAAAAAAACTTCAAGTTTTTCTTTTTGGATTGGTTTTTCGATTTACTTTTGCCTTAATCCTACCAAAATGGTAGGAAATATAGGTTATATAGGAAATTTTATTGCTATTACATGAAAGCACGATTTACATTGTTGTTTGGATTGCTTCTACTTGCTCAGGCTGCTTTGGCTCAGCAAGTGATTGAAGGCATAGTTAAAGATCCATCCGGTCAGGTATTGGAGGGCGCCACGGTGTTGGTGAGAGAAACCAAGTCGTATGGAATAACGGATTCTGAGGGTAAATTCCTACTTAAGACTTCGGGAACTTTTCCATTGACCCTTCAGATCAATTTTGTCACCTACCAAGAATCGATAGTGGTTCTCTCTGCCGCACCTACTTCTCGTCTGGAGATTATTCTTGAAGAGGATTCGGAATTGGCAGAAGTGCTGATTACAGCCAGGAGACGATCGGAAGAAGTACAAAAGGTACCCATCCCCATTTCTGTGGTTGGAGGACCCAGGATTGAAGAAACCGGATCATTTAATGTCAATCGGGTGAAAGAACTGATTCCTACCGTGCAGCTTTATTCTTCCAACCCAAGAAACACGACATTGAATATCCGGGGACTAGGATCTACGTTTGGTCTGACCAATGACGGGATAGACCCTGGGGTCGGGTTTTATGTAGACGGGGTTTATTTTGCCAGGCCTGCGGCGACCTCCTTGGATTTTCTCGACATTGAGCAGATTGAGGTGCTCAGGGGACCTCAGGGGACGCTTTTCGGAAAAAATACCACTGCAGGGGCTTTTAATATTTCAACGCGGCTTCCGAGTTATACTCCCGGTGGAACTTTGGAATTGAGTTATGGTAATTTTGGGTTTGTCCAGGCGAGGGCCTCGGTCACAGGCCCTCTGTCCAAGTCCCTTGCAGCAAGATTATCTTTCTCCGGTACTCAAAGAAACGGAACTCTTGAAAATATCCGAACCGGTCAATCGATCAATGATCTGAACAACTTGGGATTCAGGGGGCAACTCCTCTTCAACCCTTCCAGTAAAGTGGAAATTGTTTTGGCTGGGGATGCCAGTTTTCAGCGACCCATGGGCTACGCCCAAGTAGTCGCAGGAGTCGTAGAAACCCAGCGCGACCCATATCGGAGGTTTGAGCAAATCATCGCTGACCTGAATTATGACCTCCCTACCCGAAATCCTTTTGACCGAATTATCGATCACGATACTCCATGGAGGTCCAATAATGATTTAGGAGGAATTTCCCTGAATGCAGATTTTCAACTTGGAGAAGGGACTTTGACCTCTACTACAGCTTGGAGATTCTGGAACTGGGGACCTTCCAACGACCGGGATTTTACCGGTCTGCCAGTATTGACACTTTCTCAAGCTCCTTCCCGACATGACCAATATTCTCAGGAAATCCGATATGCGGGGGATTTTTCCAAAAAACTCAGCGGGGTATTTGGGGTATTTTTCCTAAGTCAAAATCTTGAAACTTCCCCATACCATACCGAGGAATCAGGAGCAGCCCAATATCGGTTTGCCCAAAACACCACCAGTCCCTTATGGGCTACTCCGGGGCTTTTGGAAGGATATGGCATCCGGACTACTTCCTTGCTGCGTTCTACCTCGGCAGCTGTGTTTGGTCAGTTGGATTGGGCAATTACAGAGAAGCTCCACGTTTTGCCAGGTATCCGATTCAATTACGACCAAAAAGAGGTGGATTACGACCGAGTAGCCTATGGAGGCTTGGAAACGGACGATCCAGCACTTTTGGCGATCAAGCGATCGGTTTATTCATCCCAAGGCTTTCAGGCCAATGTAACCGATCAGAACTGGTCAGGTCAAGCCACCATTTCCTACCAGTTTAGTGAAAAGATAAATGCTTTCGGGACCTTTTCGACGAGTTATAAGCCTGTTGGGATCAATTTAGGAGGCTTACCTTCAATCGCTGGTCAGCCATTGTTGGAATTGGCTGAGGTCCTGCCAGAATATGTGGTTCACTATGAGCTTGGGGTTAAAACCAGTCCTGCTAAAGGGTCAACCTTCAATCTGGTACTGCATCAGACTACTATAGAGAACTATCAAACCCTGGTTCAAACAGCCGAGGTGGGTGTCAATCGAGGGTATTTGGCAAATGCCGAAGAGGTCCGTGTGATGGGATTGGAAGTAGACGGAAGCCTGCGACTCAATTCCCGATTTTCTCTGACTGGTGCATTGGCCTACACGGATGCGATTTATGTTTCTTTTCCCAATGCCCCCGTTCCCTTGGAAGAGACTGGGGGAGAGTCTGCTTTCAAGGATATTTCCGGAGGCAGACTTCCCGGAGTATCCAAATGGGCAGGGTCATTTGGAGGAGAATATTCCATTCCAGCTAAGTTTTTCAAGGCTTCAGGAAGTTTTTTCACCGGATCGGATGTGTTCTTTCGTTCCTCGTTTTCCTCCAGTCCCTCTCCGTCCCGTTTTCTCCATGTAGAGGGGTACGCCCTGGTCAACGCTCGGTTGGGTTTCCGGGCCAAAGAAGGATTTTCCACCTTTATTTGGGCTAGAAACCTGTTGAATACCGATTACTTTGAGCAGCTGCTTCCTGCCTCGGGAAATGCCGGACATTACGCAGCAGTATTAGGTGATCCGGCTACTGTCGGACTCACTTTCAAATATGAGTTTTAAAATGGCATCAAGGTTTTTCACCAACAAAAGCCGATCTGAGTTCAGATCGGTTTTTTTTAGAACTTGCCAATCCGCTTTTTTGCCAGAATGAAAAAAAGACGCCCTAATTTGAGCTCAGAGGTTCAGGGTTTGGAAGCTTCGGACTTCCAGCCACAAAAGCCAAGAGAATACGGCAACTGGCATAATTACGGATAATCAAATTTTTAGAATATAGAGATATAAAAAGTCCTCAAACTCAACAGAATAATCAAGATCCCTACGGCTACCATAAGGTGTTTGGGTTTGACCAATTTGCAGATATAAGCTGCAAAAGGGGCTGCGATAACCCCGCCAAGGATAAGTCCCAAGACGGGGGCAAGACTAAGTTCCTTCACGAAAAACAAAAAAGTGGAGGCACTGGCCAAAGACACAAAAAACTCAACAAAATTCCCCGTTCCGATAGCATAGCGGGCTATTTTTCCTTTGCTGAGCAAGGTGCTGTTTACAATAGGACCCCAGCCTCCACCACCGATCGCATCCGCAAATCCGCCCGAGGTTGCCAATACCGGAAGACTTCTACTTTCGCGGTTGAATTTGACAGCATGGTGTTTTTTTCTAGCCTTTTTTAAGATCACAAATCCCATGACTAAAAGATAAACGGCAATGATCGGCTTGACCATATTTCCATCTACATTAGACAGCAAAAATGCGCCTACCATAGATCCAATCACTCCGGGGATCAAAAGCTTTTTGGCCAATTTCCAATCCACATTCCCCATCTTCCAATGAGAAATGCCCGAAGCTAAACTGGTAAACACCTGAGCAAAATGCACCCAAGCAGAGGCTGCAGCCGGAGGAATTCCAATTCCCAGTAAAATGGAGTTGCAACTGACCCCATAGGCCATTCCCAATGCCCCGTCGATACTTTGAGCGATAAACCCAACCAATAAAAACCATAAAAACATTTCTGTATCCAATTCCCAGCTTTTGATGGACTGGGTTAGGGTTTGGGTAACCATCAGGAAAAAAATCATGCCTGCAAAAGCAAAAAACATGGTCCAAAATGGCTCATTCTTTAATCTCAACAACAATTTTTCCATGAAGTATTTAGACTGTATTTTCCATCCAAAATTAAGCAGTAGACTGATAATTCCTACCTATTAAATAGGCAATATAGAATTTAAAGGGTTATTGCTTCTTTTTCCCAACATTCCCTCCTGACCTTATGTCTGGATTGGAGGATTTGATTTTTTTCAAGAGACCTTCATTTTTTGAATCAGAATGAAAACCGGGACATACGATTCTGTCCTTTATCTCGGTATCTAGGGCAGGGAGTTGGATCGGTTTCCTATAAGGGGGCATGGGGATAAGGAGATGGCTAAACCGGACAATTGGGAATGAACCTCAGGGAAGGGATGAAAGTCCAACTGGACATGGCTGGCATGAAAATGAATTACGCTTGCTTTTTTCAAAGCGTAAAAAATCAGGATTGATCGCTGACGGACAATTTTGTTCGAAACAAAAAATACAAAAGTTAAAAATGTGTCAAATTAGACACGTAATGCAGGTTTTGCCTGGCATAATCCATGAATGATTCGATATGGCCAAAATTATTTTTTGGCTTTTCTCACTGGTCCAAACCCTTAGATTGTTCGAATCATGCTTAAAAACTATTTAAAAATCGCATGGAGAAATATCCAAAGAAATAAGGGCTACACTTTTATCACCGTGGTAGGTTTGGGTATAGGAATGGCTGCCTCTATTCTTATCCTGATTTGGGTGCAGTTTGAACTCTCAGTGGATCGATACCATGAGCATGCTGATCGAATTTATGCAGTTTGGAGAAATAACCACGCCAATGGAGAGGTCAATTCTTGGGATTACACTCCTGCACCCTATGTGCCAGCCTTGAAGGAGCAATATCCCGAAGTGGAAGAAGCCACGAGAATCACCGAATGGGATCCTATGCTGATCAGCTTCGAGGCAAATAGTTATTATGAGAAGCTTACTTTCACTGAGCCGGGATTTTTCAAAATGTTCAGTTTTGAGGTCTTGGAAGGAGATCCGATAGCTGCTATGGTGCAGCCTGAAAGTATTGTTTTGACGGAATCTTTGGCGCAAAAGCTTTTTGGAACTACCTCTGTCCTGGGGAAAACAGTAACTATAGAAAAACAGCTTGATTTTGAAGTTCGGGCTGTAGTGGCCGATTTTCCGGGAAATTCCACTTTGGAATTCACCGGCTTTTTGCCTTTCGGCAAACTGGAGCAAATGGGCTGGGTGGATGATTTTTGGGGTAATAATTCCTACCGAAGTTTTGCTATGCTACGGGCCGGCACCTCTTTGGAATCATTCAATGATAAATTCAAGTCCTTTACGGCTGACAACTCAGCGTACGATGATATTTCTGATTTTCTTTTTCCATTCAGGGATTTGCATCTCAGGTCCAAGTTTGAAAATGGACAATCGGTAGGAGGTAAAATTGAACTGATCCGGATGTTTTCCATTGTGTCTTTTATTGTCCTGATCATAGCCGGAATCAATTTTGTCAATCTAAGTACAGCTCAAAGTGACCGGAGATCCAAAGAAGTAGGAATCCGGAAGATTTCCGGTGCCCAAAAAGAAATGCTAATCGGGCAGTTTTTGGCTGAATCCACTATGGTGGCTCTCTCGGCATACCTGATCGCCTTGGTTTTGGTCTCGCTTACGTTTTCCTCATTTAGGGATTTAATCGGTCAGGAGTTGCAAACACCTTTGAATCAGCCTTTTTTCTGGATCATTTCTGCCGCTTATGTATTGATCATAGGGCTCTTGGCGGGTAGCTATCCTGCTTTTTTGATGAGTTCCTATCGGCCGATTTTGGCTTTGAAATCGAAAATGGATCAGCGAAAAAATCTGGGGATCAAGCCCCGAGAGGTATTGGTGATTTTCCAGTTTGCGGTAGTGGTCATTCTGATTTCCTCCACTTGGATAGTCCGGGATCAGATGAGATTTGTCCAAAACAGAGACCTCGGCATCAATGAAGACCGACTGATTTTTCATCCCGTGACCTCCAAAATGCGGGAAAACAAATCAGCACTGAGAAATGAACTGAGCGGTCTACCAGGAATTTCTTCGGTGAGTTATACCTTTTCTCCATTGACGGATATCTACAGCGACACAGACGCAATGCAATGGCAGGGAAAAGACCCCGGTTTCAAGCCAAACATCAGTAGGATGGGGACTGATGCTGGCTTAATTGCCACGGCAGGTATGGAATTGATTTCAGGAAGAGAGATTGATGTCTACACCTTCCCCAGTGACAGTAGCGCTATGATGATTAATGAAAAAATGGCCGAACTACTGGGTTTTGAAGATCCCTTAGGTCAGGTAATCAGAGATGACGAAAAAGACTACACCATAGTCGGGGTGGTAAAAGACTTCATCATGGAGTCCCCATTTGATGAGGTAAAGCCCATTGCGGTATTTGGACCTTTCCGGGAGTTGAATTTCATCCATTTGAGGCTGAATGAGCAAGTCAATTTGTCTGAGGCTATGGCTCAGATCCAAAATACCTTCGAAAAATTCAATCCTGATGCCCCATTTGAATATCGATTTGTAGACCAGGAAAATGAACAAAAATTCATTTCTCAGGAAAGGACAGCCAAGCTTACGTCCATTTTCACAGCTTTGTCCATTTTCATTTCCTGTATGGGCTTGTTTGGATTGGCTGCATTTATTGTTGAGCGAAAGAAAAAAGAAATCTCGGTACGAAAAGTACTGGGAGCTACCGTGAGCAACTTGATTGGGCTTATTTCATCCGAATTCGCCCGCTTGGTTGGTATCGCCATTTTGATCGGCGTGCCGGTATCGTGGTATTTCATGAGTGATTGGCTGAATACATTCAATTATCGGACGGTTTTGGACTGGAGCATCTTTATTTGGACAGGTGGGTTGACATTGCTGATTGCTTTGCTTACCGTCAGTTCTCAGGCGATCAAAGCGGCACTGGTCAATCCGGCCAAAACGCTGAAAAGTGAATAAGAATGCCTTATCTCATTGCCCGAATGCGGACAAAATTGTCCGTGAAATCATTGGAACAAATAGGAAAACAGCCGTGAAGGCCCAAAATGGAAGTTTTTCACTGGCACCAAACTGGAATAATCTCTCTCTGTAAAAAGTAGAATACCCATGATCAAAAACTATTTCAAAATTGCAGTCAGAAACCTACTCAAGCACAAGCTCCATACTGGAATCAACCTGATCGGTTTGTCCTTGGGGCTGGGAGTTAGCATTTTGATTTTTTTCTTTGTCCAGTTTGAACTGAGCTTTGATGCTTTTCATCAGGATCTGGATCGGATCTACCGAGTTAAAACCTATGAACGTATCGATGGGGAACTCAAGGAATCCTACTCTTCTCCGGTAGTCCTGGAGTCCGCTTTCCGAGCAGAATTTCCTCAGATCGAAGCAATATCCGGAGTGACCAATGCAGATGTGCAGGCCATCTTGCCGGATCAGAGTACCCAAAATCAGCGGCTCCGTCTGGTGCATTCTGACTTTTTGAAAATGCTTAATTTTCCTTTGATCAAAGGTGATGTCTCTACCCAGCTAGTAGACAAATATTCAGTGGTAATCACCGAAGAAGCGGCCAACCGATACTTTGGTACTGCTGACCCTATCGGAAAATCGCTCCAGCTGAAAATGGGGGAGGACTTTGTGGATTACCGGGTCACAGGACTTTTGAAGAACCCTCCTGCAAATAATTCCATTCCTTTTGAAATCCTGATGCCTATCGCAAACATGGATTTCTTTGCAGATGAAGAAAGCTTGGCTTCTTGGTACAATGTCTGGGGATTTAATTTGGTCAAGCTGAATTCCCCGGAGCAAGTTGCATCTATTGATCAAAGTATGGAGGCTTTTATGAAAAAGTCTCTTGGCGAAGATTACGAAGAGGGCGGACTTTATTTTACACTTACACCCTTGGCTGATATGCACTTTGCTGAAGGTGCAGGAAATGGGGCAGTGGAGACTACGCAGAAATCGCTGTTGTGGATTTTGTCCGGAATTGCCTTTTTGGTTTTGCTGATTGCCTGTATCAATTTCACCACTATGGCTATCGGACGGGCCACCTCCAGGGCGAAAGAGGTCGGGGTGCGAAAGACCATGGGAGCCAGCTTCAGTCAGTTGATCAATCAATTTATGACCGAGGCCTTTTTGACGACTTTGATGGCTGCTGTCCTTGGTGTGGTGCTCGCGGAGTTAATATTGCCCACCTTCAATGATCTATTTCAAAAGGAACTGGACATCATCTATGGTCCTGCACAGTTTGGGATTTTGGCAGGGCTGATTTTAATAATTTCAGGTTTGGCCGGAGCCTATCCTGCCTTTTTTCTATCCGGACTTCGGCCTATCAAGGTATTAAAAGGCAATCTTTCCATCCACTTTGGGAAGCAGGGCCTCAGGAAAGGGTTAGTTGCTTTTCAGTTTTTCATCTCCTTCCTGCTCATCGCCTCGACCTTGATCATGGTCAATCAGATGAACGAAATTCGGGATTATGATCTGGGCTTTGATCAGGATCAAATTTTGATCGTGGATATGCCGGATTATCCTTCCCAAAATTTTGTCACCTCCTTGAAAGAAAGCTTCAGAACTGCGGAAAGCTTTCGGCAGACCTTGGCCTCACGGACTGAAATTGCCTCGACGGCGTTGACTGTGGCCACCTATGGGGATGATGCCTTTTGGCAGGTTGCTTTCCCTTTAGAGGATGGGACGATGTTTTCGTTTAAAGTCAATTTCGTGGCAGGAGATTATCTGCAGACCTTGGGCATGGAAGTCCTAGAGGGAAGAAGTATAAATCCTTCAGTAGGATCCGACAGCAGTGCTTTGATGATCAATGAGGCATTTGCCCGCGCATTTAATTGGGATGACCCTACCGGGGAGCTGCTTCCAAGAACCGATTTTGAACCCCATCAAATCGTCGGAGTCGTTAAGGACTTTCATCATGCCTCTCTTTATCAACCCATAGAGCCTGTGATGATTGCCAAATCTCCCATGGCCGTTTTCAGCGGGATTACCAATCTGATGATCAATTCCAGCGCCAATCCTAAACTATTAGTCAGAGCTACAGGCGGGGATGTCAATCAGGTTCGGCGTGTGATCGAGGCTGAGTGGGAAAAGCAGTTTGCGGGCCTTCCCTTGAATATTTCCTTCTTGGATGAAACGGTGGAAGCGCAGTACCAGTCTGACCGTAGATTGGGGAAAATGGTGTTTATCGCGGCATCTCTGGCTATTTTGATTGCAGCCATGGGATTGTTTGCCATGGTGGCTTTGTCGATTGCCGGACGGACTAAGGAGATTGGAATCCGAAAAGTCCTCGGAGCATCGAGCTGGAGTATTTCCTGGCTTTTTGGAAAAGAGTTTATGGTCACCACGCTCGTCGGGGTAATTGTAGCACTTCCTCTTAGTATTTATCTGATGCAAGGCTGGCTGGATCAATTTGCCGTAAAAGGATGGCCTTCCTGGATCAGCTTTGTGATTCTGGCTATTGGTGGTATTGCATTTACCTTGGCGCTGGTATATGCGCAGTCCCTCAAAGCCAGCTTGACAAATCCTGTGAATACGTTGAAGGATGAATGATATTGAAGTATCAAGTATCAGGTATCTGGTATCAAGATATTAGAGACAAGAAGCAAGAGACAAGAAGCAAGAGAAAAGAATAAGCGAGTTTAAAGGTTTCAATCCCTGTGACACGTTCAAACTTTACCACATTCCAACTTTACAACCTTTCAACCCAAATCTTCCAATTTTCCAATTCCTACTATGCTCAAAAACTACTTTAAAATCGCCTGGAGGAATCTACTCCGGAACAAGGTGAGAACGGGAATTCATATCCTTGGGCTTTCATTGGGGATCGCCATTTGTTTTTTGATCTTCAATATCGTTTGGCATGCTTACAGTTTTGATAATTTCCACCCGGATGGTGATCGGATCTATCGAATTGTCACGGAGAACGATTATGGAGAAATGAAATACAGCTATCCGGCCGCTCCGGGACCCTTGGGAGATGTGCTTTCGCAAGAGCTTTCAGGAGTGGAAGTAGCCGGAAAGTTGTACACTATTCCTAATACTCATGCAAGCTTACCAGCTCTTCAAAAGAACTTTGGCAGAAAAGACTATATCACCTTTGCTGATCCAGGTTTTTTTAGACTTTTCCGGAGAAAATGGTTGGCAGGTAATCCGAATACTGCTTTAACTGCCCCCAATCAGGTGATTATTTCCCAAAAGAGTGCAGAGACCTATTTTCCTGGAGAGTCTTTGGATGGAATTTTGGGAAAGGAGATTTTGTATGTGGATACTGACTCCATTTTTACCACGATAGTGGGTGTGGTAGAAGATTATAAGGAGAATTCAGACTTTATTTTTCAGGATTTTATCTCCTATTCTACAATCAAGGAAAATGAGAAAGAAGATTGGTATGGAGTGCATTCCTGGACCAATATAAATTCCAGTAATCAGCTCTTTTTTAAGACTCAATCAAACTACAGGCTGGAGGAAATCCAAAGTGGTTTGGACAAAATCACTGAAAAATACTATGCAGATGAAGAAGATGGGAAAACCACTTTTGGGTTTGAATCATTGTCCGAACTGCATTTCTCCTATCCTTTTGACAATGAAGGCGCTTCCAAGACGCTCATTCAAGGTCTTTTGATCATTGGGGGAATCATTCTTATTTTGGCTTGTCTCAATTTTATCAATTTAGAAACAGCGCAGGCAATAGGAAGGGCAAAAGAGGTGGGAATCAGAAAAACCTTGGGCGGTGGAAAAAACCAATTGGTTTTTCAATTTCTATCCGAGACCTACCTGATGGTACTGTTTGCCTCCTTGGTTGGATTGATTTTTTCTGACTTGATTCTCAAAGCTTTCCAGTCCTACCTTCCTGAGGGCTTCACGATCACTTATTTTTCTGCGGTGAATCTGGCATTTCTCATCCTTTTCAGCTTGGGATTGACCTTTGTTTCTGGAATCTACCCGGCCTTGATTTTAGCCAACTATCAGCCTCAGCGGGCATTGAAAGGCGAAAAGCAAGGTTCCGGAAAGTTTTCCTTTGGGGTATTCTTACGAAAAAACTTGACCGTTTTACAGTTTACTGCTTCGATGGTTTTCTTGGTTATGGTTATGGTGATTTCTTCCCAGATGAAATATGTAAGCAGTCAGCCGGTAGGTTTTGAAAAAGATGCAGTAGTCTACGCCCATCTTCCTTTTATGGCAGGGATAGAGAAGGCTTCCTTGTTTCGGGAAAGAAGCAGCCAAATGAGTTTTGTGGAGGGGGCGAGTTTGGGTGGAGATGCAATTTCTTCCGCAGGAATTTGGACATCGGATGTCAGGGTGCCGATAGATTCGGCTGAGGTGGAGTTTTTCACCCAAGTCAAAAATGTGGATTCTTCATTTGTTCAGGTGAATGGAGTGACTTTGCTTGCAGGTAGGAATTTGAGACAAAATCCAAATGAAGTCTTGGTCAATGAGCAATTCTTGAGAGATGCCGGCTATAAAAGCCCCCAAGAGGCTTTGGGCAGTTCAATCGCTTTCCGTCAGGAGTCCAGCATTATTGTTGGAGTGATGAAAGACTTCAACTCCAGGTCTTTGAAGGAGGAAATCATGCCGATGATCTTTTTTCAGGCTCCTGATTATTACAATGTAATTTCCATAAAACTAGGAAAAGGAATTAACCTGTCGAATGGATTGACGAGTCTTAAAGAAGCTTTTTCGGAGGTTTATCCTTACGAAGAAATTGATTTTAAATTTCTGGATGAGGAGATCGAGCGCTTTTATGAAGAGGATCTGAGGATCAGAAATATTTTGGGTTTTGCAAGTGTTATTGCAATGTTGATTTCCGGGATGGGTCTCTTCGGACTTTCCTCCTTCACTATTTCCTTGCGAATGAAGGAAATCTCTCTTCGCAAAATTCTGGGAGCCAGCGTTACTCAAATTTTGGCATTGATCAGCCGTGATTATCTGGTTCTTATCTTAATTTCCATTGGATTGGCGGCATTTCCTACGTATTGGCTCGCAAAGACGTTTTTACAAAGCTATACCTACCGAATTGATATGCCTTACCTTCAATTTGGCTTGGGAGGATTGGCTTTGCTATCCCTATGCCTGATGATTGTCGGCATCCATTCCTATCTCGCTGCCCAAACCAACCCAGCCCAAGTTCTCAAAGATGAATAAAGCTAAATACCTGCCTCTCCGATCTGTTGAGGCAGGTTTGTTTTGATCTTTTTTGAAAATTTTAAATAAGTTTTCCCTACTTTCTCTTTTTTTTATTTAGTCGGGTTGCAAAAAACGGAAGCAGTCGATTATCTTACAGGACTTTCCATTCCTGAGGGATAAAGTTGGTTTCCTATGAAAAAAATCCTCCTTGGTCTAATTCTGATTTTAAACTTTGGTTATGCTGAAGGTATAGCCCAGCAGATTTCAGAGCCTGAGTTTGTGTCTCTTTTCAATGGTCAAAATCTGGATGGATGGATAGGAAATAAAACTTCCTACCGAGCCGAAAACGGAATGATCATCATCGATCCGAAAGGCGGAGGAGGAGGTAACCTTTTTACAGAAAAGGAATACGGAAATTTTGTTCTCCGTTTTGAATTCCAGCTTACTCCAGGAGCGAATAATGGTCTTGGGATTCATGCTCCATTGGAAGGAGATGCAGCCTACGTGGGCAAAGAACTCCAGATTTTGGACAATACCGCCAAGAAATACGAAAACCTGAAAGAATATCAGTTTCATGGTTCGGTATACGGAGTAATTCCTGCTAAAAAGGGCTTTTTAAAGCCAGTGGGAGAATGGAATCTGCAGGAGGTCATCGTGGAGCATCCCAAGATAAAAATTATCCTCAACGGGGAAACCATCCTGGAAGGGGATTATCTGGAAGCCAGCAAAAACGGAACCTTGGATGGCAGGGATCATCCAGGATTGCAAAGATCTTCGGGTCGTATCGGCTTTTTGGGCCATGGTGATGTGGTTCACTTTCGAAATATCAGAATCAAAGAATTGAATTAACCTTTAGCATAAACCTTAACAAATGACTAAGAAATTCCAAGTAATCGATCGGCGTGACTTCCTCAAAAGATCCGCCCTTGGTGCGATGGGTTTGGCATTGGCTCCCAGCCTATTGGCCAAAGCTCAAGAGGCCGGTAAACTGAGGACCGCACATATTGGCCTGGGAGCCATGGGGATGGAAGACCTTAAAGCTATCGCTTCCCACGAGCTGGTGGAGGTAGTAGCCCTATGCGATGTGGATAAAAATGCGCTAGTCAACGCAACTTCTCTTTATCCCAATGCCAAAACCTATGCGGACTACCGCATTTTGCTCAAGGAAATGGAAGATGAGATCGATGCGGTGATCGTATCTACTCCTGACCATACCCATGCACCTGCCTCCTTGATGGCCATGAAAATGGACAAGCCAGTTTACTGCCAAAAGCCCCTGACCCACCATGTCACTGAGGCCAGGGCGATGAAGAAATTGGCCGAAAAGAAAAATCTGGTCACTCAGATGGGGATTCAGGTTCATTCCTTCTACGACTACAAGTTGGCTACGCTACTGATCCAATCTGGAATCATCGGAAAGGTCCACACCGTCAGGGCTTGGTCACCCAAAAACTGGGGTACTGATCAGCCTACCCCGACAGGCAGCGATCCTGTTCCGGCAAATCTTGACTGGAATCTTTGGCTGGGAACTGCCCCGGAGCGTCCTTTCAAGGAAAACGAATATCATCCCGGCAATTGGAGAAAAGTTCTGGATTTTGGCTGTGGTACGCTGGGAGATATGGGGGTTCATATTTTTGATACGCCATACAATGCTCTACAGCTCGATGTGCCGATGACTATCACTAATGAGTGTCGTCAACCCACAGGATATGGATTTCCGGAAAATAACATCGTGACTTATGAGTTTCCAGCCACTCCTTACACAGCAGAGACCCTGAAGTGGGTGTGGTATGATGGTCCCGGTGCTCCGGCAGACCATGAGGATTTGAAGCTTCCCAATGGAGATGAGCTTCCGGATCAGGGAGCGATGTTTTTGGGAGAAAAAGGTCGATTGCTGCTCCCTCATTTCCAGCAGTTGCCCAAATGGATTGTAGATGGGCAATACAAGGAGTTTGATGTGACGCCGTTCAACTTGGGAGCACCGGTGAAAGACTATGCTGGTGAAAGTAAAAAGCATTACCATCAATTTGTGGATGCTTGCCTCGGAAAAGGCGAATGTTCGGCTCCCTTCGAATATTCTGCACGACTGACAGAGACTATTTTGCTCGGCGTGATTGCCGGTCGATTCCCGAACCAAACCCTGCACTGGAACAGTAAAAAGGCCAAATTTGCAGAAAAAGAAGCCAATAAGTATTTGGGTGGGAAGTATAGGAAGTTTTAAGCCATCAACAAGTTTCTGGAATCAAGACGCCAGAAGCAAGAGAAAAGCAGAAATGGTAATTTAAATATTTGTGAATGGAGATAGCGAAAAAACGGTGAACTGTACTCTGAACACTTCCTACTGCAAACTGCCCACTGATTTGTTCGCTGGCGGACAAAAATGTTCGAGATAATTGAGACCTGATTTACCAAAAATAGCCTCTGAAGGGATTTCAGGGGCTTTTTTTATGGCATAAAAGTGGAAAAGATCAAGAGTGGTCAGTTGCAGTTTTCAGAAAATCAGGATAAACCTACTCCTGAAAATACAACTAGACTTAGTATTAGTTATTGATTGGGCTGAATCTTCCCATGTTTCCATTTTAAATTCTTCCAATGCCATGTGGAAAAACTACATTAAAATAGCTCTTCGGAACCTTCAAAAGAGGAAGTTGTATACCGGAATCAATTTGCTTGGGCTGACTATTGCCTTGGTGAGTTTTTTGGCAATATCTCTGTACATCTATCATGAATGGAGCTACG
This sequence comes from Algoriphagus confluentis, assembly GCF_036245625.1. Taxonomy (NCBI): domain Bacteria; kingdom Pseudomonadati; phylum Bacteroidota; class Cytophagia; order Cytophagales; family Cyclobacteriaceae; genus Algoriphagus; species Algoriphagus confluentis. The sequence goes on from NZ_BTPD01000007.1 coordinate 101,777, forward strand.
ATAGGATGTACACGGACTATTCCAGGATTTATAGGTTTAATCAGGAATTCAAGTTTGGAGGGGAGGCTCAGTTGGCGAGCATGTCCCCATCTTCTTTGATTCCGACTGTTCTGGATGAGATCCCTGAGGCGGAAACGGGGACTTTGGTTTTTGACCTGAGTGTTTTCTCTTCGGTGTTGGTGGATTTGGGGCAGGGTGGTCAAGAAGAGAAAAAGTTTGCCTTTGTGGATGAACGGTTTTTGGAGGTATTTGATTTTGAGGTTTTAGTTGGGCAAAAAGAACGCTTATTTTCCGAGCCAAATCTGATCGTATTGACAGAAAGTACCGCAAACCGTCTTTTTGGAAGTCCTCAAAATGCAGAAGGAAAAAGCTTGAAAGTAGATGGAAAAGACTATTTGGTCACGGGAGTGATAGTTGATTTTCCCTCCAATTCTCATTTGGATTTTGACTTTTTGGCTTCTTTCAAAACACATCGGCATGGGAAAGAGCCATCCTGGAGTCCCAGTAATTATTATTCCTATGTGAAGCTAAGGGAAGGTGCAGATCCGAAGGCTTTGGAATCAAAACTGGACCAATTGGTTCTGAAAAATCTGGGGACTGAATTTCAGGAGTATGGGTTTAGTTTTTCTTTTTTCCTGATTCCTGTGACTAGTATTCACATGGGTGACCAGTCTCTCAGCTCCATTAAGCCGGGAACCAATGTAAAATACCTGTATATTTTTGGTTTGGTGGCCATCTTGCTTTTAGCTATCGGAATTATAAATTATGTCAACTTGGCCACAGCCGAATCCACGGAAAGAAACAAGGAAGTAGGGCTCAGAAAAAGCTTGGGCGCAGAAAGGGTCCAGCTTTTTGGTCAGTTTATTTCAGAGTCGGTAATGCTCAGCATTAGTGCAGCTTTTCTCAGCCTGCTAGTCATTGGGTTGTTGCTTCCTGAATTCAACAAGCTTATCGGAATTCCATTACCCTTGGATTTGGTATTTACTCCTGCAGGAATCGTGCTGCTTTTGGGGATTGTACTGGGAGTTGGGGTTTTGGCTGGATTTTATCCGGCAGTGGTATTGAGCGGAATGGAACCTATTCGGGCGCTTACCAATCAGATCAAAGCAGGGGGAGGGGTCTGGTTGAGAAAATCCCTGGTGGTATTTCAGTTTTTTGTTTCCATGGGCTTGTTGATAGCAACTCTGGTAGTCAATCAGCAACTTCAGTATATGCAACAAGTCAATCTTGGATATGAGAAAGATCGGGTGATCGCTTTGAATTACCATTATTCCATGAGGAATTCTATCGACGCTCTCAAGCAGGAGTTTTCCAGATCCGGGGCAGCTACTTCTTCCAGTATGGCTTCTTCGCTTCCTATCCATATCAAAGCGGGGTATAGTATTTTTCCCGGAGGCGATGCTCAGAAAGAATTTGCCATAGTAGGCTATGCGGTAGATCAGGATGCTCTGCCCACTTTAGGGATAGAACTGATTAGCGGAAGAGGATTTATTGAAACCGATTATTCCAGAGGAAAAGCTTTTGAGGATTCTGTAGAACTGCCCATTCTGCTGAATGAATCGGCACTTCGGGAACTTGCCTGGACTCCGGAGGAAGCGATAGGAAGAAAGATCAACTTCGCAGGCAGTCCTTCGGTGGTTCAGGGTGTTGTCTCCAATTTTTATTTCAACTCCCTGCATCATGAGGTGGAGCCGTTGGCCATTTTCCTAGAAAAGGATGAAGCAAATACTTTGCTGGTCAAGCTTTCGGAGGGTGATTTGAATCCTCTGCTGACTAGTTTGGAAGCGTCTTGGAAAAAGGTATTTCCCGATAGACCATTCGCATTCCAGTTTGTGGATCAGGCCTATCAACAGCTCTATCAGTCCGAGCAAAACGTGGGCTTGGTTTTTGGAATTTTTTCCAGTATTTCCGTATTGGTCGCCTTGATGGGATTGATGGGGCTGGTCTCCTATGTAGCCCTAAGAAGAACCCGTGAAATCGGCATCAGAAAAGTCCTCGGTGCGACTGAGGTAAATGTATTTTGGGTTTTGGCTAAAGATTTTCTCAAGCTTTTAGGTCTGTCTGCAGTATTGGCGACGGCTTTTGGAATTTGGTTTTCCCAGCTTTGGCTGCAGGGCTTCGCCCATCAGACTTCCATAGGATGGTCTCCCTATGTGATGGCTGTAGCCATAGTCTTGGTTCTCGCTGCGGTTACCATTGGCTACAGAGGTTGGAAAGTATATCGCTTGAACCCCTCCAAAACTTTAAAATCAGAATAGACTTATTTCATATTTCATGATCGAACTAAAAAACATAGACAAATTTATCGAATCCCGATTTCAGCGGATTTTTCTCCTGAAAGGAATCAATCTGACTATCCAGGAAGGAGAGTTTGTCACCTTGATGGGGCCTTCAGGGGCTGGGAAATCCACCCTGCTCAATATTCTTGGACTTTTGGACGAGGACTACAGTGGTGATTTCCTTTTTGGAGAAAAAAACATCCGACAAATGAAGGAAAAAGAGCGCTCCAGTCTTCACAAGAGTGAATTTGGCTACATCTTTCAAGCCTACCATCTAATTGATGAACTCACAGTCTATGAAAACATTGAGACTCCACTTCTTTACCGAAAAGTAGCTTCATCCGAACGGAAAAGCATCATTGCTGAGCTTTTGGATCGCTTCAATATGGTCGCCAAAAAGGATTTGTTTCCCGCTCAGCTCTCCGGTGGTCAGCAGCAGTTGGTGGGGATAGCGAGGGCTATAGCCGGACGCCCAAGAGTACTCTTGGCCGATGAACCCACCGGCAATCTTCATTCAGCCCAAGCCAAAGAAATCATGGAAGTGTTTCAGGATTTGCATAGAGAAGGAACCACGATCATTCAGGCAACGCATGCCCGGGAAAATGCAGATTACGGTACCCGATTGATTCATTTAGTAGATGGAAGAATAGACAGAGATGAAAAAATTAGCTAAACATATCCTGCTGATGCTCCTTGCATCAGGTGGTATTTCCAAGGGGGTGGCCCAAGATACCCTCCAACTCAATTTCAGGGAAGCAGTGAATATTGCTTTGGAAAAGAACCTGGACTATCAAATTCAGGTCAATCAAATGGAAGTTTTGCAAAAGGAAAAGCAGGTAGCCCTGCTCTCCCATTTGCCTACTTTGGGAGTCAATTCCAACTTTCTCCGGCAATCCGGTCAGCAGTTTCAGCAAGTGGAGGGGGAAATCGTAGTCACCAATGTGACCAATGACATCATCAGTGGCAATCTCAATGCCAACCTTCCAGTATTTAATTCAGGAAGACGCATTTTGGACACTCAATCTGCCAAACTTGCTTACGAAGCGGGAGAAAAAGGGCTGGAACGAGCAAGGCAGCAAATTACCTTCGATGTGGCAGGGCGTTACCTTCAGGTTCTGCTTGATATCGAGTTGTTGAGGATTGCAAGGCAGAATACAGCCAACCAAAAAGAGATTCTTCGTCAGATTGAAGGGTTTGTGGACGCTGGGATTCGTACAGTTTCTGACTTATACAATCAACAATCCGAAGTAGCTCGGGTAGAATCCGTGGAAGTGGATGCCGAAATCGCCCTTGAAAATGACCTTTGGACCTTCACAGAATACCTACAGCTTGATCCCGGAGTGGTTCCCTTCTTGGAGGCTGTTGACCCGGCACAAGCCTTGAAGGAATTTCAGGAATATGGAGTAGAGGAATTGTATGATTTGGCTGTTCAAAATCGCGCTGATAAGGCACAGCAGAGCTTGCTAAAAGATTCCTTTCAAAAAGATCTAAAGGCTACCAAAGCCATGTATTACCCAAGAATCAATGCTTTTTACAATTACAATACCTTCTTTACCTCATTGGATGACCGCTCTATTCAGGAGCAGTTTTTGAGAATTTATCCTCAGAACACCCTGGGCTTTAACCTGATCATTCCGATTTTTTCCAATTTTCAGAGCAGACTGGATGTAGCAAGAAGTAAGGTGGCTTACCAAAATCAGGTGTTGAGGGAAAAAGCCACTGACCGTAAAATCTACCAGGATGTAAAGCTTTCCCATCAAAACTATCAGGCTGCGCTTCGAAAAGAAAGAAATACCCAAGTTCAGGTACAAGCCGCCGAGGAAGCCTACAAAGCGGTGCAGGAAAGGTTCAGGTTGGGCTTGTCGACTTTTGTCGATATGGCCACTGCCAATCAACAGCTGGTAAGGGCGCAAGCGGATCAGGCCCAAGCAGTCTACACGCTCTTTTTTCAGGATATCCTGATGCGATATGCACTGGGGACCTTGGATTTTTTGGGCTAATCAGATGGAAAACAAAAAGCGGGCTTCAAAGGCCCGCTCTTTTGTCATTGGGGTAGTTAAAAAAAGATATAGAATTTCGATTTGATCAAAGCATAGCAAAGAACATATCCAAGTCTGGAATCAATACGATTCGTGTTCTTCTGTTCAAAGCCATGTTTTCTTTGGAGTCATTTTCTACAATCGGCATGTAGCTGGATCGGCCTGCTGCGATCATTTTCTCCGGAGCCACTCCATATTTCAATTGTAGTTCTCTGACGATGGATGTTGCTCTTTTCACAGACAGGTCCCAATTGTCCTGGAGCACTGCATTGGAGATGGTTCTAGGGTCGGTGTGCCCTTCGATCATTACCTGTAGAGATGGTTCGGCATTGATGACTTCAGCAAGTTTGGCTAGAAGTGGATTGGCTTTGGAGTTCAATCTATAGCTCCCCGTATTGAAGAGAAGACGGTCAGATACACTGATCATGACTACGGTCTTGTCAATGTCAATCTGCACATCATTTTCACTACCTTCTGATTCAGCTGTGATATTCTGCTTGATATTGTACTCTATCGCCAGATTGACCGAATCTTCGAGGGTTTTTGCGCTGGCAAGTTTGGCTGGATCGACCTTGGCCAGCGTTTCGGTCATTTTTTGTCTGGAGTTTTTCGACATTACCGCTGCTCCTTCTATGGTAAGCATCGAGCTATTGGCTTCGTTCAGCTGATCATTCACTTCACGGAGAGAGTTGATCCTGGAGTTATATTCGGCTACCCGTGCTTCTATGACAGCCATTTTCTCTTCCAGTTCAGCTTTTTCCTGGTTGGTAGAGGCGAGCTGAGCTTGGGTACTGAATAGGTTGCTTTCCAATTCTGTGTACTTCTTTTTGGAGACGCAGGAGGCCATAAGTCCAAGGCTGAAGACTCCGGCAAGGATGAGTGATTTTTTCATGGTAGACTTGTTTTGTTGCTAATTGACAATTTTTCAAATGGCCTACCAAAAAAGGGTTCTGTCCTATTCTACCACTAAAAAAATATCAAAATGTGCGACAGGAATGAATTGAGCAGGATTTGACTGGGTTATTTATTTTTGAAAAGCAAGAAAAAAATCCCCAGACCTGGACAGGTTGGGGAATTCGGTAAAAAAAATGGGGAATTATTCCCCTCTTTTTAAAATCTTGAACTCATTCATTACCCGATAGGCAGCTCTGGTGATATCCGAAGCAAAAGTGGGGGATTCAAAATCGAAATTTGCCGCAGTATAGCCTTGCCAAATCGTATTGCCTTTTTTGCTGTCGATCACATAGATGACCAGCATTCCTTTGTTTTCAGCATACTTGACCATGTTGTAAGTTTCGTCTTTTTCCTGTTCCCGCTCGATTTCTCCTTCAGCATTTCGGTAGGTCATTCCTGTCCGATTGAGCCAATAATCAAACTCAGGCTGGACATAGCCTCTGTAGCGTACTGAGTCTGTGAAAATCTTGTAGCTGACCAGCATGTCTGCCTTGGAAATTTCCTCCCTAAAACCCTGGGATCCCAGTCTGGCACCGATGGTGGCATTGAGTACAGGAGCAATGACGGTAGTATCTATGTCATCCGACTGGACAAAGGCGAAAGTCTTGTACCTTTTGAATGAACCGGTGTAATTGTAATCGTAATCCGTCACGTAGTCTTTGGAAGAAAAGCAGGAAGCACAAAAAGTCAGCAAAATAATTGGGAGTAGAGTTCGGTAATTCATGGTGGTCAATCTAAGTGGATAAGAAAAGCGAATTCAATGTGGTGTTAACTCAGTGCCAGCTTATTTGTTTGTCAAATGGCTATTTGTCAGGGTAGTAGATATGAAAATTTATAAAATTCTGGGAGAAAAGTCTATTTATTTTGAATAAGTCTTTAAAATATTCGTCCAATTGTAAGCTTTGAGACATGAATGGCAGAATAAGTAAGGTAGAGAGCCCAGACCTTAAGGATGGGTTTGGTGATGCTGATTTCTTCTATTTCTCATTTTAAACCATGAATCCCTCCCCAAATTCCGAGATTATTCATCAGGTCAAGTCCTGTCGCATCTGTGAAGGAAAGCTACCCTTGGGACCAAGGCCTGTTTTCAGTGTGGATCCAAAAAGTAAAATCCTCATCATCGGTCAGGCACCGGGAACCAAAGTTCACGCCTCGGGAATTCCTTGGAATGATCCCAGCGGGGAGGAATTGAGGCGCTGGCTTCGAGTAGATCGGGAGACTTTTTATCGACCTGAACTTTTCGGAATTATGCCGAAGGGATTTTGCTATCCGGGCAGGGGAAAAGGAGGGGATCTTCCACCTATGGCTGAATGCGCTCCTACCTGGCATGGTCAGCTAAGGCGACTTATGCCGGAGATTCAACTCACCTTATTGGTTGGCAGCTATGCTCATGCCTATTATTTGGAGGATCGCAGAAAAAAGAATCTAACTGAGACAGTTCGGGCCTTTGGGGAGTATTTGCCTGAATTTTTTCCTTTGGTACATCCTTCACCGAGAAATCGGCTTTGGATGAGAAGAAATCCTTGGTTTGAAGAAAGGGTAATTCCCGAACTTCAGGATTTGATTCACCGATTTTTATTCTAATTTTAAGAAATTCATTTTCTTACTTATCTCTTTATGAAAAACCAATGTCTTTGCCTTTTTTCAAGTGCAGTTTTTCTGTTTTCCTGCGGTCCTTCGGCTACAGAAAGACCTCCCACCTTTTCACTGGTATTGGAAGACTCCTTGGTGATCGACCAGTTGGAACCCCGATACCTCATCGATTACGATGCGTCCAAGGGAAAATACCTCCTGTCCAATGAATCGTATTATCACTACCTGGAAGTGGATGAATCAGGGGAAATTCTGAGGAAAGACAGTATACCTTGGGATGGTCCTAATGCGGTTTCGATGATTCTGGGCATGGGTTATGCCGATGGAAAAGTGGCTTTGGCTACTGATTCCAAAGGATTTTTATTCTATGAAAATGGGAATCCGGTCGATCAATTGTCCATTCCTTATGCTTACACTTCCTTCAATTTCCTTCCCAAATTAACCCTGATTCCCTGGAAGGGAGGATATCTCTATCCCCGCTTTATGGCGGAAAGTGAGCTTGAGGGAGGTTTTAACGAGGAGTTTTACAGCAAAACTTATTCAGATCCACTTTTTGCCTTCCAAAAAGAGGGTGATTCCCTCCAATTTATGGTGTCGCTTCCTGAAGAAGCTCAGTTTCTCGACGGACAATTCCATGGAAGCCTGGTTCTGGTCCCTTATCTAAATGGGAATGATTTTTATCTTCTGGACTGGATTAGGCCGGAGATTTTGCACTACAAGGATGAAGGAGGGGAGTTTGTCTATCAGCGTACCATTATTCTGCCTTTAGAAAGCTGGGTAGGATATGATCCTGTCCCAATGAATCAGGCTTCCTCATTTTACGAAAGCTATGGAAAGAAAATGCCCGGAACAGTACGGGATATTTTTCCGATTGGAGCGTACTTTTTGGTTCAGTATCAAAATGGGATCGCTGAGGATGTTTTTCCTAAGGCAAAAAATGAATCGGGAAGATTGGATCCCGAAAAAATCTATCAACTCAATCCTCCCTTATTGGCCGTTTTGGATCAGAATCTTACCGTATTGGCCACAGGAATCGAGTTGCCTGGAGGAGTTAACGGCCAATTGGTTGTGGATAAGCAGGGACAGCTGATAGCAGTGAAAAATCCCAGTCTTTCTTCCACAGAAGAGGAGGGTTTGGTCCTTTACCGAATGAAATTAAAAGTGGATTAAAGACAGGACTCCAGCCCCTCAGCAAAGGGGGTGGGTTTGATTCCAAAAGCTTTTTCCAGTTTGGAGGAGTCCAGACGGTAATCCTCAGCCGTTTGGTATTTGAGCTCACGCACTTCTTTAAGAGGAGGGATAAACCAACCCAGCAACCAGACCAAAAATCCGGGCATGACGCTAAGCTTGGTGTTTTTTCCCAATCTGTCGTTGAGCATTTGGGTGACTTCTTGGGCACTTGGGTAGCTGGGGTCGGTTGGGAGATTCCAAGTTTGATTCCATGCACTTTCCTGTTGGGCAAGAAATGCAGTGGCTTTTCCGGCATCTGGGATGTAGGTGAATGCATGCCTTTTGTCTCCCGCATAGGTCCATTGGGGATTTTTCCCGGCTTTCACCCGATTGATGACCAGTTCGTGCAAAAAGCTGTTTTTGGCCTCTGGACCATAAAAGTCTCCTGCTCGAACCACCATCGCTTGGAGCCTTTTTTCCCCCACTTCTTTCCAGAGCATTTCAAGAATTTGCTTTCGGACTTTTCCCTTCCTGCTTTGTGGATTCATCGGAGTCTCTTCTGTAAGGTGGCCCACTTGATTGGGATCCAGTGCATACATGTTGTCAAAAAAGATGAATCGGCATTTTTCTGAGATGCAGGCATCCAACGTATTTCTCATGATAACCGGCCAGTCTCTTTCCCATATTTTGGCCGAATAGGTGATGCCGGCACAGAGGTAGACTACTTCAGCCCCTTTTACGGCTTGGGCTACCTTCTGGGCATTCAGTAAATCAGCTTGTGCCAGTTGATCGTTTTCATTCACCTTTTTGGGGTTTCGGCTGACTTGACGAACAGGAATTCCCTTGGAAAATAACTCTTGGGAAATCGCATTGCCAATGTTGCCTTTGGCGCCGAGGATGACGTGGAGAGACATAGGGTGCTGGATTATGTGATATAATTTACAGCTTTCAGAAGTTTTTATCCTTTATTTCGCCAAGGTTTTACTGCTTATTGATGAAAGAATTTTGGAATACACGATATCAGGTCGATGTCTATGCCTATGGAAAAGAGCCCAATAGATTTCTTGCTCAGGAGTTGTCAAAGCTGATTCCCGGTAAGGCTCTTTTTGCTGCTGAGGGTGAGGGGAGAAATGCGGTTTTTGCTGCCAAACTGGGATGGCAAGTCACGGCTTTTGATTTTTCCGTAGAGGCAAAGAAAAAAGCCGAAAGGCTGGCTAAGGAAGCAAAGGTAATTTTGGATTATCAAGTAGCTTCATTGGAGGAGTTTTCCTCCCCTTCAGAATCCTTTGATCTTTTGGTCTTGATTTTTGCCCATTTCCCTGAGGGAAAAAGAAGAAGCTTCCATCAAAAACTCATACAGTTTCTGAAGCCGGGTGGAATTTTGATTTTGGAGGGCTTTTCCAAAGATCACCTACGATTCAATACAATCAATGAAAAGGCTGGAGGGCCAAAAGAGGAATCTATGCTATTCAGTTTGGAGGAATTGAAAAAAGACTTTGAAGGAATGGATTTTCTTATTTATGAGGAGCTGGAGACAGAATTGGAGGAAGGGGAATTTCATTCTGGTCAGTCTGCAGTGGTAAGAATAATTGCAAAAAAGAGATGATGCCATGTCAGTTGTTTTTTTAAACTAATTCCCTAAATTCAAATAAACTTTTTGGTTATGCTTGCTGAACAAAAACAATGCTTACACTGCGGAAATCCCATTCAGGGACGATTGGATAAGAAGTTTTGTGATGATTCCTGCCGCAATACTTACAATTATTCTCAAAATGCCATTTCCACGAATCTAATCCGAAATATCAATTACGCGCTGAAGAAAAACCGCAATATTTTGGAAAGCTGTATTTCTTCTGGAGAAGATTTAGCTAAAGTACCAAGAGAAAAGCTTCAGAGGAAAGGTTTTAATTTCCGCTTTTTTACCCATACTTATCAAAACAAAAAAGGCAATCTTTATCATTATTGCTACGATTACGGGTATCTGGAACTGGAAAATGACTGGTATTTGGTAGTAAAAGGGAAGGAGACTTAAATCTAAACTTTTTTAAAAAATTTAAAAAAGTATTCTTCTTTTCTTTTATTTTTCCCAAATGAATTCCAATCAATTTGATGCAATTGTAGTCGGCTCGGGGATCTCCGGAGGTTGGGCAGCCAAGGAGCTATGCGAAAAGGGCCTTAAAACCCTGGTCTTGGAAAGAGGTCGACAAGTGGAGCACTTGAAAGACTATCCTACCATGACTTCCAATCCTTGGGAGATGCCTCATCGCAATCAGATAACTTTGGAAGACAAAAGGGACAATCCCGTAGTCAACCGCTGCTATGCATACAAGGAAGATACCCAGCATTTTTTTGTCAAGGATTCCGAGCATCCTTATGTACAGACCAAGCCTTTCGATTGGGTGCGGGGCTATCAGGTCGGGGGCAAATCCCTGATTTGGGCACGACAGACACAGCGGTGGAGCAAGTATGATTTTGAAGGCCCGGCTCGAGATGGATTTGCCGTGGATTGGCCCATTCGTTACGAAGACATTGCTCCTTGGTACAGCTACGTAGAGCGATTTGTGGGAATCAGCGGGAACTACGATGGTTTGGATACCTTGCCCGATGGGGAATTTCTCCCCGCATGGGAAATGAACTGTGTGGAAAAAGAAATTCAAAAGCGGATCTTGGATGCCTATGGAGATCGAAAGTTTGTCATCGGGCGATGTGCCCATCTGACGCAGCCTAAGGAAGTTCATCTCGCTCAGGGCAGAGGACAATGCATGGCGAGGAATCAGTGCTATAGGGGATGTCCTTTTGGAGGGTATTTCAGCAGCAATTCTTCCACTTTGCCCACAGCAGCCAAAACAGGCAATCTGACTCTGAGGCCAGACTCAGTCGTTCATTCTTTGATTTGGGATGAAGAAAGAAACAAGGTCACCGGAGTACGTGTCATCGATCGGGTGACTCAGGAGGCCAAAGAGTACTTTGCCAAGGTGATTTTTCTCAACGCAGCCTGCTTGAATACCAACTTGATTCTGATGAATTCTCAGACCAATCGCTTTCCCAATGGACTCGGGAATGATTCCGGTTTACTTGGGAAATACATTGCTTTCCATAATTATCGGGGCACTTTGAGTGCTGGTTTCGAAGGCTTTGAGGACGAGTACTACTATGGCCGGAGACCCACAGCCGTAATGCTTCCCAATTTTAGAAACGTGAAAAAGCAGGAAACGGATTTTCTCAGGGGGTATATGACCTTTTATTCGGCCGGAAGGTCGGGCTGGGGAGGAGCGAGAGACTTGCCTTTTGGGGCAGAATTCAAGGAAGCGAATTCCGTTCCCGGACCTTGGTCGGTATTCATGATGATGCAGGGTGAGACCATTCCCAAGGAAAGCAACCAAGTCCGATTGAGTGCTGACCACAAGGATGCTTGGGGGATTCCTCAGCTGGAAATCGATGTGGCCTACGATGATAATGACGAAAAGCTCTTGGCAGATTTTCTCCAGCAGGGAGAAGAAATGCTGACCAAAGCAGGCTGCATTAATATCAGAAAATCGGATAACAAGCAGGCTCCGGGATTGGATATTCATGAAATGGGCGGAGTGCGCATGGGAAGAGATCCCAAAACCTCCCTTTTGAATGGATTCAACCAAATGCACTTGGCACCCAATGTCTTTGTAACAGATGGGGCTGCAATGACCTCAACAGGTACTCAAAACCCTTCCATCACTTACATGGCCCTCACCGCCCGGGCGGTAGATTATGCAGTAAAAGAATTGAAGAAGGGGAATATTAAGTAAGGGAGCAAGGAAATTGGGATGTTGGGGGATAGGACGCGAGGAAGTAATTCCATGCTTCTCAACCTTCCTATCCCCATACATCTTAACCTCCTGCTCCTTTTACACCCAAACCTCCCAATTTCCTCGCCTTTTGAGTAATTTTTATTGGGTCTTTCTCAACTTTTACAGAATTTAATTGCTTATCCTTTCAAACCCTTAATCACCTATTCATGAAAAAAAATCTACTGTTTCTGGCAGCCTTCCTTGCGTTGCCTTTAATCACTTGCGCAAACAGGGCCGCTATGCCCAATCCCGGGACGTACAAACTTATTGTTGAAGGCTTTGACTGGGGACCTGCAGTCAGCAGGTTGGTGCTGAGCTTAGAACAGCCCTTGGAAGATACTAAGGCGGCGGATTTTGAAATCTTCGTTTCCAGATCTTCATCTCTAGGCGAAATCCCCGAACCGGCAAGAAACGGCAAGCGCTCTGTAGTGACCACCTATCCTTCGGATGCAGAAGGAAACAGATCCGAAGAAGGCAAGTTTTTAACTCTGGTTTTGGCCGTCAGTCCTAATAACCCCATCATGTCTTCCATGCAATACCTCAGAATGGGAAATCGGGCCTCCAATGTCTGGATTGACTATCAAGTCACGGTGCTTCATGCCAAATCAGGACTGGTCTGGAACCAATCCAATGGGATTTTGCAGGAAGACTTAAAGGAATTTGACCTTAGCGGAAAGTTTACCCATCAGAATACCACCTTAACCTACGGCGCTTTTGCTCCAAAAAATGTGACCAGCAAAGCTCCTTTGATCATTTGGCTACACGGTGGAGGAGAGGGAGGTACTGACCCAAGTATCGCCCTATTGGGAAACAAGGCTTTCAACTATGCTTCTCCTGAGATTCAGGTGCTTTTTGGCGGAGCTTATGTCTTGGCTCCACAGACTCCTACTTTCTGGATGGACTCAGGACAAGGCATGACTAGAGGTCAAGTGAATGATATCTACAATGCCGCCGTTTTTGCCTTGATTCAGGATTTTGTTGCTAAGAATCCGGGTATCGATCCCACAAGAATTTACGTGGGGGGCTGCTCCAATGGAGGCTATATTTCTTTGAAATTGATCTTTGAGCATCCGGAATATTTTGCAGCAGGATACATCAGTGCTTTGGCTTTCAACAATGAATTTGTCACCGATCAGATGGTCCAAAAGATCAAGAATGTACCAATTTGGTTTGTCCACGCCAAGGATGACATGACTACCAAACCCGATGAGACCGTAGTCCCGCTTTTTGACCGATTGAAGAAGGCAGGAGCCAAAAACGTACATTTCTCCTACTACGATAATGTGACTGACGTAACCGGGCTCTATGGCGGGGAGGATTTCCGATACAATGGGCATTGGTCTTGGGTGTATTCTCACGCCAATACCGCCAGATTAGATCTTGACGGTAAGCCTGTGATGGTTGATGGAAAGCCTGTTACGATTATGGAATGGATGGCAGCTCAGCAAAAGAAGAAGTAAGCAGTTAACTGCAAGTAGTAAGTGGGAGGGGATGGAGCTTTTCCATGGATTGACCTAGAGATTGGGTTTTATGTTCAGAGTTTAGAACAAATCTGTTTTTCTTGGGTCAGGACCATAGGGATTGGGTCCATCCTCTCCTTTTTTTACCGCCAGCCAGATAAAACCTATAAAGTTGACGGGTGGTGGAATCATCAAGTACAAGGCATATCTCCAATCCATGCCAATATCATGGAGTCGCTTGATCGCCTGAATCAATAAAATCACGATCGATGCAATGAGGATGATGGAAAAGGAAAAGAAGGTGGGCCAAGCTTCCTGATGGTAAGACTGCCAAATCATCATCAGACTCAGAATATTGGTGAAATAAAAAAACATAAATAGGGTCAAGTATCTTCTTCTGGTGATTCTTCCTTCCGGTTTTAATATTGCGTTCATAACTAATAAACACGTCAAAAGGAAAATTGTTTATTCCAATAGAGATTTCGATTTTGAATCAAGTAGTCAAAAACATTTTGGATGTCAGATAAGTCTAAGAAAACCAATAAAGTAGCTGAGTTCCCAAAAACCAGATTTGCTCAGGAAGATTTGGCTAAAGTGGGGGAAGAGCGAGGAGTATTGCCTACTGAATGGCTGGAGGATATTTATAATCAAGGCTATTTCAAGCTTTTTGTTCCTGTCGCTTTGGGAGGTTTGGGGTTGGATCTGATCGAAGGGTTGAAAATTGAAGAGAAGCTTGCCAGACAGGACGGCAGTTTGGGTTGGACAGTGACTCTCTGTGCCGGAGCGGCTTGGTTTGTGGGATTTTTGGATCAAGAGTTGGCACGAGAGGTTTTTGCAGATCCCAAGGTCTGTCTGGCCGGAAGCGGATTTGTGGGTGGAAAAGCAGACCTGATAGGGGAAGAGTACCTGATTTCCGGTCAATGGACTTACGCTTCAGGAGCTTTGCATGCCAGCCATTTTACGGCAAATTGTGAGATTCTGGAAAACGGCAAACCGCTTTTGGATAAAAAGGGAAATCCTGTGGTCAGGGCCTTTATTCTGAAAAAAGAAGAGGTGGAAATACTGGATGGTTGGAGTTACATGGGGATGATAGCTAGTGGAAGTCATGCCTTCAAAGCTGAAAATATCAAAGTTCCTTTCAATCGATGCTTTGAAATTCTTCCCTCGCATACCAAGCTGAAGAGTCCCATTTATCAATATCCTTTTTTGCAATTTGCGGAGGCTACTTTGGCAGTTAACATCCTTGGGATTTCTAGCCATTTATTGGAATTGATTTCTAAGACTTTTTGGAAAAGAAATGAAATCCGAACGTATGATTCTAAGCATCTCAAGTACTTTCGCAAGCAGGAAAAGAAGACCCAGGAAAAACTGGACAAAGTCAGGAATGACTTTTATGCTCAAGTTTCAGAATCCTGGAAAGAACTTCAAAATGAAGGGAAGATATCCAAAAAGAACCTGAAATCGGTAAGCAAAATCAGCCGTAAACTAACAGCTACCTGCCGCGAACTCAATTCCAAAATGTACCCTTTTGCAGGACTGGAAGCTGCCAAAACCCACACTGAATTGAATCGGGTTTGGAGGGATTTTAATACTGTGAGTCAGCATGCCCTTTTGATTTTTCCTTTTTAACAATTGAAAGATTGGAAAATTTAAAGATTGGAAAATTGGAAAATTTTTGAATTAGAGGGTTTTGATTAAGGACTGAATTAAAGGGCTTATTACATCACCTTTCCAGATAAAGAAAAGCCTAAATGATATCCTACACTTCGTAAATAGTAATTCGTAAATCCCAAATTAGCCGACATTTCCAGTCAATTCTCTTTTCTTTTCTCAAAATAGGGTTAAAATAAGCTACCTGATTTTGACAAAATGATTGACAGAGAAAGCGAATATTTCAAAGGAAGAGGGGCACAGATTCAGTCGGGCAACCGATTTTTAGCCAATAGAATAGTAGCAGAGCACATGGAGGGCATCGACGAGCCGCTTTTGCTTTCTCCCAAGACAGAAGTAAGAATCGAGCATCCCAAGACCATTGTCAATCCCATTTCCAGTCCTAACATTGGATTGAGTTTTTCCCTCAATCCCTACCAAGGTTGCGAGCATGGATGCATCTATTGCTATGCCCGAAATTCCCACGAATACTATGGCTACACGGCAGGTTTGGACTTTGAGACCAAGCTGATGGCCAAGCCGGATGCACCCCGGCTTTTAGAGAAAAAACTCCTTTCGAAAAACTGGAAAGTAACCCCCATTTCTCTTTCAGGAAATACGGATTGCTACCAGCCTTTGGAAAAGGAGATGAAAATCACCCGTGAATTGCTCAAGGTTTTTGTGCACTATCGGCATCCCGTCGGACTGATTACCAAAAACAGTCTGATTCTTCGGGATTTGGATTTGCTGCAGGATTTGGCTTCTGATAATTTGGTACAGGTCTATATATCAATCACTACTTTGAATGAAGATCTCAGGAGAAAAATGGAGCCCAGAACTGCCAGTGCAATCAAGAGGCTGAAAATATTGGAGGCTTTGGACAAGGCGGGCATTCCGGCTGCCGTGATGAGTGCACCGATCATTCCCGGTCTGAATCACCATGAAATCCCTGCAATTTTAAAAGCTGCTGCTGACCATGGGGCCAAAGGAGCTGGAATGACTGTAGTCCGGCTCAATGGTAAGTTGAAGGAGATCTTCTCTGATTGGTTGCACAAAAACTTTCCCGATCGATTTCACAAAGTGATGAACCAAATCGCGGAACTTCATGGAGGAAAAGTCCAGGACAATCAGTTTGGCCGACGAATGAAAGGGGAGGGAGTTTTGGCAGAAAGTATCAATCAGCTCTATAAACATTCCAAAAAGAAATATTTCCAAGGCAAAACCTTGCCTGAGTTTAATCTAAAGGCATTTCGAAAGGGTGGTAACCTCAGTTTTGGATTTTGATCAGAGGCTTTGTCCGAAAGTCAGTAAGTTGTGATCCGGATCCAAAATGGAAAACTCCATCTGCCCCCAAGGCTTGCTCTGAAGAGGGCCGTTGGGATGAATAGGCACTTTTCTCTCCAAGAAATCCTGATACACTTTTTCTATAGTTTCCACACGGATGTAGACTTGCCCGTAGTTTTCCAGAGGATTTAGCTCGGGAAAAAGAAAGAAATGCAGTTCGATTTGATCCTTTTTTACCATCAGGTAGTCAGGAAAGGAGGTGCTTCCAAGGAGCTTAAAGCCTAATAAATCCAAATAGAAATTTTCAGTTTTGCCTTTGTCCCTCATGGGAAGTTTAGGATGGATTTCTGCAAGCATGGTTTTAGGAGGTGGTGGAGGTAGTAATCACTTGGGAATTCTTCCAAAACTCATCCAAAAGCTCGGCAAAAACCCGAGGAGAATCGGGATCAAATCGAAAATAAAGGCAAGGCTCAATCAGCTCCAATTCCATCAGTGCAAAGGTGTTCTGAGGGGTTCTAACCAAGTCCACCCGGGCATAAAATGGTTCCAGTGGAAGTGCGGCTAAAGCTTTTTGAGCTGCTTCTATGAGTTTGGTCTCAGGAGATGTGACAGGAATGACTCCTCCTCCATGCTCCTCCTGAACTCTGAAATCTCCTTTTCCAACCGTTTTTAGAATGGTATGGCTGAGTTTTCCCTTGAAATACATCATTGAAAATTCTCCTTCTTCCACCACACTCGTCATAAAGGGCTGAAGCATGCCCACTTTATTTTGGAAATAAGGCAAAACCAATGTCCAAGTGCTTTCATCTGCTTTTTTGATCCGAAAAGTGTCATCGGCATTGGCGCCAATTTGGGGCTTCACGATCAGCTCATCGGTCTGAAAAACTTCAAAAGCATTCCGAATATCTGCCAGCTGGAGTATAGTGGGTTTGATGGTTGGAACCAGCTCTACGCCTTTGGATTCCAATTCGAAAAGATAACTCTTGTTGATATTCCAATGTACCAATTCCAAAGGGTTGAGTAGAATGGCCTTGGATTGATTGATTTTGTAGAGTACTCTCAGAAATTCACTCAGGTGATTTTGATAGTCCCAAGGGCTACGGATGACTACCAGGTCAAACTTATTCCAGTCTGTCTCCTGATCCCATGGAATATTTTGAACCGTCCAGCCCAATTCTTCCAAATAGGGGTGAACCAAATCATCATCGATAAACCAACCCTCGGTATTCGAAATGGAGAGAAAAGCGCATGCTGGCATAGTGGCAATTTTGTAGAAAAGTAAGCAAAATTTCTATTCCCGCTTAAAGACTGATTTCCCTTCTTTCACCGTTTCCATAACCTGAATATTTTTGATGGCATCAGGCTCGACTTTGAGAGGGTTTTTATCCAAAATGACCAAGTCAGCCAGTTTTCCAGCTTCCAAACTTCCCTTTTTTTCTTCTTCAAAATGCTGATAAGCGGACCAGATGGTGATCGCCTGCAGTGCTTCGTATGGACTGAGCCGCTCCTCTTCGCCTATTATCGCACCTGATCGGGAGGTTCTATTGACCGCTGTCCAGATGACCCGCATCAGATTGGGCAGGGCTACGGGTGCATCGGTGTGGATGGTGATTTTCATTCCTTTGTTCAAGGCCGAGCGAACCGGGCTGATTTTATTTCCCAACTCATCTCCTATGATCTGCTTGTGCCAATCTCCCCAGTAGAAGGTATGCAATGGGAAAAGCGATCCGATGATATCCAAGGCTTTCAGGGAGTCCAATTGATCCATACGGACATACTGCCCATGAATCAGGGTGTTTCTTCGATCTCCCAGGCCGTATTTCTCCACATTAGGTCTCAGCGTCCGAATCAATTGATCGATCGCGGCGTCCCCATTTCCATGGACTAAAACCTGCCAGTTATTTTGGAAGGCTTTTTCTAAATATCCCTGCACCACCGAATCCTGTGGGATAGCCGGATAGCCTTTGTAATCCGCATTCTGTCCGTCAGGAGGAAGCAAGTAGGGGATAGTCCTCCAGGCGGTTCTGCCCTGAGGTGAGCCGTCCAGCGTGATCTTCATGCCTCCTATTCGGTAATGGTTTTTGTATTCTTTGGAATTCCATGCAGTTGTCAAATACTGGTCTGCAAAGAGGTAATCAATATAGCTCACTACATCCAGTTTCAATTGACCTTTTTCAGCACTTCCAACCAAGGCCTCGTGGTTTTGCATGGCTCTTCCTTCCTGAGCAGTGGTATATCCGTAGGATAATGCCATATCCTGACCCGCTTCAAAAAACCGGTCAGCAGATGCTTGGTCTTTAGGCATTAGGCCCACCATCATGTTGGGGATGGCAGCGAGCTCTTCCAAAACTCCATTGGGAGTTTTGCCGTCTTCTTCCCTCCGGATGATGCCTCCTTCCGGATTAGGAGTATTTTGATCAATCCCGAGGATTTCAAGACCCTTGGAATTGACGGAGGAGAAATGACCGGAAATGTGGATAATCATAATTGGGAACTCGGTGCTCACCTGATCCAAATCATGACGCGTAGGGAAACGTTTTTCTTCCAAAACCGAATCATCAAAACCAGTCCCGATAATCCAGCCGGTCAAAGCCCTGTTTTCAGGGGTATTCCAGTCTTTTAAGACTTGAATCAAGGTCGGAATGTCTTTGCAGCCTGCATCCGGAGGGGGCAAGAGTTGAGCAGCGATGGCCTGAAGTCCAAAATTGGAAAAGTGGGCATGTCCATCGATAAATCCGGGAACCAAGGTTTTGCCTTGCAAGTCTACCATTTGATGTCCTTTTCCGGCTTTTTCCATGGCCTCTTCCATGGTGCCGACAAAGAGTATTTTCCCTTCCTTTTCTACCAATGCCTCCTCATATTCCGGAGCGTCGCCTACCATGGTTAAGATATCCCCTCCAAAATACATGGTGGCTTTCGGCTCTGTATTGGGGCTTTCACAACCAACCCATACAAGGAAAAGTGAAAGAGGTAAAAACAAGTGATATTTTTTCATAGCTGCCTTTATCCAATTTAAAATTTTGAAATCTTAGAAAAATAAAAAAAATCTTTTTTAAAGTCTTCTTCTTTCCCTTTTTTAACAATTACCAAAAGATAGTTTCTTCTGGCTTTAGGGTAATGCCATTGATTTCCCCATCTATTTCTGGATGACGAAACTAGTGATGGATTTCACTAGTTCAGAGCCTGCACTGCTAAACAAATAAAAGTCTGCAAATGCGAATCGATCTCCATTTTCCATGACCATTTCTCCATGCACCGCTGCTTCTTTTCCATGGGTCAGGATTTGGGAAATATGCAGCTCAGAGGCAGGATTACCCATCATTTCTCCCAGTGCGGCCAGAAAATTAGCCTTTCCTTTTACCGGTTCCTCACCTATCAGAGTCCAGACGATATCCTCTGCCAAATGGGGTGAAACTCTTTCCAAATCATAGGAAGAAAAGGCGATGGTGAGTTCTTGGATCAATTTGCTTTTGGGGGAATTCCCGCCATTTATCAGGAGGAAGAGTTTCATAGATCTTAGATTTGGCAATCGAAAAAGCTAATTAATTCGTACTAGTTTCCAAAGCTTCGAAAGGTGAAAATCCTTCGGTTCAAAGCACTGAATCACAATCAGATTCCATGACCGAAATCCCGCTGCTTACCCAGCAGTCTTGGTAAATGGAGCAATAGCAGACTTCGATTCGGATTTTTCCATCCCGAAGTAATTTTAAAAAATATCCAATCGTTTTTGGATTGGAAGTCTGAAAGAGCTGAATGTTTTCACCGACCATGATGACCTGTCCTGGGAATAAGGAAGAATAATTGAATTCTGACCTCAGGGAATCCGGCACATAATCCATCAAGTTTTGAATTCCCTCAATCTTTTGATTATTGATTTCTACATGCATCTGTTTGACCAGGGCAGGCCCCACTCCCTTGTTGATCAGATTAAGGGCCAAATAATCGCTGTCCCAGGTAGGGCCGAAGGTTACATGAGGCCACACGGACATCATTTGCTGGGTTTTCATCAGGCTGGATTGGTAGAGGTAGACAAAAAGTGTAAGAAAGCTGATCAATACAGCCAAAAATGCCATCAAAAGCTCCGGTTTTATTTTTTTTAGGAAGGAAGCCTTAGGGGGATTTTCATTCATCACTCAGGAATTTGGAGATCGATTCCAATAAATGTACTGAGTATACCCAAAAGATTGAAGTCGAATAGTGATTTTTGAAGCACTATTCGGTTTGAAATCAGGGATTTGGAGAATTGAATTTCAACTTTTCATTTCTAGTTAAACTCTGTAACCCAATTTGGGTTTTGGAAGGATGGACCCTTACGCAATCATCGACGAGTCAACTTTTCCTCTGGTAAATATTCGATTTACCGGGGCAAAAAGCACTGACGAAAATTTCCGAGCCTATCTGGAGCAAACCAAAGCCTGCTACCGGCACGAAAAGCCCTTGGCGATTATTTTTGATGCGACTAAGGCCACACTTCCAGCCATTTCTCATCAAAAAATGCAGGCCCTTTGGCTAAAAGATAATGAAGGGCTGATGAAGCAATACTGCTTGGGAACTGCCTATTTGATTCCCAATCCGGCAATTCGAGCAGTTTTAAAGATGATTTTTTCCTTTCAAAAACAGCCGGTTGCCTATCGGGTGGTCAGAACAGTGGATGAGGGGAAGGAGTGGGTAGAAAGTTTGTTAAAATGGACCTGAGGTGGGACTTCTGAGGTTCATCGCCTGTTTTTAATAGATTTTTGTAAAGTTAAAAAAGCCATCACCTTCTCAATCTGAAGGTCTAGGTTTTTGATTTTGGCTATGCTATAAATCAAACTTCTTTTTTTCCCATCTGTAAGTTCCTCAAAAGCTTTTTTTATCGCTTCATCTTGGGTCAAAAGAATTTCCAAAACCTCGGGGATTTCTACACCTAAAGGATCGGGATCGGGATAGACTTCAAACCTAATTCGGTCTCCCAGACTTTTTCCCAATTCTTCCAAATGGCGGGTGGCCAGAATAATGAAGAAGTTTCCGTCTCCAAGGTGATTGAGCCCGCAGCGGAAAGAAAGATTGTCCTCCAAAATGCAGATTAATCTTGTGGATTTCTTGTTCTCCCATCGATTGACGATCTCGGCGCTCAGCTTTAGAAAAAAATATCCCCCTTTCCGGGGTTCAAGTTGTCCGATGACCTGGGTATCTGAAAAACTAAGCATGGCAGGATTGAATTCCATTAGCTAAACCTTGAATAATAATGAAAGTTAAATTAGGGTGTAAAAAATAAGGGGGAATCATTCAGTGGATCAATTTTCTGGGCTTAAAGGCTTTCGTTTTTCCAAATCAGGGTTCCTTTCTCCAAAGGACCGAAAATCACTTTTTCCTAAAACTGGGATAAGGCACATACTCCTCTTCGTCGCCGGGTATTTTTTCAAATTCCTGAGCTGCCCATTTTTCCTTGGCTTTTTGGATCAATTCCTTATCTGTAGCCACAAAATTCCAGTCAATAAATCTTTCTTCAGGAAAAGGCTCTCCTCCAAAAATATAAATCGTACTGTCTGCTTCGATGATGAATTCACACAAGGAAGCCTCCTTGGCGACCAAAATCTGCTTGGGACCAAAGCGGTTTCCTTCACTTTCTATCCCTCCTTTCAGAATATATAGGCCGCTTTCCCCGAATAGCTTTCCTTCCAGATTTATAGTTTGCCTTTTGGAGCTTTTGATCTCCAGCATATACAGCGGGCTATACACCGGCACTGGAGAGCGATGGCCTAATACTTCTCCAGCGACCAGCTTCCATTGGAGTCCTTCCTCTTCCCAAGCCGGAAGCTGCTGAGCCTCGATATGGAAAAATTCGGGTTCCATCTGCTCCAACTCCTTGGGCAAAGCCACCCAAATCTGCAGCCCATGCATGGTCAATTCCGAATCTCTCAGGTGGTCAGGCGTACGTTCGGAGTGCACGATTCCTTTGCCTGCCGTCATCCAATTGACCGCTCCGGGGCGGATTTCTACGGCATTTCCCAGCGTATCCCGATGCATAATGCTTCCTTCGAATAGAAAAGTCAAGGTGGAAAGCCCAATGTGTGGATGGGGAAGGATATCCATCTGTTCCCGGGCATTGAGCTTCACCGGACCCATATGATCGAGGTAGATGAAGGGGCCGATCATGCGCTTTTGACGAAAGGGGAGAAGCCTGCCTACGAGAAACTTGCCGATATCGGCAGCTCGCTCTTCGATGATCAATTGGATATTGGACATAAGGAAAATGAAATTGGAAAATAGAAGTTAGTGAATTTTCTAGGAGTAAAGCCTATTGATTCTGATTAACGGGTAAATCATCTCCATCCTAAATGAGCAAATAAATAAGAATTTCAATCCTAGTTGAGAAAATTCAAAACTCAATCCAATCCGCGTTCCCTGAGAACCTCCTCCAGATCCGAATCCTTTTTCGGGGTTTTTAGCATTTTGTAAACAAACCAAATCGGAAAAATCATAGGAATAAGGAATCCTGCTTGCTTTTCTGGAGAAAGGATCCAAGCCCCAAATCCAAATAGGAGAATTCCGATAAGAAAACCGATCAGCGTCGCGTGAAAGATTTTGGAGTTTTTCAGCTTCTTTTTCTCGGCCAAAAGTTCTTCGTTGCTTAGTGTAGTGAGTTCTTCTCTGGTCATGATGGTGTGGATTTTTCGATTCTGGATGGTAAGGTCTGTAGTAGAGTAATGTGACGTGAGGAAGTTTAGTCCCTGTCTCCGTTGAGGTACTTGTATATCTCCTCTTTTTCGGCTTCGCTTAGTCGGGTGCTGCCTTGGGTCTTTTCCATAAGTTCTGCCTTGTACCTGGCTAACTTTTCCTGATTCCCGATCTCCTGGGCATAGCTGATCAGTTCGATATGGAAATCCAGATAGTCCGGATAGAAATCCAAACCCATTTCAAAGAATTCCATTGCTGTCTTGTAATCCTGATCCCCTGCAAACTGGGAGGCGAGGGAGAAGATATGGGTGACGCTGGGATTCAGGCCCAAGCCCACTTCAGCACATGCTTTGGCCAAATCCGACTTGAATTCCTGAATAGGCTGTTTTGCATTTTCTGCCTTTCCTTCTTCATGAAACCATCGGTCCAAAATGGAATTGTAAGGGGAAAAAGCATCCATCAAAATAGAAGGTAGGGATACCCAATAGTTGGAGATGTGATTGGCATTAGGGGTTTCCCGTAGGTCGATTTTAATATGATCAGGAATTGAGCGGGTTTTCAGCAAGCTGTCCAGGCTTTTCATCTCGGTCAAATAGGTGGATTCCTCCAGCGTAGTGCCCGCTGTGAAGTAGTAGTTGAACCGATGAGGAAACTTGCTTCCATCGGTCAACAGGCCGGAGAAGGTATCGATTGTGAGCGGTTTATCATCAAAAAAACCACTCAAAGAGACTGCATTGTTGACTTGATTGGGTCTTTGAAAGGCTAAATAGTTAACCAAAAAGCCCGTCCGCGAGTGGCCGGCGAGAGTCAGGTAGTTATTGCCCTTGTATTGGGTTTTGATCATAGGCAGGAGCTCTTCAAAAAGGAAAAGCTCCATCCGCTCAATGCCTGAGAGGCTATCGTTGGTCTTTTTTTGGCTGGAAGTAAAGTAGCGACGGTTTTGGAAATTGAAAGGAATGCCGAGAATGATGGATTCCGGCATCTGTGTCTCGCTGGTAAGCAAGTCTATAGAACTGATGATCAAGGGGTAAGTCCGCTCATGCTGACTGTCAAAAATCACTGTAATCGGATAACTGGTAGATGGGGCACTGTAAGGTTGGGTTTCCGGAAGGTGGAGATTGACCGTGATGGTCTCCTGTAGGTGTTTGGAGTCAATAGTGACCTGATCGTTGGAGTACAGGCTGTACTTCTGTGCCTGAAGTGAACTGAGACCAAAAATCAGGACCCAAGTCAAAAGCGCGTTTTTCATGGAGTTGAAAAGGTTAGCCGTCGGAAAGTCAAGGTATTAAATAATCGAAAAACCGATGAAAAGGTAACTTCCAAATTCTTTGATTGTTGGTGGTATTTAGAATGAAGGAGGTGTCTTGGAGTGAAATTCATGGACCTAATTATTCCACACTTGGATCGAGGACGTGTACTTTCGGGTCTTTTTGCTCGGCATTTAGAGGTTGACAAGGCCAATGATACTTTTCATTCCATGCATTTGGGTATATTTCGAACGTACTAAATTACTGTTTTGCCATGTGGGTCATCCAATTGCTGAAAGAACCCTACCCTTTGAATTCGATCCGAAAGATGACTTGGTTTGGGGCCTTGGTAGCAATTTTTGTTTTTCTGTTTTTGTCCTTTTTCCAACCCTTCGGCCTTGGAGCAGAGACACTGGACGGACTGCTGAAGGTGACTGCTTCGTATGGCTTGATCACTTTTGCTACCATTGTGCTTGGCACGATTGCTATACGGAGACTATTTCCCGGGTATTTTCAGGAGAATCATTGGGTCTTTGGCAGGGAACTCCTCATTACCCTTCTAAACTTTTTCCTTATTGGAGTATTCAACACACTCTATTCCGATTACATGTTTTCTATTGGGCTTACGCTCAGGGGATTCCTTTCCTTCCAATTTTACACCTTGGGCGTTGGGTTTTTCCCTATCCTCTTTTTCATGATGCTCAAATACACCCATTTGCTTCGGGCAAATACCCGATCCGCAAGCGATCTTTCAGGTAGTATTTCTAGAGCAAAGGAAACCACTAATTCACCCTCAGATGCTAAAATCCAAATCCATTCGGAACTCAAAAAAGATGACTTGGAAATCTATGCATCGGATTTGGTCTATGCGGAGACTGCTGACAATTATGTGGCTGTCTATCATTTGATCGAAGGTAAACTCCAAAAATCACTCGTGAGAAGTACCCTGGGAAGACTGGAAAATGACGTGGAAGGCTATCCTAGGCTTATCCGTTGCCATAGGGCGTTTTTGGTCAATTTAGATTATTTGGAAAGCTTCCGTGGCAATGCCCAAGGCCTGCAACTCAGGCTGAAACACAGCCAAAATGAGATTCCTGTTTCCCGGAATATGGTGGCCAAAATCAAAAAGCTGCTGGAATAAATCGTGTTCTTTAGCCCAGAAATCGTGCATTTCAGCCCAATTCGTGCTATTTATCCCAAAACCTTTCCCTGTATCCCAACTATTTTTTACTGATTGAGAGGTCGCATAAGTTTGACAAAAAACGACAAGACTTATGCTTTACCAATCCTTACTTATCCTTCACATCATCTCAGGCTTTTTGGCACTACTCACCGGAGCGATGGCCATGAGCTCTGCCAAAGGCCAAAAGAATCACCTAAAATCCGGAAAGTGGTACGTGTACATGATGTATGTTGTCGGGCTTTCTGCGATCCTGATGACCGGACTCAAATCCAATCCTTTCCTCTTTACAGTTGGTGTTTTCACACTCTATCTGACCTATACCGGTCAGCGCTCGATCTTTTACTTTCGGCTCAAAGAAACCTACATCACCGGGTGGAAGGATCTATTGCCGATCAGCATCGCTCTGATCGTGTCTGCCGGGATGGTGATTCAGCCCATCAAAACCATGCTTGATACAGGAACATTTTATGTCTCTGTTATGGGGGTTTTTGGACTTATTCTATTGATATCCGCACTTCGGGACCTCAGTAAGATTTTGCACAGTCGGATATTTAAACCCAATGACAAGACTTGGCTGATCAAGCACATCGGGATGATCGGCGGTGCTTACATCGCCACCTTGACCGCCTTTTTGGTAACGAATGTAACCATCAATCCGGGTTGGGTGGTATGGCTTACTCCTACTTTGGTAGGCTCCATTCTGATCTCCAAAGCTTCCAGAGATTGGAGGAAGAAACTGAAAATCCATTCGTAAGTCGGTTCAATTCCCCAATCAATCATCTAGGCTCTTTACTTAATCTTACTTTAGTTTTTCAACTCCCTGACTCCATTTGCCATGAAAAAATTCCTTCCTACTTGCTGCATAATTCTACTGCCATTTTTTGTCCATGCAGAATATCTAATCCGTGGCAAGGTATCTGATGAGCAGGATCGCCCGATTCCATTTGTGAATGTAGGTTTTGTGGGTACTTCTATTGGGACGGTGTCATCGATGGAGGGTGAGTTTAGGCTCTACTTTGCCGAAATGCCGGATCTTAGCATTCCGCTGCGGATTTCCTGTATGGGATTTGAGCCCATAGAGGTGATGCTTACCGAGGAAAATTTTGAACAGCCTTTACATTTTGGGCTAAAGGAAAACCCAATTCAGCTGCAGGAGGCGGTGGTCAAATCAGGAGCTCTGCATACCAAAACGTACGGAAACGAGGATGAAAAAACTGCCATCAAGACCAACTTAGCCATCAGTTCCCAGCCTGGGATGAATCTTGGTGCTGAAATCGGCCGAAAATTCCGACTGGGGGATGAGCCAAACTTTGTCTCAAGCCTTAAATTCTTTGTGGCATTCAATAATTTTGATTCGCTGATGATCCGGGTGAATTTCTACGAACTCGAATCCGGCAAACCTGCCAAAGTGCTAAACGCAAAGCCGATTCTAAGAGAGGTGTTGGACCATAAGAGTGGCTGGGTAACTTTTGACTTGGAAGATGAAAATCTGGTGCTTAGCGGCAGTATTGTGGCGAGTATCGAGTGGGTAGGAGCCAGCAAACGAGGGAATGCGTTTGGACTCAATATTTCCATGCCCGCAATATTTCAGACCCACTATTACAAATATGGAGCGCAGAATTCATGGAAAGTCTTTCCCAATATGTCCTCCTCTATGGTATTGGTGGTGGAAAGGGAGGATTAAGTTCTGCCTTTTATTGGTCTGATCTCAGGGGATTTAAATGGATCGAATTCCAAATTCGAAAGGGTAAGAGGGGCAAATTTAAGCCTGAGGCAGATTGTACTTCAAAGCTCATGAGTACAGACTTTGCTTAGAAGAACTCAAAGAATTTTTTATTTCACCAAGCGCTGCACAACTATCCTGTGTTTTCTTTGGAGGACTATGGGATAGAAATTGAATATAATATTGATTCCCAATGTCCACAGCGACAGCGTGATATGTCCTTTTATTCCTAAGATTAGAGAAATGCCAAACAGTAAAATAAATGCCACCAAATGACCGAATTCGGATTGCTTGGTATGGTAATCAAACTGTTTCAACCCGGTTTTGGTCCCGTTGAAATACTTTTTGTTATCGGCAGTACGGTAAAAGGTTTTCAATAAAAATATCCGAAATAAGGGGACCCCAAGCAGGGAATAAATGCGATTAAGCCTTTTGGCATTTTTGATTTGGTAGTAAGGGTTGGGGAGAAGCCTGCTTGTCGGGTAAGCAAAACCCACAAAAGCGACCATTCCTGTGGTCAATAAGTTTAAGGCAAAGGCAGCCACAAAGCTGGCGAGGGCAGAGAGGTTTTCGGGTTGAATCTTAAGCAAAAGTACCAAGACCTTGTAGACATTGTGTAGGAATACCAGAGAGAGTAGGGGCAATCCGATTTTTTTGAGTAGTTGTTTCGCGTCCGTCATCCCTGTACTATCAATTCGTATCAGCCTGGGTATAAATAAATACTAAGGCATCGTAAATACCTCTGGGCAATACAGACTGATGATTTTCATTTTCA
Organism: Algoriphagus confluentis; assembly: GCF_036245625.1. NCBI lineage: Bacteria > Pseudomonadati > Bacteroidota > Cytophagia > Cytophagales > Cyclobacteriaceae > Algoriphagus > Algoriphagus confluentis. The sequence goes on from NZ_BTPD01000007.1 coordinate 129,618, forward strand.
TATTCCCGGTAAGTCATCTTCAGCTTCGAGTTTCCTTCCTGATTGAGGTATTCAATAAAAGTAGGCATCGGTGCTTTCATCATTTTTATTTCATCGGAACCCATCCCCACGTACATTTTAGCCGGAGAGGCGCTGATAAAGGATTCCTTATCGACAAGCAATTCAGAATTGTTCCACCAAACGGATGGAGCGAGCAAGATATAGTTAGAAAAAAGATCGGGATGCTGCAAATAGACGTAGGCTCCAAACAATCCGCCTAAAGAATGCCCCAAAATCCCTCGGGATGCGGGGTCTGTCTTGTACTCCGCTTCGACGGATGGGAATACTACCGTCCGCAAAAACCGGATAAAATCCTCTGCCCCTCCGGTGGTCGTTTGGTCTAAGGGAACGGCCCCGTTGTTAAAAACGATGTTCTGATTGTACCTAGTAGGGGTGTAGTCCCAATTTCGCTGCTTGTTCCAATCCTTCTCATTTCCCACCGAAGAGATTCCGACTAGGATGATATCAAGCATGTTGTTGGCCAGGGCTTTATTCGACAGGCTGCTTAAGCGGTAGCATCCGGTAACCAATTCGCTCAGCCACCAGGCATCCAAGTAGTACAAGACGGGGTATTCCTTTTCGGCTTGATAGTCGGGCGGTAAGGTGATGATCAGTTCATAGGCTAGCCCTGCTGCGTTTTTGACTTCTTTGGTGACCGTTGTGGGTGGATTGCTGGAAAAGGAATGCGTTTGAGCGAAAATCTCAGAGGGAAACCAAGCCAGAGAAAAAAGGAGAAGAAAAAGAGATTTATTCATGAATTCTTTTTTGGGCTGAAAAAGGCCGGTATTTAGAAGGGAAAAGATTGGAAACCGGTCTGAATATAGGGAAAAATCATGGTTTGGGGGTTCGGATTGGGAAATGGTAAAAATAGGATTTAGCCTTGGAATTGGATCGAATTGCTAATTCCGCCCAGCGTCCAATTGAACTTCAAAGGTGCTAAATAGAGACTACTCCGAGAGAGGCACCGGCCGTAATTGGAACGAGGAAATAGTTGGGACTAGGTGTAGTTTGCAACTACACCTTTATATACCTACAAATTTGAAATTTGATTATTTGTATGGTGGATGGTTTTGATGTCCCAATTACAAATTGCTTGTAATAGAAGAGCGTAGTTGCAAACTACGCTCAGCCCAGACTTGAACTTCAAAGACACATGTTAGAATCTACACCCAGAGGGGGAAAAATCATGGTTTGTGAGTTCGGATTGGCAAATGGAAAAATAGGATTTAGCCTTGGAATTGGATCGAATTGCTAATTCCGCCCAGCGCCTAAGCACACTTCAAAGATTTTAGAAAGAAACTACGCTGAGAGGGGGATCAAAAAACTTATCCAAAGGTTGGTATCCAGAATAACCCTCCTATTTTTCATACCGGGCTTTGCGGACTGCTTCGACCTCGTTTGTGATTTCTTCCAGACTCGGGGCCTTTTCTGACTTGCTCCTGAATTTTTTTAATACCTCAGCAAAAGTTTTCTCTGAGTTTTCTTGTCTGATCCGTATCAAATCCAAATTCGCCAGGTCTTTCAACAGGTCCTTGGCTTTAGAATTCAATATGTCAATTTTAATCGTTTCCATTTTTTAAGAACTTTCTTAAAGTTACGACTTTTTTAAATCGGCGGTCATTTTATCCTATCCCCTTATTATCCAATTGGATAAACCTTAGGTGGGAAAGTAGTGTTTTGGCTGGCACCCTTTATACACTTTTGCCGGATCTCAAGGACTTTTAACCAAGACTTTTTCAAAGCAGACACTTCCTTCTACCCCTTGGTATTGCCCGTATTTTGGAGTGGGTGTGTAACCGAATTTTTGGTAAAGCCCGATCGCATCGATCATGTCATCTCCTGTTTCCAAGACACATTTTTCCATTCCCAAATCCTTAGCCCAATTTTCCAATTCTTGTAAAACTGCTCCTGCTACTCCTTTTCCCCGGACTTCGGGAATAACAAACATGCGTTTGACTTCCATGGTGGATTCGTCAAATTTCTTAATTGCGCCACATCCAACAGCTTTTTCATCCCTAAAGGCGACGACTACATGTTGGATTAGGTCAATTTTATTGAACTGGGCATAAAAGTCATTGCTTTCCCCATTTCGGATAGCTAGATAATGATCCAGTTTGGAAACCAGAATTCGGAAGTCGGGATTTTCTGAAGTGGTGCGCAGGAGTTTTAGCATGTCGTGTAAGGAATCAGAGGATTTCCGGATTGGTAAAAGGCAAAGGAAAGATTTACCCTTGTAAGTTAATCGAATTGCAAATTAGGAAAGATAGGAGAGGACCTTTTTGGTCCACGTTTGGACCTCGGAAGCATAACGTTGGACCTTTTTGCTCGGAGCTTGGTCCTATGAGGTGGAATGTTGAACCTTTTTGCTCGGCGCTTGGACCTCAGAGGCGGATCACTGAACCTTTCTGCTCGGCGATTGGAACTCAGAGGCGGAACTTTGCACCTTTTTGCTCGGCGCTTGGACTTCAGAGGTGGAACGTCGGACCTTTTTGGTCCTCGCTTGGACCTCGGAGGCGGAACGTCGGACCTTTTTGCTCGGCGCTTGGACCTCAGAGGCGGAACGTTGAACCTTTTTACTCGGCGCTTGGACCTCGGAGGTGGAATGTTGCACCTTTTTGCTCGGCGCTTGGACCTCGGAGGCGAAACGTTGAACCTTTTTGGTCCTCGCTTGGACCTCGGAGGCGAAACGTTGAACCTTTTTGGTCCTCGCTTGGACCTCAGAGGCAGATCGTTGCACCTTTTTACTCGGCGATTGGACTTCAGAGGCGGAAAGTTGCACCTTTTTACTCGGCGATTGGACTTCAGAGGCGGAAAGTTGAACCTTTTTACTCGACGCTTGGACCTCAGAGGTGGAACGTTGAACCTTTTTGCTCGGCGCTTGGACTTAAGAGGTGGAACGTCGGACCTTTTTGGTCTTCGCTTGGACCTCTGAAGTGGGAGGGGGTACTTCGGAAGTACCCCTCCCCAATTCTAAAATGAATCGTGTGAGTTCCGAATAGAACTTGTTCGGTTGAAAGATGAACTTACTTGTTTCCGAATCAAAATGGTTCGTTTAAAAGATGAATTCATTCAGCTTGGAATCAAACCTTTTTGGTTAAAAGATAAACTCATTCGATTCGGAATCGAACTGGTTTGGTTAAATGATAGAACTTTTTGATTTTAAAATCGAACTGGTTTGGTTAATAGGTAAACTTATTGAGCTCGGAATCAAACTGGTTTGGTTAATAGGTGAATTGACTTAGTTCGGAATTGAACTGGTTTAGTAAAAAGGTGACTCGAGAAGGCCTCGAACTGAGCCAAGTCGGTTCGCAAGTCGGGTGGGTATGGATTTGGGACTGGAAATGGATTGAATTGCAAATTCGGAAGGATAGTAGGGTGGAATTGCAAATCCCACCCAGCGCCAAATCGAACTTCAGAGGTGCTGAGAAGAGACTACGCCGAACTGGGACTTTTTTAGCTTCCTGACTCTACAAATCCAACTGAAATTCTGAATCAATCCCCATAGGCACCTCACCGGTTTTGTGCAACAGCTATTTCATTGTTCGTGCTCCGCACGCGACGAAAGCTTAGTTGTTAGCGCCAGTTATTTCTTTTTTTATAGTTTCCAATTTAAAACGTCGTCTAAAGGATGTTGTAGTTGTGAATTAGAAAAAATTCTTAATTCATTTATCATAGATTTTTCCAATTTATTTGAAATTTGAGAAATGTATTCATTAAGTGATTTTGTTCCTTTAATGATATATGCAATTTGTAAAAAGTCAGGTAATGTTTTTTCAGAAATATCTTTTAGCGTCAAAACCGATAATTTCAACTTGTCTGTTTTTATTTGATTGTCAATTATTGCTGCTTGTCCATAACCTACTTCAAATGGAACCCATTGAGAATGATTAGTTCTCTCGGAAATGACTATCAACATGTGTGTGCTGTTTTTAATGCCTTTTTTTATCGCTTCTGTTATTTTAGTTGGGTCACTAACTGATGCTGCTCGTTGTAAATCATCGTCTTCTTCATCCAGATAATAATCAATACCTGCGTTTGATAAATATTCTGCAATTTTTTTGCAGGCAAGTTTATCTTCATTTTTATGGCTTAGAAATACACAAGGTTTCTTTTCACCTGATTTTGAAAGTATTTCATTTAAGCGGTTAAAAACATCTGCCTTATTTAATCCTTTGCTATACATATTATTTCCTTCTTTGGGCCAACCACAAGGTGTGTTCTCTTGACACAGCGTTTTCAGAATCTAAAACAAACTTTGAAAAGCTATCTTCTGTTGTTAATTGGTCTGTAAGTGTTACAATAAAGTTTAATTCTTGTGTTGCTGTAGTATATGCTTGTTTAAGTTCTTGGTGTTGTTTTAGTTGAAGCCAACTTAAAGCAGAAGCGGAAATTGTGGTTAGAAGCCCAACAAAATTCCAACTAAGGTCAGGGTTCACAATTAGAAATACGATGCTAATTAGCGAAATGGTTTGCGATACAATTACACACCAAAACCAAAAAATATACTTTTCTGAATTGTATTCTGCTTTGTCAGCATACCATCTCTTTTGGTCTTCAATTCTGTTTTTGATATAGTAGTCCTTTCTTGCGTCCAAGTTGTATGCTCTAATTTCAAGCATTTTCTCTGTGATAATTGGCAAGTTTAGTGTTCTTGAGTTCATTGCAATTGATAGCTCTTTAAATTCGTCCGATAATTCTCGGATGCGTTCAACAAATCTCCTTTTTGCTTCTACTATTTCTAATGAGTTTTCAAAGTATTCAGAACAGCAAACAAAACGCCAAGTGAGGGTTTTACAAGATTCTGCTAAAGCTCTCCCTTGATACCAAACATCTTCGTATTTTTTTGTTTTGAGAATGATGGTTAAAACTAAACCTAAAAGAAGTAAAAATCCTGAAACAACATAAACAATCAATTTAGATTCTGTTGATTGGTAATTGTAAATAGCCAAAGCCGAAGCTAGAACCATTGATAATAAGTCAATCCTGATTATGTTTAAATAATACTTTTGTGCTTCTGTTGAAGCGTTATCTGATGCTTGAAAATAACTTGGGAAGTCGGATTGTTGCATTATGGTCTTACCTTAGTTTTTAAGGATATTTCGCTTTTTCGTTTATCAAATGCCAAATCTATATACTTTTCTGGTTCGGCTGTAAAATTATCCCATCTAACAAGTACACAATATCTGTCATCTTCTGACCAAGCACATTTGCTATTAGGGACGTAGTAGTTGTAAGAAAATTCAGTTATTACAGTTGAATTGTTAATTGCAACGTGATTATGGCTGCCGCCACACTTGTCGCAACTATAACTCCCCTTATAAACAATGTCATACATATCAGGCAAAACAATGCCTAATATCCCATTTTTCGAGTTGGCTTTACCATCATAAAGAGATGCTTGCAATTCTCGTTTAATGTAAATTTGTTTTTCTTTACCTAAATTCTCGGAACTATTTTTTCCAATTAAAAAAATTGTCACTGTAGAGTCCGACAAATAATCTTCACGGATTTTTCGCATTACATAATCTTCATCGTCAGAATCTATTGGCTCATTCAGCGATTTGTCAATTATTTCTACACCTAAATTATTTAGAATATAATTCTTATATGCTTTGTCTTCTCTTTTGTGTGATATAAAAACTCTATGTGCCATATTTAGCTATTTGTTTGTTCTTGTTATGAGTCGGTTTTTATGATTGGGGGTAACTTATTTATTTGTGCGAGTTTTCCGTTATTTTTTCCATGATTTGGATCGCTAAGAAGGGGTTTGTTTCTTTAATTTTTCCTCCCCATCACCATCACTACCCTATTCGGCAAATACAAATGTACCTGTTGGTCTTTGTCCGTGGGGTAGGTGATCGATTGATCTAGTCGCTCGAAGCCGCCGTATTCCTTGTCATCGGAGTTAAGCAGGATGTGGTAGGTCCCTTTCTTTTTCATCCGGATAGGAAATCCGAAAAAGGACTCGGTAGGATGGAAGGAAAACACAAAAATCAGCCCTCCTCGCTCATAGGCGAGGACTTTTTTGTTGGGTTCGAGGAAGAGTTGCTCGGCAGGAGTGGCGGAGAGGAGTTGATGGTCCTTGACCAGTTGGATCATGGCCTTGTCCCAGGCGTCGAGTTGCCGGTAGCGCAGGTGGGGTGTATCCACGAGTGACCACTGCCTTCGGGCGTATTGATAGCTCCAGTCGTTGCCCAGTCGGGGGAAGTCCACCCACTCCGGATGACCGAACTCGTTGCCGATAAAGTTGAGATAGCCTTCTCCCCCGAGGGAGATGGTAATCATTCGGATCAGCTTATGCAGGGCGATGCCTCGGTCCACGACGAGGTTTTGCTCCAGCACGGACATGGAGAAGTACATCTCTTTGTCCATCAGCCAGAAAGCGATGCTTTTGTCCCCGACCAGCGCCTGATCGTGGCTCTCGGCATAGGCGATGGATTTTTCCCGCAGGGGGCGGTTGGTCAGTTCATGCCACAGCTCAAACAGATCCCACTGCTCGTCGAGTTTGTGCTTTAGCGTTTTGATCCAGTAGTCAGGGATTCCCATGGCGAGTCGGAAGTCGAAGCCTATTCCTCCATCGGCCACTTTTCGGGAAAGGCCAGGCATCCCGCTCACCTCCTCGGCGATGGAGAGGGCATGGGGCTTGAGTCCATGAATCAGGGTGTTTGCGAGCTGAAAATAGAGCAGTGCATCCTCATCCACTCCGGCATCGAAGTACTTCTCAGCGGAGTCGAAGGACGTATGCCCATGGTGATGGTAAAGCATGGAGGTCGCTCCATCGAAGCGGAACCCGTCAAAGTGAAACTCCTCCAGCCAATAGCGGATATTGGAGAGGAGAAACTGCTGCACTTCCCATTTGCCATAGTCGAAAAGCTTGGAATCCCAGCCCTCGTGATAGCCCCGCTCTCCGGGGTGGAAGTACTGTGCATCCGACCCGTCAAATTCATTGAGGCCTTCGTTGACGTTTTTGACAGCATGGGAATGGACAATGTCCATGATCACGGCGATGCCCATCCTGTGGGCCGTATTGATCAGGCTCTTCAGCTCCTCCGGTGTCCCAAATCGGGAAGAAGCGGCAAAGAAGTTGGAGACGTGATAGCCAAAGGAACCGTAGTAGGGATGCTCCATCACGGCCATTAGCTGAATGGCATTGTAGCCCCCGGCTTGGATGCGGGGGAGGATGAGTTCCTCGAATTCTTTATAAGTGCCGACCCCGAGCTTTTCCTGAGCCATGCCCACATGGCATTCGTAGATCAAAGGCATGGCTGCGATCGGCTTCAGGGAAAAATCCTGATCGGTCCAGGTGAATTTTTCCTCGGGAAACCACAGTTGGCCCGCAAAGTCGTGGGTTTTTTCATCCTGCACCACCCGAGTGATGTAGGCGGGAATGCGGTCCAGATCAGTTTCATTGGCACCGATGACGCGGACTTTGATCCGGCTTTGGTGAACGAAGGTATGCTGGTATTGCTCAAAAGGAAGGAAAATCTCCCAGTCGCCCCGATGATTTTGACGGAGGGGATGAGAGTTCCGATCCCACCAGTTGAAGTCACCCATCAGAAATAATGCTTTGGCCGCAGGGGCCCATTCCCGGTAGATCCATCCGTTTCTGAACTTATCGAAGTGTATGCCATAGTACTCATGCATCCGGGCGAATTCCAGGATGCTTCCTGAGAAGTCATTGATGGCCTGAATGGCAGATTGAAAGCGCTCGTATCGGCTTTGGATGACCGGGGCAAAAGGTTCCAGCCAGGCTTCGTCGCTTAGGATTTGTAAGGGTTTTTGGCTCACGAAAAAGTAGGAATTTTGATTGAGATGAAATTAGGAAAAATAATGAGGAATGGAAGTGTGCTGGAAAAAGTTTCACCCCTTTGGGGCTCAAAAATGAACCGTCTTTCGTTTCCACGGGCTGCCGCCCGCGGTTATAAAGAGTCTTGCTCCTTCGGAGCTGACTTTTGCAAAATTAAACCTTCAAGAATTTACACTTTGGTTTTGTACAAGATCCGCAGGATCGTGACTTTTCTTGACCCCGGGTGACCGCAGGGAGCCGAGGGTAAAGAATTTACTGAAGATGGTAAGAGCCCCGCAGGGGTGATCATCTTCGGGGAAAAATGGTTTCACCCTTTCAGGGCTCAAAAAGTATATGCTTCAGTTTCCACGGGCTGCCGCCCGCGGTTATAAAGAGTCTTGCTCCTTCGGAGCTGACTTTTGCAAAATTAAACCTTCAAGAATTTACACTTTGGTTTTGTACAAGATCCGCAGGATCGTGACTTTTCTTGACCCCGGGTGACCGCAGGGAGCCTGGGGTAGATGAAAATAGGGAAAAAAGAGCCCCGCAGGGGTGATACATTACTTTAAAAAATACTTTTCATCTATGGTGACACCTTCCTCAATGAGTAATTTTCTATACTCATTTTCAAACGAAATCCTCTCGTGATGTTCTTTCTGTTTTTTGATGTAACCAATAATCATATCCTTTTCTCTGTACGAAACTGAAAAAACACCATATCCATCAGCCCAGCCTTTGAATTTTTGGAAATGTCCTGTCTGTTTCATCCATCCACTGGAAAAAGATTTAACATCACGAACAAAATCAGAAACAGGAATTGTGGGATGGATGTCGACCAGCATATGAATGTGATCTTCTATTCCGTTGATTTGGTAGAGCTTTGAGTTTTTATTTTTAACTATTCCCCAGATGTAGTTGTAAAGGTCTTTACAATGGGAGTCATTGATAGTTTTTTCAGATCCTTTTGTATGAAAAACGATGTGATAGAATAATTGGCGATAGGAAGTCATAAAAAATTGATTTTGATAGAGTTGAATTTAAAAGTGTTGGATGAAAATAAAAACAAGCTTCACCCTTTCAGGGCTCAAAAATGAACTGTCTTTCGTTTCCACGGGCTACCGCCCGAGGTCATGAAGAGTCTTGCTCCTTCGGAGCTGGGTTTAATAACAAGAGTATTCTTAAAAGCTCAAAACATGAAATTTCTAAATCAGATCCGAAGGATTGTTACTTTTCATGACCCTCGGTGACTGTAAGGAGCCGGGAGCTGAAGGATATAAAAACTACCCAGAGCCCTGCAGGGGTGATTTTCTTAAGAAAGAAAAGGAGTTTCACCCCTTTGGGGCTCAAATTAATGATTACTTCCCTACCACGGGCTGTCGCCCGCGGTCATGAAGAGTCTTGCTCCTTCGGAGCTGGGTTTAATAACAAGAGTATTCTTAAAAGCTCAAAACATGAAATTTCTAAATCAGATCCGAAGGATTGTTACTTTTCATGACCCTCGGTGACCGTAGGGAGCCGAGGGTCTGAAGGATATAAAAACTACCCAGAGCCCCGCAGGGGTGATTTTCTTAAGAAAGAAAAGGAGTTTCACCCCTTTGGGGCTCAAATAAATGATTACTTCCCTACCACGGGCTGCCTCCCGCGGTCATGAATGGTTAGGCTCCTTCAGAGCTAGGGTTTTCCAATAAAATGGGTTTTAAAAAGTAACTTTGACCTCTGAAAATCAGATCCAAAGGATTGTTACTTTTCATGACCCTCGGTGACTGTAAGGAGCCGGGAGCTGAAGGATATAAAAACTACCTAGAGCCCTGCAGGGGTGATTTTCTTTTTTAAATTGACTTAGTGCCGCTCATACACCATCTCCGGCTCCAATACTTCCACATTTCCGGCCTCGTTGATTTGATCCAGCTGAACGACTTTCAACTCATTGATCAGCATCGGGTCATATTTGGCGGCTACGCGGATGTAATTTTCTGTGAATCCGTGCATTTTGCCGTTTTCTACATCCTCTTCGAAAAGTACCGTGAAGGTCTTGCCCAGATTTTCCTCATAAAACTTCCTTCTTTTTTTCTCGGAAAGAATCCGCAGCATTTTGGAGCGTTCGTTTCGCTTTTTGATAGGAACTACGCCGTCCATTTCCACAGCGCGGGTATTGGCTCGCTCTGAATAGGTGAATACGTGGAGATAGGAGATGTCCAGTTCGTTCAGGAAGTTGTAGGTTTCGAGGAATAGTTCGTCCGTCTCTCCCGGAAAGCCCACGATGACGTCCACTCCGATGCAAGCATGGGGCATCAGGGTTTTGATTTTGCTTACCCGGTCCTCATAAAGTTCTCGTAGGTAGCGGCGGCCCATCCTTCTCAATATAGTGTTGGAACCTGACTGGAGCGGGATATGGAAGTGAGGAACAAATCGCTTGGATTGAGAAGCGAATTCGATGATTTCGTTGGTCAGTAGGTTGGGCTCGATGGAGGAAATCCGAAACCGATCAATCCCTTCCACTTCGTCCAAGGCAAAGACCAAGTCGGCAAAGCGCTCATTTCTTTTTCCTTCCACAATCCCGAAGTCACCGATATTGACACCGGTAAGGACGATTTCTTTTACATCGGTCGCGGCAATCTCACGGGCTGAGGCCAATACGGAATCGATGGTATTGCTGCGGCTTTTTCCTCGTGCCATGGGAATAGTGCAAAATGCACATCCATAATTACAGCCGTCCTGAACCTTTAGGAAAGTGCGGGTACGGTCATTGATCGAATACGCATTGTTAAAGGAGCGGGCTTCGGTGATTTCGCTGGCGAGGACTTTGGCTTCCTGCTCTTTGGCAAAGTCTCCCAATAGTTCATGAAGGCGAAATTTTTCAGCAGCACCCAGCACGGCATCTACTCCTTCAATTTCGGAGATTTCGGTAGGTTTGAGCTGAGCATAGCAGCCGATGATGGCTACATAGGAGTCAGGAGATATTTTTTTAGCCTCCTTTACAATCTTCTTACACTTCTTGTCGGCATTCTCGGTGACCGAGCAGGTGTTGATGATGAAAATGTCGGGATTTTCCTGAAAATCGACTTTCAGGAAGCCTTTTTCCTCAAATTGTCTTGAAATAGTAGATGTTTCTGAGAAATTCAGCTTGCAACCGAGCGTATAGAAGGCGACTTTTTTCAATTTTCTCCTTTGGCTAATGAATGTGCAAAGGTAAGTAATCCCCAGCTTTTTTCAATTTTCCAAAATGTCTGTCCAAAAGGTGCTTTTTTCAGGGCTTTGGTCTTATTTTGAGCTATATTTTTTGAAAAAAGTGGAAATTTTTTGAAAAAGTACCTCAAAAAATAGCCAATCTCATTTTCGAGTACATATTTTTCTATTTTTGTGGGTGTATTCTTAAACCACAATTTGTAGATATGGCAACACTAAGACAATCAGCCTTGGCCATGGTTCAGGCTAGACAGCGGGCAGCTGTGACCCCGCCCTCCTCTAAAATTTCAGACTACTTCGGTACCAATGTTTTTGGTATCGCTCAGATGAAGCAGTCTTTGGCCCCTTCCGTTTTCAAAAAGGTGATGGAAGCGATCGACAAAGGATCAAAAATCGATCCGGCTACCGCTGAGGAAATCGCATCTGCTGTCAAAGTGTGGGCTATGTCCAAGGGAGTGACTCATTACACTCACTGGTTTCAGCCTTTGACCGGAGCGACTGCCGAGAAGCACGACTCCTTCTATGACGCGCATGCCGGCTTGGAAAAATTCAAAGGTTCTGCATTGGTACAGCAGGAGCCTGATGCCTCTTCATTCCCGAATGGAGGTATCCGATCTACTTTTGAAGCCCGTGGCTATACGGCTTGGGATCCTTCTTCTCCGATTTTCATTTTTGAAAAGACTCTTTGTATTCCTACCATCTTCGTTTCTTATACCGGAGAGGCTTTGGATTACAAGACGCCTTTGTTGAAGTCTATGGAAGCAGTAAACGATGCCGCAGTGGCCATCTGCCAGCTTTTTGACAGAAACGTGAGAAAAGTGACTCCATCTTTGGGTGTGGAGCAGGAATATTTTGTCGTGGACAAAGCCCTTTTTGCTGCCAGACCTGACTTGGTGATGGCTGGCAGAACCGTCTACGGACATACTCCGGCAAGAGGTCAGCAGTTGGAAGACCATTATTTTGGTTCTATTCCTACCCGGGTGAAGGACTTTATGATGGATTTCGAAATCGAAGCTCACAAATTGGGCATTCCGGTTTCTACCCGTCACAATGAAGTGGCTCCGGGTCAGTTTGAGGTGGCTCCGGTTTTTGAAGAAATCAATAAGGCGACCGACCACAATCAGTTGCTGATGGATATTATGGACAAGGTGGCTGAGAAGCATGGCTTCAAGGTACTTTTCCACGAAAAGCCTTTTGCCAATGTAAACGGCAGCGGAAAGCACAACAACTGGTCTCTGATCACCGATACCGGTGTGAACCTCTTCCAGCCAAGCAACTCCGCAAGAGAAAATCTTCAGTTTTTGGCGTTTTTGGTAGCTACTGTGAAGGCGGTATACGATAACGCAGACCTATTGAGAGCCAGTATTGCCTCTGCTTCCAATGATTTCCGACTGGGAGCCAATGAAGCTCCACCGGCTATCATGTCTGTGTTCTTGGGTGCGACTTTGACTGAATTGTTGGATGAGTTGGAGAAAAACGGAAACGTGAAAATCGAGAAGGGAGACAACATGTACATGAAGTTGGGTATCTCCAAAATCCCGGAAATCATCCTGGACAATACGGACCGTAACAGAACCTCTCCGTTTGCATTTACCGGTAATAAGTTTGAATTCCGTGCAGTAGGCTCTTCAGCCAACGTGGGTGGTCCGATGACTACCTTGAATGTGATTGTAGCTGATGTGTTGAAGCAGCTCTACAAGGACATCGAAAAGGAAATGAATGCAGGCAAGGAAAAGAAGATTGCCATTGTCAATGTGCTTCGCAAGTATATCAAGGACTCCAAGAAAATCAGATTTGAAGGAGACGGTTACTCTGACGAATGGGCACAAGAGGCGGAAAAGAGAGGCTTGTCCAATCTAAAGTCTACTCCGGAGGCCTTGGACGTGTATACCAAGAAGGCGACTAAAGAGCTTTTCGAGCGTCACAATGTACTTAACGGAGTTGAAATCCATGCCCGTCATGAAATCGAGCTGGAAGCTTTCATCAAGAAAGTGCAGATCGAAAGCCGGGTGATGGGAGACTTGGCTCTGAATCACATTATCCCGACTGCAATTCTTTATCAAAACAAGTTGATCGAGAATGCAAACGGATTGAAGGGCTTGGGATTGGATAATTCTGCCGCAGTAGAGACGATCAAAGAAGTGTCCAAACACATTGGCAGTCTCAAGACCGCTGTCAACGAAATGGTGGAGGCCAGAAAGCAACTAAATAAGGAAGATGATATCATCAAACGAGCTAAAGGCTACCAGAAAGAAGTAAAAGAAGCCTACTTTGACAAGATCAGATATGCTGTGGACAAGTTGGAGCTTTTAGTGGATGACGAAAGTTGGCCATTGGTGAAGTATCGTGAGATGCTTTTCATCCGGTAATTCATTCAGATCATCCCATTTTAAACCATCCCCTGAAAATCAGGGGATGGTTTTTTTATACTTTTTCCGACTAAAATTTACTTTTAATTTAGAAAATTGGATTATTTCAAAAAGGCATTAGACGAAACGATCATTTTTAATATAGCTGACTCTAAAAACCAATTAATTAATTAAAAAAGAACACTTTCTGATAAAAAAAATTATCAGAACTCCAACTTTTTAAAAAAAATTAAAAAAGAATTAAAAGAAAGTATAAAAAAAATTGAGAATTCTTTTGACTGATTGCCTGAAATATCTAGCTTTAAGGCAAGTAATAAAATATGGTGGTAAAATGGGTTTAGTCCAGACTATTTGGGAAAAATCGAATTAGCCACACTTTTTCTAGGTGGAGTTTTCAATTTAAAATAAAATATATGGTGAACAGTTTACTTGATCTTTTCTCCAAAAAGCATCCGGAACCCCGGATAAAGTCAATCCAATCATTTATAACCTATAATTACCAGCTATGAGAAAGTTTCTAGCAAGTGCTTTTCTGTTGGTTTTTACGCTGGGAGTGGTATTTTCAGCGCAAAGCCAAGAGAGGGTGTTGAAGGGAGTGGTCACTGCTTCGTCAGATGGTCTTCCCATGCCCGGGGTCACGATCCTGGACAAGAGTAATCAGCGGGGTACCACGACCAATGTGGACGGGGAATACTCCATTTCGGTGACGGACCAGTCCGTTTTAGTATTTTCGTTTATCGGATTTACGTCCAAAGAATTTACAGTAGGTAATCAGTCCGAGCTCAATGTGGTTTTGGATGAGGATGCCAGCGAATTGCAGGAAGTGGTCGTGACCTCTTTCGGTATGCAAAGAGATCAGAAGTCCCTGGGATATTCTGTGACTCAGCTTTCCGGAGATAAGTTTACCGAATCCAGAGCTATCAACTTGGGAAATGCCCTGACCGGTAAAGTGGCAGGGGTGAATGTAACTCCTCCTTCTACCGGTGCAGCTGGGTCTACCCGGGTGGTGATTCGGGGTGGTTCTTCTTTGACCGGAAATGATCAGCCATTGTATGTAGTCAACGGTGTTCCGATCGAATCCGGAAACTTGGGTTCAGCCGGACTTTGGGGTGGAAATGACGGCGGTGACGGTCTTTCTGCCATCAACCCGGATGATATCGAATCTCTTTCTGTTTTGAAAGGTAACACCGCTGCGGCACTTTATGGTGCTCGGGCAGCTAATGGAGTAATCATTATCACTACCAAAGGAGGCTCTGCAAGAAAAGGTATCGGGGTTTCTTTCAATTCCAACTTCACAGTCGAAAATGTGGTGGATGAGACCAATTTCCAGAGAATTTATGGTCCTGGACAGGATGGAAGAAGACCTTTGACTCAGGATGAGGCGATCAATACGGCAACCAATGGTTGGGGTTCCCGCTACGATGGTGCACAGTCGGTCCAGTTTGACGGGCAGCAGAGACCTTACTCCTATCTGGGCGAGGACTTCTCCGACTTCTACAGCATGGGCCATACTTGGAACAATTCGATAGCCCTTTTTGGAGGAAATGAAAGCACCAACTATAGATTTTCATTTTCCAACTTGACTAACGAAGATGTAGTCCCTAATGCAGGCTATAACAGAAATGTGGCCAACATCAGTGTCAACAGCAAGCAGGGTAAGTTTACGTTGGCGGTGACCGGACAGTATTCAAAGCAAGAAGCTACCAACCGACCAAGGCTTTCTGATTCTCCAGGTAATGCCAATTTTTCCATGGTGGTCAAGCCGGGAAATATTCCTTTGGATGTGATCAAGGGTGATCCCAATAAGCCAGGAGCTCTTCCAGATGGTACCGAACTTCGCTATCAGTCCAATGTATTCCAAACCAATCCCTATTGGGCAGTCTATCAGTGGGGAAGAACAGACGTGACTGACCGAATCTTGGGCAATATGTCTTTGAGATATGACTTTACCGACTGGCTGTATGCTCAGGGTAGATTCGGTACAGACTACCAGGTCAGAACTGATGATGCCTTTGAGGCCTATGGTACTGCATTCAAACCAAGAGGTAGCTTCAATACCACCACAAGAACCATCCGTGAAAATAACGCAGACTTTATGCTGGGCTTCGAAAAGTCATTTGGAGACTTTGACTTGGATGGTTTTGTAGGTTCCAACATCATGAGAAGAACCATCGAGTCCAAAAATGGAGGCGGAAATGACCTAGTTGTTCCTTTCTTCCATTCCGTGACTAATGTGGCTGCTCCTACCTTCGGATATGGATTCTCTGAATTGGGAATCAATTCCTATTTCGCAGCTGCCAACGTAGGCTATAAGAACATGATTTTCCTGAACTTGACAGGTAGACAGGATCAGTTCTCCACGCTTGCTCCCGAAAACAGCAAATTGTTCTATCCTTCCGTGGGTCTTTCGGCGGTCATCTCTGATATGGTCAAAATGCCGGAATTCGTGACCTTTGCCAAATTGAGAGGTAACTGGGGGCAAGTAGGTGGCGGAGCTCCTGATCCTTATGCCTTGAATCTTACCTATGGTTTGGTTGGAGCGGGACATCTCGGAGGAAACCTTGGTCAGATCAACAATGGAGCTATCCCCAATGCAGCACTATCTCCTTACATCTCCACTGAATACGAAATCGGTGCGGATATCCGGTTCTTCCAAAACAGATTGGGTTTTGACGTGGCTTATTACAATAGAACCACGACAGACGACATCCTAAATACCAGCATCTCTGCCACATCAGGTTTCGGAGCTACTACCATCAATATCGGAGAGTTGCAAAACCGAGGTATAGAGCTATTGATCAATGCTACTCCACTTGCAGGAGAATTCAGATGGGATATCTCTTTCAACTTTGCAAATAATCAGTCTGAGGTATTGAGCTTGGGTACCAATGCTGCAGGTGAGCCAATTGAATTTATCAATTTGGATGAAGCAAGAACCAGAAGAGAGCGAATCAGACATATTGTAGGACAGCCTTTGGGTATGATTGCAGGATTTAAGCATCAGCAAATCAACGGTCAAAAGGTATATGATGCCAATGGCTATCCGGTGACTACTCCAGGATATGAAACCATCGCTGAAGGTCGTCATCCGATTTCCGGTGGTTTGACCAATACTTTCTCCTATAAAGGATTTCGATTGATGGCTCTGATCGACTTCAGACAAGGCGGTTCGGTGATGTCTGGAACAAACTATTTTGCTTATCAGCTGGGATTGCATCAAAACACCCTGAATGGTAGAGAAGGTGGTCTCACTGTATCCGGTGTGACTCCTGAAGGAACACCCAATACCTGGAATATTCCTGCAAATCCCGCAGATCCTACCGAATACAGAGTTGACAACTACTGGCAGCGCTACGCTCAGGTCACCGAATATATGGTCTATGATGCCTCTTTTGGTAAGTTGAGAGAATTCTCTTTCGGATATACTTTCCCGAATTCCTTCATCCAGAAGACCCCGTTCCAGTCCCTTTCCTTGTCTTTGGTTGGTCGTAATTTGGCTATCCTTTGGTCAAAAACTCCAAACATCGATCCTGAAGCAGCCTATACTACTTCCGGAAATGCTCAAGGTTTGGAGTTTTTCTCGGTTCCTGCAAACAGAAGCTTTGGATTTAATCTTTCTGCCAACTTCTAAGAAGGTCTAACCCTAAAACTATTTGAAAATGAGAATGATTAATAAATTATCAGGTTTGATGCTGGCCGCCTTGCTTTTTGCTACTTCTTGTAGCGAGCAGGACCTTCTGGACCTGAACATAAACGAAAATGCGGTCGAAGATATCGACATGCAGTACCTGTTTTCCTTGGGAACTTTGAGAATCGGTGGAGAATACGAGAATACCCGTGCCAATATGCTTTACGCTGCCACGATGATTCAGCATACGGCTTCGACGGCTGGCTACTTCAGTGGGGACAAGTATTTCTACAATGCGCAGTACTCCGGCGCATACATGGAGCGGCATTTTACCGATGTGATTCGTCTGTTTTCCGAGGTAATCAGAAAGACCAAAGACAATCCTGCCGAAGCCAACGTAAATGCTGCTGCAACCGTCCTGAGGGTATTTGACCTGCATCGGATGACGGATATGTACGGTGATATTCCCTATACTCAGGCAGGCTATGGCTTGGAAGGAGAGCAAAACTGGTTTCCAACCTACGAGCCTCAGCGAGACGTGTATTACAAAATGATTGATGATCTGAAGGCGGCCAGAGACAAGTTTTCTGCTTCTGCCCGTCCTTTGGGAGTTCAGGATTTTGTGTACGGTGGAGATATTACCAAATGGAAGAAATTTGCCAATTCGCTCTTGATGAGATTGGCGATGAGAATTTCCAATGTGGACCCTAGCAAAGCTCAGGAAGTATTCACGGAGGCTTTTAACAGCGGTGCTTTTACCAGCAATGATGACATTGCCTTTATCCATTATGCCCCAGGTCCTCAGGGAGTGAATCGAAACGGGCTTAATGATGGCTATTGGAATACCTACAAGTACTCCAGAGACTGTAAGATTTCCCAGACCTTCATGAACTGGATGACCGAAAACAACGATCCAAGAAAAATGATCGTGAGCGGTGGTATAGGCAATCCTGAAAATGCCTCTACTTGGATCACTGATCCTGAATTGCAAATCGGTATGCCAAATGGCTACAACTCCACAAATATTCGCGAGGTAGTACCTCCGGGAACTCTCGATGGATTTACCATTGTCCAGCAAAACTTTTCCATGCTTAACCTGAAGTATATGGATTGGGAAGATCCTTATTTCCTGATTTCTTATGCTGAGGTGGAGTTGATGAAAGCTGAAGCAGCCATGAAAGGTTGGATTGCCGGTAATGCTGAAGGTTTCTTTAATGCAGGGGTGGCGGCAGCTATCAATGCCTGGACTTATTTCGATCCTTCTTTTGCCGTGACTTCAGAAGAAGTAGCGGAATACATTGCTGGTCGCGGCTTTGCTGCCGCATCAGCGGAAGATAAATTGAGGCTGATCGGGGAAGAATATTGGGCTGCTACCTATCTGAATGATATCGAGTCTTGGGCCAACTGGAGAAGAACTGGATATCCTGTTCTGACTCCTACCCAAGATCCAAATGCGGAAGAAGGTAACTTTATTCCTAGAAGATTGAGATACTGGGAGTCAGAAATCGGCTCCAATCCTGAAAATTACCAAGCTGCTATTTCCCGAATGGGAGGTGACCTATTTGCCACAAAAATGTGGTGGGACGGAGGAAATTAATTTTCGGTTAAACTTACTTGGGACAGAGGTTTTGGCTTGGACCAAAGCCTCTGTCTTTTTTTACTTTGTTCCAAAATGAATTTTATGAAAATAACCCGGTTTCTCGCGATAGCTTTGATGTGGACCGTGCTTGCTTGCACGTCCGATCCAACACCCCCTTCCGTAATTGTGGCCTATGTAGCCGGCTGGAAAAAGGTAGAACCCAAGAGAATTCCCGCCGAACGGATTACTCATATCAATTATGCCTTTGCCCATGTGGACAGTTTGGGATTGATTGCACCTATCCAGGACAGGCATAAGGAGCGGGATAGCCTCAATCTACTTGCACTTCATGCGCTAAAAAGCCGCAACCCTGACCTTAAAATTCTGGTTTCGATCGGAGGCTGGACCCACAGCAAGGGCTTCTCGGATGCGGTCCTCACCGAGGAAGGAAGAAAAAAACTCACTCAATCCGGAGTCGACTATCTGATCAAGCACAAGCTCGACGGACTTGATTTTGACTGGGAATATCCGGCATTGCAGGGGGATAACAATCCGGTGAGGCCTGAGGACAGAGAGAATTTTGTCCTGATGCTCAAAAGTTTCCGGGAAGCGTTGGATTCCTTGGGTGAGGTAAACCAAACCCACTATTTGACCACTATTGCTTCTGGAGGATTCAGAAGGTATCTGGAGGTGAATAATCTCGCTGAGGCCCAAAAGTATCTCGACTTTATCAATATAATGGCCTATGATTTTTATACTGCCGGAGATCAAACCACCGGACACCATGCCAATCTTTTTCCCAACGGAGCAAAAGGAAGATCTGCATCTACGGCTGTTGAGGAGCACATAGAATTTGGGGTCCCTGCTGAAAAGCTCGTTTTGGGTATTCCCTTTTATGGTAGGATGTGGGAAAAAGTGCCTTCAGAGGAAAATGGTATCTTCCAGCAGGGAGCATTCAGTAAAGGCTTACCTTATCATCAGATTTATGCCTTGGGAATGAATTCAAAATTCCAACGGTTTTGGGACGAAAAGGCTCAAGCTCCCTACCTCTATTCCGCACAGGATTCTGCTTGGATTACTTATGAAGACCCAGAATCCATTGCTAAGAAAGTAGAATACATCCGGCAAAAGGGGCTAAAGGGAGCCATGTTTTGGGAATTGTCCGAAGATAATACCTGGCTTTTGATTAAGTCACTCTTTGAAAACCTAAATCCGGGAAGGGAATTTGAAGTCCAAGCAAAACCGGCTTCCGGTTCCTGATTGTTTAACCTCAGCAAGAGGATCACCTAGGCTGTTTCTCCATAGGGAAACAGTTCAAGTCATTTAGTCAAAATAAAATCAATTTTTAAAAGCTTGGAAGAGGGTACGGTTTGTGAGAAAAGAGTATTCCAAAAAAATACAGTTCTATGAAGAAATACATGCTAATCGCCTTTCTCCTTTTTTTCGGAGGGAAGTCCATAGGGCAACAGCAATACGATTTGATCATTGTAGGAGGAGGAGCAAGTGGGACCGCAGCGGGTATCGCTGCAGGGAGATTAGGCACCCAAACCCTGATTATCGAATCCACTCCTTGGCTAGGCGGGATGTTGACATCGGCTGGCGTCTCTGCCATTGATGGAAATCACCGGCTGCCTTCTGGAATCTGGGGGGAATTCAAATCCCGTCTGGAAGCCTATTATGGTGGGCCCGACAAACTTTCTACAGGCTGGGTGAGCAATACGCTTTTTGAACCTAAAGTAGGAAACAGGATTCTGAAGGAAATGGCCGCAGAAGTCCCCGCACTAGCCATTTCTTTTGAATCTGATTGGGAAAGCGCCAACTATGAGAAAGGCATTTGGACTGTTGTTTTTTCTCATTCTGGACAAAAAATCACCGTCACAGCCCCGATATTGATTGATGCCACAGAATTGGGTGATGTAGCTGCTGCGCAAAACTTATCCTACCGATTGGGCATGGATGCCATGAAGGAAATCGGGGAAGAATATGCCCCAGAAGTGGCCAACGATATCATTCAGGACCTGACTTTGGTTGCTACTTTGCAAGATTATGGTGCGGGTGCGGACAAAACCATACCCCGGCCCGCAAACTACGATCCTGCGGAATTTGCCTGTGCCTGTGCCCATGCTGATCCGATTACAGACAATGCACCTACTTTGGATTGCGGAAAAATGCTTGACTACGGCAAGCTTCCCAACGGAAAATACATGATCAACTGGCCCAACTGCGGCAATGATCACTACGTCAACCTGGTCGAATTGAGCCTGGAAGAAAGAGCTGCTGAAATCGAAAAGGCCAAGCAGACTACTCTTCGGTTTGTCTATTACATCCAACATGAATTGGGTTATGCTCACTTGGGTTTGGCAGAGGATGAGTACCCTACCGAGGATAATCTTCCGATGATTCCCTACCACAGGGAGTCAAGACGATACCGGGGGATGGTGGATTTTACCCTCCCTTATGTGAGGACTCCTTATTCTGCCCCGAGTCCGCTTTACCGAACCGGAGTGGCTGTGGGAGACTACACCATTGACCATCATCACAAGAAGAACCTGGATGCACCGGAGATCGATTTTATCAAAATCAGAGTTCCTTCTTACAATGTACCTTTAGGTGCTTTGGTACCAAATGACCATCCGGCTTTGATTCTGGCGGAGAAAAGCATTTCTGTTTCCAATATTGTGAATGGAGCTTCCCGTCTTCAGCCGGTCGTGTTGGGGATCGGTCATGCAGCTGGGGTTTTAGCTACTGTTGCCTTGGAGGAGAAAAAACCACTTCAGGAGGTTTCCATTCGCAGTGTTCAGGAAAAACTGTTGGCACAGGGAGCCTTTATTATGCCCTTTTTGGACATGAATCCTAGTCATTCTCATTTTCCGGCCATGCAAAAAGCCGGAGCTGCCGGAATATTCAAGGGAGAAGGAGTTCCTTACCTTTGGGCAAATCAGACCTGGTTTTATCCTGAGCGATTGGCTACTGAGTTTGAAGTGGTGGATGGGCTGCGACCATGGTATCCTCAACTGAAAGATTTTTGGGGAGCATCCGGTGATTATCTCACAGGTTCCAGACTTTTGGTCTTCCTTAAATTGATCAATCCCAATTTATCCCAAAGTGATCTGAGCAAGATCTGGGAATCCTCTGGGCTAAAGGATGGCTTTCTTCCTGAAAATCCACTTAATCGAATGGAAACTTCCGTGCTTTTGGATGCTTCCCTGAAGTTTTTTGAAAAGGAAATAGACTGGAAGGGGAATATCACCACCAAATAAAAAGTCAGCTAAGGAGACGAGTTTTCTCTTCTTAGTTTTCTTGGATCCTCCCGGCCTTTCGATTTCCGCTCCCTTCCCTTCCGGTCAGTGCATCTCCCAAGTCTTTTCTGGCTGATTCGGCAAATTCATTCATCATTTGAAGGATTTCCGGGAATCGCTCGGACAAATCAGTTTGTTCTCCAAGGTCGGTGGAAAGGTCAAAAAGCTCGGATTTTTCCAGTTTGATTTGTGTGTATTTCACAGGAAGTCCGTCGTTTCTCATTTCAGTCCCCTGAGGTATGGTGCGGTAGGTATGGGGAAAAACGAGTTTCCATTTCCCGTAAATCAAGGCCTGTAGTTCATTTTTGTTGTAATAAGCAAAATAGGGCTTGTCTTCCATGGGTTTTCCCTGAATCAAAGGCCAAATATTTCTTCCATCAATAGGTAGAGTGGGAAGGGGAGATAGGCTCAGGTTTGCGAGAGTGGGTAATACATCAATCGTCATCGCTGCCTGATTTTGAATAACTCCTGCCGGAATAGTGCCTGGCCAGGTAAAAATGGCAGGAACCCGAATTCCACCTTCCCAAGAAGTGCCTTTTCCCTCTCGGAGTCCAGCCTGAAGTCCAGCATGGCCTCCATAGGAAAGCCAGGGTCCATTATCGGAAGTGAATATGATTAGGGTGTTTTCGCTTAAGTCCAAGGATTCAAGTTTCTTCCGGATCTCTCCAATGGACCAGTCAATCTCCATCATCACGTCCCCGTAGAGACCTTGTTCGGACCTTCCTTTAAACTTGTCCGAGACATACAATGGAACATGGGGCATACTGTGCGCCAGATAGAGAAAAAAGGGCTGATTTTGGTTGTCCTCGATGAACTCCAAAGATTTCTGAGTATACCAAGAAGTTAACTCACGTTGATCTTCCAGATAGGCTAGGACCGTTTCGTTTTCAATCAGTGGCAGGGGTGGGTAATACCCATTTACCTCAGGATGATTGGGCCACATGTCATTGGAGTAAGGGAGGCCAAAGTATCGGTCAAACCCTTGTCGGGTAGGCAAAAACTCCGGATGGTGTCCCAAATGCCATTTTCCGACCATACCTGTCTTGTATCCATTGCTCTTTAGCATTTCGGCAATGGTGGTTTCTTCGGGATTTAGTCCATGCTTGGCAGTATGGTCAATAGCCCCAAACAATTCCAGGCGATTGGCATAGGTACCGGTCAGCAAAGCTGCTCTAGAAGCCGTGCAAACTGCATGGGGAACATAAAACTGCGTAAATCTGGCTCCATCTCTAGCCAATTGATCCAAATGGGGAGTGGCCCATCCTTTAGCTCCATAGATTCCCAAATCTCCATAGGCCAAATCATCAGCAAAAATCAAAATGATATTTGGCCTTTGAATTTCTTGAGAAAAGACCTCAGCTCTGGTCAAAAAAAATAGGCAGAAGAGGGTCGAGATAAGGATTTTCATTTTTCAAGTTGGGTTTGCCGGAGAATAAATCTAGCAATTCGGTCCCCTTGCTCGACTCCATATTCGATAGCATCCCGGTAGTGAATTCCTCCATAAAGCCTGGAGATGGCGGCTTCCTGAGAAGCTTGAAGAAAAGAAGTAAAGGGTCTTTCCGGCAAGCCAAAGTAAACCTCGGAAGTGTCCAAAAAGGAAAAATTATCTCCAAAATAGGCAGTCAGCACCACCGCCGAAGCAGTTGAAATGACGGAATGACCTGAGGTGTATTCAGGAAAAGGCGGAGTCTGTAGCAAAGGTCTCCAGGATTGATCTACTTTTTGATTGATGGCTGTTTCGGGTCGGATTCGATTGGTGTCGTATTTCGCTTTCCAGCAGGACACGAAAGCGTCATGTATAGTCATCCCAACCAAGGCGTGGATGTAGGCTGTCTCAGCAAAGCTTAATTGGGCTTTTTGAGCTGCAATTCCGGTGATTCCTATCCAATGTCCTCCCGGAGATATTTTTTTTACTCCAATAGCCATATGACCGGAAAATTCGACCTTGAATGGATTGCAATCCCAGAAGTTGGCAATGAGTTTTTGCTCTTCGGTGAGATTTTGGGTGACGGTGTATACTTCTTCCAATTGAACCTGGAAGGAACTACCCTTCGTCAGGTCAAATGGAGCCATGGGTTTTGGGTCAAACTCCTCCAGGTTTTTAATGAAAAACGTCTTCATGGTTTTCCATTGCGGTTCTACGGGGGCCATATAGGCTGGAGGGGTGGGATACCAATAGCCCTCGCCCTCTTTTGGGGTATATCTCGGAAGAGCGGTGAGCTGGATGTATCCGTCTTTTAGAGCATATGAGAGTACAAAATCTGCTATTTTTTGGGCAAAGGAAAGATGAATAGCTTGGTCTTTTTTTGTGATTACCTTGTTTTTAAGACTCCACGAGATCCAATCTGCCTGGGCTTTTTTCAGCAGATAGCCGGATGGCATTACTTTTTCTCCTACCAGGAGCATGGCGTAAATAGCAGGAAACTCAAAACTGCCTATACCGGAAGAGGCAGGTTCAAATCCGGCAGTTTGGATAGGGGTAAAGGGGAGGAAATCTGAATTGGAAAACACCTGACCGGAATGCTGGATGGCCAGATAGCTTGCCAAAGTTGAGTAGGCGTAGATTCGTGCTGCGACAGGAGGACTTGCTACATCGGTGACCATTACCTCGGTAATTTTAAAGAGGTGTTCTGCGTAAATCTTTGGCCAGTCCATTCCCTTTTTTTGAGCAGTGGAAGTCAGCCCAAAGGAGAGAAAGATCAGAAAAGCTAGTCCGGTTTTCATTTTAGGATAAAGGTTTTGACAGGCTCTTGATTGATTCCAAAGATGAGATATCGGGAGGCTCCTGATTCTACCTCCAAAACGGACCGAATGTCTCCTCGAATGGCAATTCCAGATTGGGAAGGGGGGACGGGAGAGAAGTCTCCTTTTCCATTTCCCAAAAGCACCAATCCATGTCCTGCATCAATTCTTCCGATTCGGATTCGGCTTTGGTGTTGGTTTCCTCCCAGGATCAAATCCATATGGCCATCCCGATTGATGTCTGTGCCAAGGATGGAGAATACCGGAAATGATTGCGCCAATCTAGGCAGCGCTTTTGGGACAAAGCCTTGTGGGGTGTTTTCTAAAAGAAGACTTTCCAAGGTTTCAATTTGGAGTTTTTGTGCCTGATCCAATTGCTCCTTCGAAAACAAGTCTTTCATCTCTGCCTTGGAGTAGGAGGCGTAATCGGTAAACTTGCTTCTCATGCTTACCATCTGGTCCAGAAGTTCATCCCGGCTTGGGAATGGAAATTTGCCCTCTCCGATCTGACATTCAATGATGGGATCGATACTTCCATTTTGATCAAAATCAGAGGCATACAAGGTCATGGGAGCCTCTGGACTTGCTTTTAGTTGGGTATTGAGTCCAAAATTCCCCAAAATCAAATCTAAATCTCCATCTCCATCCCAATCCACTTGGTGCAAGGAATGCCACCATCCGGATAGGTGAGAGGGGATATATGCTATACTTTGATCCGAAAAAATCCCATTCTCCTGGATCAATACCTTGGGAGACATCCATTCCCCAACCAATATCAAGTCCTCTTTCCCATCCCCGTTCAGATCCTGTGCAGCTACTCCGGTGATCATCCCTAACTTAGAATCAGGAAAATAGTAGGCAGTTTGGTCAGAGAAACCTCCTTTGCCATCGTTCACCAAAAGTTTGGATTCGGGTATCTCTGGAAATCTTCCCGGAACGATTCTTCCCCCTACAAACAGATCCGGATATCCGTCTTGGTTTACATCCAGAGTGGCGGCTGCTCCTGTGCTTATTGCATAGGATGGAAAGTCAGCACTGGGGACCAATACTCCCTGACCATCATTGAGAAAAAGCCGATCTTTGAGTCCCTCATCTTCTTTTAAGAAATCATGGTACCCGCCACTTCCCAAGAACAAGTCTAAATATCCATCTTCATTGAAATCTTCCATCAGAACGACCCCGTCGACAAAGCCGGACGAGGACCGAAAACCCCGATAAGCTTCCCATTTTCCTTGATTGAAAGAAAAGATTTTTCCTGCAGTTCCTTTGTTGCCACCGATGAATATTTCAGGTATGCTGTCTTGGTTTAAGTCGCCCGAAGCTAAAATAGGCCCCAGATGGCTGGGCATGGTGAGGAGCATGGGTTGCCTTTTGAAATCATTGATTGAGGATTGAGAAGGGTTGAAGTCCAAACTTTGGGTAAGCTCATTGGCAAATGGGCTTGCCGGATTTAATCGGGTTTGTGGGTCTGTCTCTTCATAAACGAAGGTATGCAATCGGTTGGCTTGGAGATTGAAATAGCTGCTTTCCGTCTGATTGGGCCAAGAAATGATCAGGCTGTCCAAAGTTTCGAATTCTCCCAAGCCAAAATGAAGAATAGGACTGACTGAGGATTGAAAGCCTCTGACGGGATTTTGTTCCAAAAAGAAGGTATTTCCTGCTGAGAAAGCTAGGACTTGAGCACCAAGGGCAAAGGTGTTTTTTTCAGGTCCTCTGAGTGCTACTTTGACCCAATTTCCAGATTTACTCTTGTTTTCAAAAATGGAAGCCGTCTCATTGATATGGCTAACGACCAAATCCAAATCCCCATCTCCGTCCAGATCGGAATAGGCTGCTCCAGAGGAGAAACCTATTTCTCCCAATCCAGAAGGGAATGAACGATTGGCAAAAGTGATATTCCCTTGGTTTTCGAAGAAATAATTATGCACCGGAGTGGATGTCATGGAAGTGACGAGATGTAGGGTGTCTGCTTTTTCCTTGGCCACCGCCTGCTTGAAGTAATAATCTCCTTTGTATTTCAAGAAGTCCCGGTTGGTATAGTCCCGATAATATCCGTTGGTAACAAACAGGTCTTTATGGGAGTCGTTGTTGGCATCAAAAAAAAGTGCGGCCCAGCTCCAATCGGTATTGGAAATCCCAGCCATCTGGCCTACCTCGGCAAACTTACCTTCTCCCAAATTGAGGTGTAGCATGTTGCGCATCAGTTGATGATGGAACTTCCGGCGGATCATGAGATCATATTGCTCATAATTCTCAGGTCCATAGAGCAATTTTTGCCGCTCATTGTCCTCAGGGAGCATGTCCAAGGTGAAGATTTCCTGTCTTCCATCATTGGTAATATCTGCGATATCGGCTCCCATAGAAAAATGGGAAATATGGGAAAGATAATCGGTCAGGAGGTCTTTGAAGGTTCCATCTCCCTGATTGATATACAGGTAGTCCTGTTCGATGTAATCATTGGTGATGAGCAAATCAGGCCAGCCATCCTTATTGATATCCGAGCTAACCACACCCAAACCAAACCCCAAAGCATATCCTTTGATTCCTGCCTGCTCACTAACCTCCGTAAATTTGCTGCCGTCATTGCGGTAGAGTTTGTCACCAGCTGTAGGATGTCTTCCACTTCTAGCGGCGTCAAACTCCATTTCGTTGATGACTTGGATGTTGTGATTCAGGAGGTAAAGGTCCAGATCTCCATCCAAATCGTAATCAAAAAACAAGGCCTGGGTGCTGTTTGACCCATCTGCTATTCCATATTCTTCTGCCTTATCCACAAATTTGAAATTCCCTTGGTTTATCCAAAGCTCATTTTTCCTTGAAGATTCCGGTCCTTTTCCAGAATAGCATACGTAGATATCCAATAGTCCGTCTCCATTGACATCTGCCATTGTCACTCCTGTTGTCCAGGAGTTTTTTCCATGGGTACCGGATGACTTGGACATATCTTCAAATTTGAGTCCTCCCAAATTTTTGTACAGGCGATTGGGGACCATATTTCCGGTAAAAAACAAATCGTCCAGTCCGTCATTATTTAAATCCCCAATCGCGACGCCTGCTCCATTGTAAAAATATTCGTACCGGAGAATGTTGTTTTCCCGGTCTTCTTTCAGCTGGTTTTTAAAGGTGACTCCCGAATGTTTTGGGTTAACTTTTTCAAATTGAACGGGATATTTTTGAGAGAATACCTCTATTCTTCCCAGGCTTAGAAGAAAGAATAGGGTCCAGGTATTTCTAGTAAAAGAAGACAAGGTACTCATGATACGATTCACTTGTTCAGCGCATTTTTTTTAATTCAATACATCTTCAAACAGCTTCTCATTGACCACTGCTACCCCTCCAAAGAGACCGACATCCTTTCCCAACTTATAAAGTGATAGTTGAGTTTTTTCCCGGGATTTGGCCATGCTGTAGACATTGAGGGCCTGTTGGATCGGAGTGATCAGATATTGGTCTGCTTCTGCGACAGATCCTCCGATGATGATCAGCTCTGGATTGAGCAGTTGGATGAGAATGGAGATCCCACGGCCCAAGTCCAAACCTGCTTCGGAGAGGATGGTGATTGCCCGTTGATCCCCTGCCAGGGCAGCTTCTACCACCAGTCCGGGCTCCATATCCCCGCTGTGATCTCTTACGA
Organism: Algoriphagus confluentis; assembly: GCF_036245625.1. Lineage (NCBI taxonomy): Bacteria > Pseudomonadati > Bacteroidota > Cytophagia > Cytophagales > Cyclobacteriaceae > Algoriphagus > Algoriphagus confluentis. Next base: position 157,880 of record NZ_BTPD01000007.1, read on the forward strand.
TCCTGGCAAGAATACTGTCCTTGTCGAGTTTGAGCGCTTCTTCTGCCATTCGGACAATAGCTGTGCCCGAAGCTACGGCTTCAAGGCACCCTCTTTTCCCACAGGTACAAATCACATCTCTCGATTCGAAGATCGGGGAGTGGGAAAATTCTCCTGCAAAGCCTGAGGATCCTTGGTAGATTTTGCCATCAATAATAATCCCCAATCCAATTCCCCATCCTATAAACAGGCCTAGGACATTCTTGTGTGAGTTTTCTGCTCCAAACTTAAACTCAGCCAGGGTCATGGCCCGGGCATCATTTTCCAAAAATACTTTTTTCTGAAATCTGGACTCCAGATTCTCCAATAAAGTCTTTTTTCCAAACCGCAGGTAAGTGTAGTTGATTCCAGCTACTGAATCTACCAATCCCGGCATGGATACGCCGATTGCAATTATTTTTTGAGGTTCAATCCCGGTTTTGGAAAGGTAATGGTCTATTTTATCTCCCAAGTCATCGAAAGTTTCCTTTTCGTTATTGAGGGTGATTTTGAAGGATTCCTTTTCAAAGGCCAATTCGTGTTGACAGGAATACAGAGCCAGGCATACGTTGAATTTGGAAAGATCTACTGACAGGACATAGAAGGCATCGGCTGCCAGCCTGTAGAGATCGGGTTTTCGTCCACCTTGGGATTCAGCTCGGCCTTGTTTGATTACCTCACCGGAATTCATCAAGTCATTGAGCAATGCATTCACGGTAGGTAGTGAAATACCCACTTCATTGCAGATTTCACTGGCAGTATTGGCTCCTTTGGAATAGAGGTTCTTGATGATCTTGATTTTGTTGAGGTAGCTTTTGATTTCTACCACACCTTCCATTTTGGAAATGGTTTCTTTTGGATTGATTAGGTTCATAAGGTCAAAGAATTCACTCAAATAAGCGAAATTTTATATTTCCTGAAAGTACTTTTTTTAAAAAATCAAGGAATATGCTCCTTAAGGTCCCAAAAATTTGAAATTATTGAATCATCTAAGGATTGTTAGTCGAAGAAATGAGCTTTTCCAGATTTTTGGAGGAATAGACGACCAAATGCAAACCGGATTTTTCAGGGATGATTTGATCAGATAAAGGGAGAGAAGAAGGAGACTGGTTTTTTGGATATAAAAAAACCCGGGAGGTGTCATCCATTTTCCCGGGTCTTTTAAAAATTGTCAAAGCGTCCGTAGCTCAATCACCCTTAAATAAACTTTATGTTTATCTCGTCTATCGGACAAGATTGAAAAGTTGAATAAATATAGCGCTAAATTTTTGAAATCCAAATTATTGGCTTCAAAAATATAATTTCAATATTTGAAATACATTTTTACAGTTTTTCAATTTTCTTGGCGATTTCTTCAGCTTCAGCCATCATTTTATCTGCAGCTGTCCTGTTGGAGTGGGAGAGTTTATGAGCTTCGCTCAAGAGCTTTTTGTAAGCCTCCTGTAGTTTTTCTTTTTCGGTTTTCTTTTTGAAGAGTCCAAACATGGTTTTTAATTTTTAACCCCAAGGGTGCGGTTTTGTTCAGTTTCGGATTAGGGGTGAGGTGGCGTTGACTACGATTTCATCGTTTTTGAAATTGATGAGGTCCTCCAGTCTGCCAGCTGTATTATAATATCTCCAAGGACCTTCTTTTTTTCCGTCAACCATACCTCCTTCTGATGCCTTTCTTCCGTTTTCGTGGTAAAAGATCCAGACTCCCTCGGCTTTCCCGGACTTGTAGTTTCCTTCAGATTCTTTTTGTCCTGAGACATAATAAGTGATTCTGCTGCCGGTTCCATTGGATAAAGTTCCCTTTTCCAGTTCCTTTTCTCCATTGTAGGAGTAATAGGGGCCCACATTCATCAGCCTTCCATTTTCCCAAAACTCTTCCTGTGTGAGCTTTTTGTTGTCATAGAATAGTCCCCAAGTGCCGTCTTCAAATCCCAATTTGTAAGATCCTACGGACTTCAGCTGACCACCATCGTAGTAGTAAAACCATTGTCCGTCTTCCATACCAAGGATGTATTCTCCTTCTGCGACGAGGATACCTATTTTGTTGAAATATTTCCACAGGCCGGTTTTCAGGTCATTTTTGTATTCTCCTGCGGAATAAAGTCCTCCGTCCGGAAAATAATTTTTCCAAAGTCCAATTTTCGAACCATTTTCATATTGGCCTTGCACTGATACTTCTCCGGATTCATGGTTTTCAATGTATTTGCCTACCGGGACGCCAAGCTCAAAAGTTTGACGTTTTGCCAAGTTCTTATTTGGAAAATATTCCTCCCAAGTTCCTGTGGCGATGTTGTTCTCGTAGATTTCAATCCGGGCGACCCTTCCATTGGAATAATAATAGGTCCAAGTACCGTTTCTGTTCCCGTTTTCATCAAAAATCTCCAGCGCTTCCAAAGTTTTGGTTCCTGGGAAATACCTTTTCCATTCTCCGACTTTTTTTCCTTTTTTATAAGTACCGACCTCAAGCGGCACATTGGGTAAGGAATAGGTTTTGAATGCCCCATCAAAATCTCCTTTGACATTAAAGGCTTCTGTAATCAGATTTCCATCAGGGTCATATTCCAAGTAGGGCCCTTCCTTTAGGCCTTTGACAAAAAACTCGCTGATGGCCAATTCCCCAAACTCATAAAAAGTGACCCATTGGCCAGATTTCAATCCGTCCTCATATTGTCCTTCTACACGTACTTGCTTTGGACTTACGTAATCGGGAGAGTTGGCTTTGCCCCAGTATTCGGTGTATTTGCCCACGGGAATACTATCCTGAAAGACCATTTCAATCTTTAAGGCTCCCTCCGAGTCAAAATACTTGGCTGGACCAAATGGCTTATTTTCCCTGTATGAAAGCACCTCTTTTTTCTTCCCATCGGGGTAAAAAGAGGTCCAAGTACCATCTCTCAGGCCAGATTTGTAAGTACCTTCGAGAATGAGGGTATTGGTTTTTGGATTGTAAAATTTCCAAAGGCCCGTTTTTATCATCCCGTCCACAACCCCAGTACCCATCAAGGTGGAGTCTCGATTATATTGCCTCACCAGCTGAGGCTCTTGTGCAAATGCGGAAAAATTAACCAGGATTAAAACTACCAAAAGGGTGTGTCTCATGTATCTAGTTTTCTGTAAGGGTAGTTGTACTAGGGAGGAATTCCAATTGCGTCTCCTTCACTTTCAACGGAAGAATTCCTTTCCTGTTTGAAATTAAGTTATTCCTTTTTTCTTTCGAGGGGTAAAAGCAGAATTTCTGCCACTTTTTTTATTTCCTCAGTAAGGAGGTTCAGATTGATTTGAAAATCACTTTGGATAGAGATTGGTTTAAACCAAACCTGAAGACGCGCCTCATTACCAGGGATTTCTGAGAATTTACCGGTATGCTTTTTTTGTAGAATCATTTCAGGATAATCCCAGGGTGACTCTGAAAGTGAAAAAGAAAATCCCCTCTCCAACCACTGCTCCTTCATTCTTTGATGCTTATGTCCAAAGATTAAAAAAAGAAAAAACCCATGACCAAACCAATTCAGGTATCGGATATTGATTCCTGATTCCGGTGAAAAGTCCCTGATCAAATCCAAAACCTGATAAGGAAAGCCTAACAAATCATTCCCTTTGGAGATTTTTTTTCCTTTGGACTGAGGATGGACTGCCTGTAAAAACTCATTTTCAAAATGATTCCCAATCGATTCGAATAAAAACAAAAACTCTGATTTGAGTCTGTTTTGCCTTTTGACAAGATCTTGATTGAGCCACAGGTCAAGATCCAATTGGGGCATTTCGCTTTTTTCATTTACCATCGCAAAAGAGCTGATGCCCAGGCAAAACCAGAGCCAAACGCAGCCAAGCAGACCAAATCATTTTCTTTTAGTCTTCCTTGTTCCCAGGCTTGAGATAAGGCAATTGGAATGGTTCCGGCAGTGGTGTTGCCCAGATACATGATATTGTTGAATACTTTTTCGTCAGGAAGGTCCAGTTTCTTTTGGATGTATTGGCTGATGCGTAGGTTAGCCTGATGTGGCACTAGGAGATCAATGTCTTCTTTGGTGATCTGATTGTGTGAAAGGGCTTCTTCGATTACCTCTGCAAATCGGACTACAGCGTGTTTGAAGACAGCATTTCCGTTCATTTTCAGGAAAAAATCTCCCCGATCAATCATTTCTTGAGATATTCTGACTTTTCCGCTTGAGCTGGGTGCGATACAGTAGAGTTCCTCGGCAAAACTCCCGTCCGAATGAAGATGTGTGCTCATGATTCCGGGTTGATGTTCTTCAACGGCACCCAAAACCACTGCTCCTGCACCGTCTGCGAATATGACGGCACTGGATCTGCCCTCGTCGCTTTTGTCCAAGGCGGAGGATTGGATTTCTGCACCTACGACCAAGACCTTTTTATACATTCCTGTCTTTATGAATTGATCGGCTACAGATAAGGCATAGATGAAACCCGAACAGGCGTTGCGCACATCCAAAGCCCCAATGGTATTCATGCCTAGCTCTCGTTGGAGCAATACCCCATTTCCTGGGAGAAAATAGTCAGAAGTAATGGTCGCAAAAACGAGAAAATCTATGTCTTTTGAGGTTACACCTGCCCGTTCCATAGCCATTTTGGAGGCTTTTGCAGCCATATTTGTCACCGTGTCCACCCCTGGAGTAAACCAGCGCCGTTCTTGAATACCAGTTCTCTCCACAATCCATTCATTGCTGGTATTCATCATCTGAGCGAGTTCCTCATTGGTCACAATTCGCTCAGGTACATAATGTCCTGCTCCGAGGATTCTGGATTTTTTCATGGGGATTTGGGTTTATTGTTCCAATACGATAAAAAGGATTGGCAATATCGGAACTAGATGCCATTCCGGCAAAAATGAAATTATTGAGCGGTTTCTTTCTCGGTAGTTTCATTTGTCGGTTTATCAAATTATCCATTTTGCAAGGTGATAAAAACGACTGTTGAGATCTGACTTTGAAAAAATTAAGTTGGACGATTGGGTTTATTACGATTAATCTAAGGTTATGTGTATGTATGCTGAATATTAAGGGTTTATTAATTTTTTCCATAAAAAAGCTTACAGTCAGGCGTATTATGGAAAATAAATTTTTTTTTTAAAAAAATAGGTGCAATTAATTTGCATAATTTTTTTTGGAATATATATTTGAAAATGTATTTCAAATACATAAAAACGTTTAAAAATTTATTTTAATCAAAATTCTATTTCATGAAAAAATTACTTTCAGGGCTGACACTTTTTGTAGTTGGCTGTCTTCTCCTAGTTTCCTGTAATCAGGAAGATGATTTTGCTCCACAATTAAAAGAGGGGCAGGTTGCGTTGAATCTAGTCAACGTATTATCTAGTAGCTCTCCTATAGGAGCCAGATTGAGCCAGTATACCCCGTACGGATCTACTAATCCCTTCTGTAGCAGCGAACAAGAGGTAACTGTTGAATTTGAAGGTACTGATGATGCCGTAAGAATCACTTTCATCAATAAACTGGTCAATGCGCAAGGAGGACTTATTGGTTACAAGTGGCGGGCGAGAAATGGAACTGCAAATGATTTAACCAATGTTCAAGTCCGAGTAGGTGGGAATACACCCATTTGGACAACTTCAGTATTGGGTGCGGGTAAAGAAGTATTTTTCCTTACTCCCGGACCAGCAGCTGGAGTGTCTATTTTTTGGGATGGTGGATCTAGAGGTACTGCAAGTAGTAATGAAACCACAGTGGTGGCCTGTAATTACAATCCAACTCAGCCAAATTGCGAAAATGAACAGTTTATTTTTGTTTCAGCAACTCGCTCAAACGTTTCATTCTCTTTCCAAGGCTCTTTATTTCAGGACGTAAATGATGCTAATTCATTCTTGGGTTTCAAGTTTAGAATAGAAAATCCTACTTCTTTTGATTGGGAAAATGTCAGAATCACAGGTGGGGGTGGATTTAACTATCCACTTCCAAATGTCCCTGCGGGAACTGATTTGTGGGTTTTAATGAACGAACCTGGTCAATCCGGAAATGGAATGACCTTAAGGTATGACCAAGTAGGTGGGGCGGTAAATCAAAGTAGAGGTACTGCAACACCAAGTATAAATAATCAAAAAAGGGCCGTTTGCTCAGGAGATCCTTGTGAATTCGTTCCATTCACCCACGTAGCACCTGCCATCTTTGATGTTTATTTTGTCCCTACCAATGGTGGACCGACCGTAAAAGTTGAGAACCATAATTATTTAACGCCTCTCGTAGTAAGTATTCCACTTCAAGAATACACCGTCTACGTGACCAATTATGACGATGGAGATGCAAATACTTTGGATGACTACAATAATCTTCCTGACTATTCTTCGGTGCTATATATGGTGGGTTCTGCAGTGATTGATTACGGATCTGTATCCACAGCCAATGTGACCGCTCTAAATCCTTATTCTGCAATTCTTGTTGCTAATAATTACCAGCTAGATGGTATTCCAAACCTCGATGGACAGCCTCTTGTACAATCTGGTGATGCACAGTATTTCTATATCTACAGCAAGGTAGATGGCAATGAGACGGTTGGTATCCTTGATATCCGAGGAGATTCTCAAGATCAAGGGCCTCAGGACTTTGTTGCTAACCAGCAATATAGATTCTTGCTATGCCTGGATTCAGAGCTAATCATTCTGAGAGAGGATGTATTCTCCGTAAGCAATGATGTGATTATCAGGTAATCAGACAAAACTGTTTGTTTAATTGGGTCTCCTGTTCATAACAGGAGATCCTTTATTTATTTTAAATTCGACTCAGGTGAGATCTAAATCCATTGGTTGTTTTCTGATTCTTTTTTCTTTATTCTCTTGCTTTTCAGAGAGTGAGGAAGTTATGTCTGATTTGTCAATGGGTAAAGTTTCTCTTGTCACAATCAATCCTGTTTTAACTTCAAACTCTCCAATTGGAGGTAGAGTAACCACATTTAGCCCATTTATTGACGGACAAATCAACCCACTTTGTACCAGTCTTCCACTTTTTTTTCTCCCGAACATTCCAAGTCCTGTAGTCAGGGTGTTTTCAATTCATGATTTAGCAAATGGGGGAGGTCATCGAATCTTAATTAATAATCCGACGAATGAAGAATTAACACAAATAATCGTTTCTCAGGGTTCAACAATACTTTTCTCCGGTCTGTCAGTTCCTGAAAGGTCCGCCTTGTTTCTAGTTATCCCAACAAAATCCAATACGGTAGTCCAATGGAGAAGGCCAAATGGGAATATTAGCTCTCAGGCTTTTTCCCTGAACAACATCAAACAAAACTGTTCGGAAGAGGAGTTTGATCCTTTTTGTTCACAACTTAATTCTTTTGTGATTCAGACAAAAAGTAACCAAGCCAATCCTTTTGTAGAATCAGTTCATGATATCCCAGGATTGGGCCATAGGATTAGAATAGTGAATCCAACCAGTGTTCCGATTCAAAATTTAACGGTTTCAATAGAGGGTATTTCTGAAACCATTGATGGAATTCAGGTTCCTGCAAAAACGGAGTTTTGGTTTATCATTCCGTATAAAGGAAGTGGCAGCTTGGATGTTGAATTTTTCCAATCCGGAATTGGCGAGGTAGAAATCAGGGGAATCCAACTCAACAATGAGGTTCAAAATTGTATTCCACCTGTAGAATGTGAAATGCCAGGTAATTTTCTACATCAAGTTCCATCCGTTTTCAACGTTTTTTTCATTCCTACAAACGGTGGAAAAACTCTGTTTTTTGAGAATGTAATTCCTGGACAAAGAGAATTTTCGATTCCTTTGGAGGAATACAATGTCATTGTGACGTCCTACTCGGATGGAAATCCAGAAACCTTCGACGATTTTTTCCGACTACCTGATTATAGTCAGGAATTCTACTTAGTGGGTTCATCCGTTATTGATTATTCCAAAACAAAAAGTGGGGTAGTAACCCTACAAAATCCTTACAGCGCCATATTGGTGGTCAAAAATAATAATGTTGCAGGCGTCCCCCAATTAGAAGGTAAGCCACTCTTTTCATCACCTGACTATTTTTACATTTATTCAAAGGTAGTTGGAGAAGAGAGATTGCAAATTATAGACCTATTTAACAGAGATCAAACTCAAGTGGTTGATTTTGTTGAAAATCAGCAATATAGATACATACTTTGCATCGGCTCTCCAAGCGGAAGAGGAATTCTTTACTTTGAAGATGTGTCGCAGATTACATTTTTGCCAGAATAAACCCTATGAAGTACTTTTTCTTAGTCTTACTCAGTTTGGTGTTCTTTTTTTCATGTATTGATACCGAAAAACAAGTTGTCGATGTGGACAAGGTTTCAGAAAATTTTAGCCCAGAGATTGAAGACTTTTTTATATTAAATTTGATTGATTCTGTAGGGTTTGAACCCCATCCCATAATTGACCCTATAAACGTTAGAGTTTTGGGTGATTGTGTCAATTTGCCACAAAAAGAGTATGCTGTTAGGACAAGGTTTTCCGCATTGATTGTATCTGAAAAGAACGACACTTTAAAAGTCCACAATCTTAAATTTGGATTGAATAAACTAATCCTTAAAAATGGAAATTATCAAGTTCTTGTATCAAACGAATTCCTGGAAAAGCCACCTCTATTTTCATCAACTGTTATACCTTTCGGAATTGGAGATATTAAGAAAAATTTAGATACGATTCCAGTCATTATTCGAAATCCATATTCTTTAATTATGATGGAGGAAGGCATTTCTGCTGATTTTTTTAAGGATTTTGAATTGACTTGGATCGTTGAGGGCAAGTTTAAAGGAGTTTTTGTGCATCATCGAAAAAGTAGTTTTGAATCCGATTTTCCTTCATTAGGGAAAATTGAACTCAAAGAAAACTTGAGTTACTTTTTGTTTACCTGCGAAAATTATACGGATTCAGTTTTTTGGGTTTCAAAACCTCTGAACTTGACTAGAATCCTCAATTAACCAAACAGCGTATAATTCCCATGTTGATCCATGGGAGAAGTTCTTCGGATAATTCCAGGAGAATCATTTTGAACTGAATTCACTAATGGGGATACGGTGTAGCTTTGCATCAGGTCGGGTGATGCTGGCTTCAGTAAAGCCAAAAGCTCAGTTTCATTGCTGTATTTATCCAGCCACTTTTTCTCATTCTCTCTAGACAAAATCACAGGCATCCGGTCATGCACTTCTTCTACTACAGAATTTGGTGTGGTAGTCAAAATCAGGAAAGTATGTTGAATTTCTCCATTGAGTCCTTCGTATTCCTCCCAGATTCCTGCAAAGGAAAAAAGAGATTCGTCCCGAAGGGTAAATCGATAGGGGATTTTGGTTTTTTTGCCCAGTTTTTTCCATTCAAAAAATCCGTCGGCGGGAACAAGACATCTTCTACTTTGAAAGGACGACTTAAAAGAAACTTTTTCGTGGACTGTTTCAGCTTTTGCATTAATCAGTTTTTGGGCCACGGGTTTATTTTGGCCAAAGTCAGGCGTGATACCCCAGTAGAAAAATGAAAATCCTTTGGGACTGTCTGAAGTGATAACTGGTACTAGCTGAGTGGGAGCAATATTATACCTAGGCTTGAAGTCGGAGAGCATTTCCGCTTGAAATCTTTCCTCGAGGTCTATTTTGCTTTTGCTAAGTGAATATCTTCCACACATGATCGGGGTGTCTTGGTTATTTTGGGGAAGTTAGAGATCGCTTGCAATAAATTCAACAGCTCTCTGCTCTGAATAGTGGCTTTTTTCCACATGCCTTGGAGTAAAGCCCACATGCCCCCCATGTTTTGGGATTTCAAGATGTACCGTTTCGGATTTTCTACATATTCTGACGGGAAAGCAGGTTTCACTTAAAAAAGGATCATTTTGAGCATTGAGTAGAAGGGTAGGGACTTCGATTTCGGTCAAAAACTGAAGCGATGAATTGACTTCATAATATTCTGCCGCGTCTTGAAACCCATGCAAAGGGCCGGTAAAATAATCGTCAAAATCTCTGATCGTCTTCACTTTGGATAAATTCTGGATTGGCAACTCTCCGGGAAACAACTGGGATTTCCTAAGCACCTTTTCCTTCAGCGTAGATAGAAACCGCTTGGAATAAATGATATTTTCTCCTGAAGAAATTTTATCACAGGATTTAGCAAGATCTACCGGAACAGAAATCGCAACTGCTTTTTTGATTTTTTGACTTCTGGTTCTGTTTTCTCCCAAATATTTTAATGTCAGGTTTCCCCCCAAGCTGAAGCCGATCAAGTTGATTTCCTGATATTTTTTACTTGCGTAATCGATTACTGTATCCAGATCATAGGTGGCGCCACTGTGGTAAAAAATAGGCTTTTGATTCATCTCTGTTCCGCATCCTCTATAATTCCAAGCGAGTACATCAAACCCTTTTTGAGTAAACTCACGGACCATTCCCAACATATAGGGACGAGTACTGTTGCCCTCCAATCCATGGCTGATAATTACCAATCGTTCACTGCTTTGTGAATACCAATCCAGCTCCAAGAAATCACCATCAGAAGTTTTAATTTTTTCATTATGGGGTTTTTGTGGAGATACTTTTCTAAAAAATGCGGGATAAATGGTCTCCAAGTGTCCATTGAAGAGCCACTTAGGGCGCACGAACTGTGAATTGCTGATGACAGGCATTGCTCCTTCTACCCAAAAACCATGCTCAAAATAGAAGATATAAATTTGAATAAAGCGTTTTTAAAAACTATTTTTGGACACTTTATTAACGAACAAGCTCGAAAAATTACCTATGGCCGAAATAATCAGAATGCCAAAAATGAGTGACACCATGGAAGAAGGGGTGATCGCTTCTTGGTTGAAAAAAGTAGGAGATTCTGTAAAACCTGGAGATATCCTTGCTGAGGTCGAGACCGACAAAGCAACCATGGAGCTGGAATCCTATGAAGAAGGTGTACTTTTATATATAGGAGTAAAAGAAAAAGATTCTGTCCCTGTCAACGGGATTATCGCAATTATCGGTGAAAAGGGGGAAGATTATCAACATCTTCTAAACGGATCTTCTGAGGCTCCTGCCAAAAAAGAGGAAAAGGAAGAGCCCAAAGCTGAGGCTCCTAAGAAATCTGAAAAAGCTGCCGAAAAAATTGATACATCCAATATCAATGCTACAGTGATCACCATGCCTAAGATGAGTGATACCATGCAGGAAGGCACGATTGCATCTTGGTTGAAAAAGGTGGGTGATGCGGTCAAGGCCGGTGAAATCATCGCGGAAGTAGAGACCGACAAAGCGACCATGGAACTGGAATCCTATGAAGATGGGGTTCTATTATATATTGGGGTAGAAGCTGGCAATAGCGTCCCAGTAGACGGGGTCATTGCAGTCATCGGAGAAAAAGGTGCAGATTACAAAACGCTGCTCAAGGCTCATGAAGCGAGTGGATCTGCTGAGGAAGCTTCAGAAGAGCCAAAGACTGAGACTAAAGAAGAGCCAAAGAAAGAGGTGAAAGCGGAAGCTCCATCTCAATCACAGCCAGTCCAATCTGCCTCCGGAGAGCGAGTAAAAGCCTCACCGCTGGCTAAAAAAATCGCTGAAGAAAAAGGATTCGATATTCGTCAGGTTCCCGGCTCAGGAGAAGGCGGAAGAATAGTGAAAAAAGATGTAGAAAACTTTGTTCCTACGGCTGCAACTCCTACTGCGATCCAAGCACCTGGAGCATCCTCTGTACCAGCAATCGGCCAAGAAAGCTACAGAGAGGAGAAAGTTTCTCAGATGAGAAAAACCATTGCGAAGCGATTGGCTGAAAGCAAGTTTGGCGCTCCTCACTTCTACCTGACCATGGAAATCAATATGGATAAAGCCATGGAAGCAAGAAAGAGCATGAACGAGATTTCTCCTGTGAAGATTTCCTTTAATGATATGGTCATCAAAGCTGTCGCTGCGGCATTGAGACAGCATCCAAAAGTGAATTCAAGCTGGTTGGGTGATAAAATCCGATACAACGACCATATCCATATCGGTATGGCGGTAGCAGTAGAAGAAGGTCTTCTTGTGCCTGTGATTCGATTTGCTGACAATCTTTCTCTTTCTCAAATCTCCAATCAGGCGAAGACGCTGGGAGCAAAAGCAAAGAACAAGGAATTGCAGCCTAAAGATTGGGAAGGAAACACGTTCACTATTTCCAATTTGGGTATGTTTGGAATCGAAGAATTCACAGCGATCATCAATCCACCGGATGCCTGTATTTTGGCAGTTGGCGGAATCAAAGAAACCGTCATAGTCAAAGACGGTCAGATGAAGATTGGAAATGTGATGAAAGTGACGCTTTCCTGCGATCATAGAGTAGTGGATGGTGCGGTAGGTTCTGCATTCCTGCAGACCCTGAAAAGTTTGCTTGAAGATCCAGTCAGAATATTGATATAGTAAATATAGCTGTCAAAAAGTCCTGGTTTTGCAGGACTTTTTGCATTTAGAACGGTTATTGGTGGGTAGATTCCTGAAATTCTGATTGAGTAATCAATATCGACCTTGTCTTATTTTTGATGGCCAATCACTCAATAACCAATATCCAAAAACTTTTACCTCATGGAAAAAATCAAATCAACAACAGTAGTGGCTATTCGGCACAATGGTGAAGTAGTCATCGGAGCAGATGGTCAGGCTACTTTGGGAAATACAGTTGCCAAAAGTTCAGTAAAAAAGATACGTGTACTTCAAGGAGGAAAAATTATCACCGGATTTGCTGGTTCTACAGCAGATGCTTTTACCCTTTTGGAAAAATTTGAAGAAAAGCTCAACTCCTTTGGCAACAATATGAAAAGAGCAGCTGTAGAATTAGCCAAAGAATGGAGAATGGACCGAATGCTCAGCCGACTTGAAGCTATGATGATAGTAGCTGACAAAGACGATATTCTGATCATTTCCGGTACTGGAGACGTAATCGAGCCAGATATGGAAATCGCCACCATCGGTTCCGGAAGTATGTTTGCACAGTCCGCGGCAAGAGCTTTGAAGAAATTTGCACCTCAACTAAGCGCAGAAGAAATGGTCAGGGAAAGTCTTCATATAGCAGCTGATGTCTGCATTTACACCAATCACAATTTGGTCGTAGAGAAAGTAAAATCCTGACTTTCCAAGTTCAAGTAAATCAGAAGCCGGAATTCTTTTCCGGCTTTTTTTCTTTTTCCCTAAACCAGTTGGCTGGACTGCATGTTATAGACAAGAATACCAATAAGTTCATGGAAAAGACAACTGTCAAAAAAACTTCAAAGAAAGACATTCAGCAATTGATTTTGGATGGATTCAAAACCTATGTCTTGGAGCATGGGGCTGAGCCTAAATCCATTTTCAAGTTTACCAAAGACCTCAAAATGAAAGAGGAAGAGTTCTATACCTTTTTCACTTCTTTTGAGTCTGTTAAATCTGCCATTTGGGTTTCGATTTATGATTCCACCCTTCAGGCTGTAGAGAGTCAGGAAGTATTTAAAGAATACAGCGCCAGAGAGAAGTTTCTTTCCTTCCTTTTCACCTGGATTGAAGAACTGAAGAAAAACAGATCGTATCTCCTCAGCTTGTACGAAGATAAGTCCAAGTCATTCAAAGGATTGCCTGCTGATTCCCGTGAATTCAAAGAGAAGTTCAAGGATTTTGCAGGAGAAATCATCCTGGAAGGAAAGGAAACTCAGGAAATAGCCAGCCGTCCGATTATTTCTGACAAATATGACGAAGCCCTTTGGCTTCAAGTATTGTTCGTATTCCGATACTGGCTGGATGACCGAAGTCCACGATTCGAAAAGACCGATGCCGCTATCGAAAAATCCGTCAATTTGGCTTTTGACCTCATGGGGAAAAGTGCGCTGGACAGCTTCTTGGATTTTGCCAAATTTCTCTATCAAAACAAATAAATCATGGCTGGAAAAGTAAAAGAGCAGGAAGCAATCCCGGTTTCCAAGGTGCAGCGGGCGGCCAAATTTATCTCCACAGGAGCAAAAGTCGGTGGAAATTATGTGAAGCACTACGCCAAGAAAATGGTCAATCCATCTTTGGACAAGGAAGTGCTTCATCAAAGTAACGCCGAAGATATCTATAACTCGCTAAGTCAGCTAAAAGGGTCTGCTCTCAAAGTGGCTCAGATGATGTCCATGGACAAAAATCTGTTGCCCAGAGCGTATCAGGATAAATTTACTATGGCCCAGTATTCTGCGCCTCCTTTATCTTATCCTTTGGTGGTGAAAACTTTCCAGCGATATTTTGGAAAAACTCCTGAGCAAATGTTTGATACGTTTACCCGCTCAGCAGTAAATGCAGCTTCAATTGGGCAGGTACATCAGGCTACGCTTAATGGAAAAACCCTAGCAGTAAAAATCCAATACCCGGGAGTGGCAGATTCGGTAAGTTCTGACCTTAAGTTGGTTCGTCCGTTTGCGCTGAGATTGCTCAATATGAATGAGAAGGAACTGGATCACTACATGGAGGAAGTGGAGGAGCGATTGGTGGAGGAGACAGATTATCACTTGGAAGTGGAGCGTTCTCAGGAGATTTCTGCCGCCTGTGCACATATCCCCAATCTCCGATTTCCCAAGTATTATCATGAATTTAGTGCTGAGCGGGTGATTACAATGGATTGGATTGCCGGAAAGCATATCAAGGAATGGATGGAAACCAATCCTTCTCAAGAATTAAAAAATCAAATCGGACAAGCCTTGTGGGACTTTTATCATCATCAAGTCCACAATTTGATGCAGGTACATGCTGATCCGCATCCAGGCAACTTTATTGTTCAAGAGGATGGCAAATTGGGAATCATTGATTTTGGATGTGTCAAAGTCATTCCGAAGGATTTCTATCAGGGATATTTCTCTTTGATAAAAAAAGACCTGGCAGTAAAAGAAGAGGAGTTGAATCAGATATTCTATTCTTTGGATTTTATCTCAGATAAGGACACCCCTGAAGAAAAGACCTATTTCAAAGGTGTCTTTAAGGAAATGATTTCTCTATTGGGCAAACCTTTTAATGCGGATCGATTTGATTTCTCAGATGATAGCTACTTTGAGCAGATCTTTCAGTTGGGAGATCGTATTTCCAACGACAAGATGTTTAAAAAGTCACGGCAAGCGAGAGGGTCCAGACATGGATTGTATATCAACAGAACTTATTTTGGTCTCTATAATTTGCTCAATCAGCTCCAGGCTGAAGTAATCACGACCAAGCCGGATTGGTTGAAATAAAAGAGAAAAGGGGAGATGATATCTTCCCTTTTTTTAGGGCTTAGAGTAAGTAACTCGATAGATGCAATTGGCCATATCGTCTGATATCAGGATGCTTCCATCAGGTAGCTCCTGCACATCTACCGGGCGTCCCCATACTTCCTGACTTGCATCGTCCAACCAACCTGAGGCAAATGTTTTTCTTTCAGTAACCTGACCGTTGCTATTTACCTGAACCCAATCCACTTCGTATCCTGATTTTTTGCTGCGATTCCAGCTTCCGTGCTTGGCAATAATTGCGTTGTTTTTAAATGTCGTTGGGAACATACCTCCCACATAGAACCGCATTCCAAGCGGGGCGGTATGAGCACCCAATTTGGCAACAGGTGCCACGTAGGCAGAGGCATCCTTTCCTTTTTCTCCAAATTCAGGATCTTTCACATTCCCAGCATGCCAATACGGATAGCCGAAATGTTGTCCTTTTTGCGTGGCCCTGTTCAATTCACAGTCGGGAATATCATCTCCCATCATATCTCGCCCATTATCGGTAAACCAAAGTTCCTTGGTTACAGGATGCCAATCAAAGCCGACCGAATTTCTGACTCCATGAGCAAATACTTCTGGTTTGCTTCCTGCTTTGCTTACATCCAATCGGGTGATGCTGGCAAAAATTTCATCTTTTGATTCACAGATATTGCATGGGGCGCCCACAGGTACATAGAGCATCCCATCCGGACCAAAGGCGATAAACTTCCAGCCATGATGTCTTTCCGTAGGATATCCATCGTAAATGACCTCGTATTTTGGATTGTTGAGGTTGTTTTTGATGTCTTTGAACTTGAGAATTCTGCTGACTTCTGCCACATAGAGGTCACCATCTTTGTAGGCTACTCCATTGGGCATCCTCAGTCCTTCAGCAAGGATGAATTTGGAGTCAGCCTTGCCGTCGGCATTTTCATCGACGAGGGCAAAGACACTGTCTCCTTGTCTGTTGCCGACAAAGACAATTCCTTCCTCAGACATGGCCATAGAGCGTGCATTGGGTACGTCTGCTGCCCAAACCTCTATTTTAAACCCGGGAAGAAGACGGATTTGATCCAGTTTGACATCCGCTTTTGCTGATCTGATGTCCCTTTTGTTGCTGCTATTGGCGGTTTTGACCTGAGAGAGCTTCCCTTGACAACTCCCGGAAAGGGTGATTAGGGTAAGCGAGAGGAATAGGATTGAAATTCGAAATAGTCTCATAGATGATTTTATTTACAGCATTTAAGCTAAAACCTTTCAGATTGTTTTCCCAGAAAAGCGGTATAAACGGGCCTTTGGTTATTTTTGAGGCATGTTATCGATTAGTAATCTTTCCTATTTCATCGGCGGGCGTGCGCTTTATGAAAATGCCAATTTACATATCAAACCCAAAGATAAAATAGGCCTTGTAGGGCAAAACGGTACAGGTAAGTCTACTTTGCTCAAAATAATCAATGGAGACTATCAAGCAACCACGGGGGAGGTACAAAAGGCAAAAGACTGTACGATTGGCTTTCTGAATCAGGATTTGCTTTCCTATCAGTCAGACGACTCGATTCTCAATGTGGCTTTGGAAGCTTTCAAAGAGACTTTGGCACTTCAGGAGGAAATCGACTGGGTCCTTAAGCAGATGGAGACCGATTATTCGGATGAAATCATTAATAAGCTAGCCCAGCTACAAGACAAGTTTGAAAGCAACGAAGGATATACCATCAAAGCTAAAGCAGAAGAAGTACTGGAAGGCATCGGTTTCAAGACAGCCGATCTCTCCAAGCCATTACGTCAGTTTTCTGGAGGTTGGAGAATGCGGGTCATGCTTGCCAAACTGCTTTTGGAAAAGCCTTCTCTTTTGATGCTTGATGAACCCACCAACCACTTGGATTTACCATCCATCCAATGGGTGGAGAATTACCTGAAAAATTACGAAGGTGCTGTAGTAGTGGTCTCTCACGATCAGACCTTTTTGGACAATTGCATCAGCACAACCGTAGAAGTGGCCAATCAGACTCTGACCACCTATCCGGGTAATTATTCTTTTTATAAGGAGGAGAAAAAGCTCAGAATGGAGCTCCAGCAAAACGCTTATGAGAATCAACAGCAGATGATCAAGCAGACGGAGCGGTTTATTGAGCGGTTTCGGGCTAAAGCTACCAAATCCAATCAGGTCCAGTCCAGAATCAAAGCGCTGGAAAGAATGGATAGAGTCCATGAGGTGGTGGATGATGAAGCTTTTGTGAATTTCAAGTTTAAATTTTCTCAGAAATCCGGAAGAGATGTAGTGGTATTGGACCATGTTTCCAAGGCTTACGGGGATTTACAAATCCTGAAAAGTACTACAGCTCGCATTGAACGAGGGGATAAAATCGCCTTGATCGGAGCCAATGGAAAAGGGAAATCCACTTTACTTCGAATCATAGACGGGTCTGAAAAGATAGAGGGGACACGTACCGAGGGACACAATGTGATCAAATCCTTTTTTGCTCAGCATCAATTGGAGGCCCTGACATTAGATAATGAAATTATCCAAGAGATGTCCCAAGCTGGAAGCGGAAAAACCGAAACCGAGCTTAGAAACGTCTTGGGATGTTTTCTTTTCACCAATGATGAGGTATTTAAGAAAATCAAGGTACTCTCAGGAGGCGAAAAGTCGAGAGTGGCTTTGGCCAAAACCCTGATTTCTGAAGCTAATTTCCTGCTTTTGGACGAGCCTACTAACCATCTTGATTTTCAGTCAGTTAATATTTTGATTCAGGCTCTCCAGCAGTATGAGGGGACTTTCATTACCGTGTCCCACGACCGTCATTTTATCAAAGGGGTAGCTAACAAAATTTGGTATATTGAGAATCACGAAATCAAGGAATATCCCGGTACGTATGAAGAATATGAGTTTTGGAGAAGTCAGCAGACAGAAAGTACTGCTCAAGAGTCCAAATCCAAACCTGCCAAAGCTAACTCACCGACTCCCAATCTGAAAGATCCGGAAACGCAACAGGCCAAGCGTGAATTGAAAAAACTGGAGGAGCAGGTGGAAAAAATCGAGAAGGAAATCGAATCTTTGGAACTGTTGAAGGCTGAAACGGAAGAATCCTTGGCCGATCCGGAAATCTATTCAGATGAAGAAAAGGCACGAAAAATCCAGGAAAGCTACGAGCATATCCAAAAAAATCTAGCGGAAGCCAATACCAAATGGGAGGAACTGGTCGAGCAGGTCTCTGCTTTGCAGGAAAAAATCGGATAGGATTTTGGAATACGGCAGGAATTATTAATTTAAATTATGAGGACAAGACTAGCATTTCTTTTCTTTTTTCTTCTTTGGTCTACATTCTCCTATAGCCAGGTTATTGAGGACAAGGTGTATTCGGAGCATATCCAGTCTGTTCGTCTTTTTCCTTTGGGGATCAATCAGGAAAGCATGCTTGATGCCCCGGTAGTCGGTATTTCTGATTCCAGGCCTTTGGTTTTGCTTTTCGATGATTTGGCTTTTGATCCAGAGCTGTATACTGCTAAACTGATTCATTGCGATGCAGACTGGCAAAAGTCCTCGCTGAGGGACAATGATTTTTCTCCAAACTTCAATCAGTTTAATGTAGATGATTACGAATACTCGGTCAATACCAGGATTCCTTACATCCACTATCGTTTTGAGGTACCCAAAGTAACCAAGTCCGGGAATTATATTTTGCAAGTGTACCGTAACAGGAACGAGGAGGATGTGATCCTTACCCGTCGATTCATGGTGTTTGAAGAGCTGTTTACTGTAGGAGCGGCGGTCGTACCTCCTACGCAGACAGAGGATCGAAGGGCCTTGCAGCAAATCAATGCTGTGGTGAACTATTCCAAAGTGGATGTAGTGGATCCCACTACCCAGATCAAAGTTTTGATAAGGCAAAATCAGCGTTGGGATAATGCAAAATACCTTGGCAAACCTACTTTTTTGAACCAAAATGCGAAGACCATGCGCTTCGAGCCATTTGATGGCTCTAGTACTTTTCGAGCCGGAAATGAGTTTCGATTCATGGACTTGAGATTTATCAGAGCCACAGGAGTCAATGTAGCCTCTGTTCAGGTAGAAGAGACCATAATTTTTGCGGAGACTTTACTAGCCACTCCTCGCCCCGGAGGTGTCTATTCTCAATACCTGGATTTAAATGGGCAATATGTTGTCTACACCAACGATCGCCTGGGTGGAAACCCGGAAGTGGAGAGTGAATACATCTACACCACGTTTTATTTCAGAGGAGACCCTGGCAGGGAGATCAAAATGATAGGTGCTCTTACTCAATGGGGCGCTACAGCCGAGGCCTTAATGAAGTACGACCCCAAAAACAATGTCTATTCCACCTCTTTGCTCCTTAAGCAGGGTTGGTACGATTATCAGTTTGGACAAGTGACTTCCGAAGGACTGGATACAGACCCGATAGAAGGAAGCCATTTTGAAACGGAAAATGAATATGAGGTAATGGTCTATTATAGGGGCTTAGGCTCCCGATATGATCAGCTAGTGGGGTATGTTTATCTTCAACCTAATCGAAGAAGGCTATAAAAAAATCCCCTTCGGAGAAGGGGATATTGATGTTTAAGAATCTTGATTTTCTTCTGAGGATTCATCCTCCATATCCGTTGGAGCTACATTTTGTCTTACTCGCTCAGTAGGTTTGTAAGGTACAAATCCTTCTCGCTTGAACTTGTAAGGAGTAGTCCGGTTTCCAGACGGGTGATTGGCCAAATCCAGCATACCAAAGCCTTTGTGCGTGAAGGCACCTAGGCCGCATTTGAATACGAAGTCCTGTACCTCAGGCGCAGCATACAAAGTAAACGGAAGGGTATAACCTCTTACTTCATATTTCACATCCATGTCATAAACGGCATAAATTCTGGCAAACTTCTTCTGTTGTTCTTTCAGCTTGTTGACATAGACCATGTCCGGCACGACCTGAAACTTGTAGAAAGATTCCATCTGCTCAGGAGTGTACCATCCTGACCTTTCCATTCTGGTCAAAGTAGACTCGTATAGAAGGTCAGAAAACTCGTCACTGTCGGGGTTGATGAATCGTTTACCGGCTTCTTCATTGAATGCCGGGGTGATCAACACCAAAGGAGAAATGCAGACAAACTTATTGGAAGTTTCCAATTCCGGTTCTGTTTCAATCTCTGTGTATTCCGGAGAAAGAATCAGGTTCCCCAACTCAATTTTGGTAGTGGCAAAAACTTGCTCAAGCAGGTAATCCATGAATTCTTCACTCTGAGAGGAGAGAACAAGGGTGACCAAACTTGAATAGTAGTGAAGGCCGCTTCTACTCACTTTAGTCTGACCTTTTAAGCCAGAAAAGTTAAAGTAGTTGTAGTTGAAGAATTCTTCACGCCCACCTTTTACGATCAATCCCTTAAGGAATTGTGCCAGAATGTACTGGTGATGAAAGGGAAGGTAGGATCCCTTGTTTTTTAGTGAAAATATTAGTCTAACTCTCACGGGGTATTAAAAATAAATGAGACAAATGTTATTAAAATACTTACTTTTTTGGGTGGATAAGCAATGCCAAAAGTACAAATAAATTTGAAAAAAAGTCAAACATTGAATCGAAAATGCATGATGTCCCCATCCTGAACGACATATTCTTTTCCTTCAATCGCGATTTTTCCATTTTCCCTGCACCCGGCCTCAGTTTTGAACTGCTGATAATCAGAAAGCTTGATTACTTCCGCTTTGATAAAGCCACGCTCAAAGTCAGTATGAATCACTCCGGCAGCTTGGGGGGCCTTCCAGCCTTTTCGAATGGTCCAAGCTCTTACCTCCTGCACGCCTGCGGTAAAATAGGTGATGAGGTTAAGCAAGGTGTATGCGCCTGAAATAAGGCGATTGAGGCCACTCTCTTCCAGTCCATATTCAGCCAAAAACAAGGCTTTTTCCTCTGCATCTTCAAACTCGGCAATCTGAGCCTCGATGGCCGCACAGAGTACGATCACGTCAGCATGTTCTTCTTTTACTTTTTCCCGAAGTGCATCTACATATTTATTCCCGCTTAGGATGCTTCCTTCGTCCACGTTGGCTACATACAGGACTGGTTTGATGGTCAAGAGATGAAGATCTCTTACTGCTTCCAGGTCTTCTTTTTCCACTTCGATTGCTCTTGCATTGAGGCCTGACTGAAGTCCGGACTTGAATTGGTTTAGCGTCTCCAACTCCTTCTTTGCTTTGGCATCGCCAGATTTGGCAACCTTCTCGATTCTCAGGATTTTTTTCTCCACTGATTCCAAATCCTTCAATTGAAGCTCCGTATCAATGACTTCTTTGTCAAAAATCGGGTCTACACTGCCTGCCACATGGACGATATTTTCATCTTCAAAGCATCGGATTACGTGAATGATTGCATCTACTTCCCGAATATTGGCCAAAAACTTATTTCCAAGGCCTTCTCCTTTGGAAGCTCCCTTGACCAATCCCGCGATGTCTACAAATTCAATAATGGTAGGAACTACCCGCTGGGGGGTCACCAGTCCTTCCAGAATCTGAAGTCTTCGGTCAGGAACGGTCACTACGCCCACATTCGGTTCGATAGTACAAAAGGGGAAGTTTGCCGCTTCTGCTTTGGCACTGGAAAGTGCATTAAACAAGGTGGACTTTCCTACATTGGGAAGTCCTACGATGCCACATTGTAAAGCCATTAATTTTGTGCTTTGATTTTGAAAATTCGGTAAGATTTATATCCGGAATACAGTTCCATCGCAGATACCCTGAAGATGGTGTATATCGGAATGGCAAAGATCATCCCTAGGATGCCGGCGATTTTTGCCCCGGCAAAGATAACAACAAAAATTTCAAGGGGATGCGCTTTTACCGATTTGGAAAAAATCATCGGCTGAAGCAGCACGTTATCAGTGATTTGTACTACGGCAAATACGGAGACAATCTTGATAAAAAAGTAGGTGTACTCTTGTTCAGTCTGGAAAAAGCCGGTGGATAGGCCAATGATGATTCCAAAAGCTGTTCCGAGAAGGGGACCTGCGTAGGGAATCAAGTTGGCAACAGCGGCAAAAAGAGCGATGGTGAGAGCATATTCCACTCCCATCAGGGAAAGTCCCAGACTGGCAATAAAAAAGATGGATAATAGCTGAATAAACAGTCCGGTCAGATAGTTGGAGAGCAGCTTTTCCACTTTGGTAAAAGTGGCCACAGAAATTTCAAAATAGGAATTGGGTATCAGGTCCAATAAGTTTCTTCGCAATAGTCCATTCTCCAGCAACAGGAAAAATGTGATGAAAAATACAGCCATGAAACCAATGAAAATCCCGCTGGTCAAGCCTATAAAATCCCGTATAAATCCCCCAAAGTCGATGTTTTTTACAGTTTCAATTACTCCATCTTTGATTTCATTGAGTAAAAAGCCGGGTTGGTTTTCCATGAGCTTGTTTCTATGAAGAAACCTTTCTACGGTATCCAGAGGGCCTTTTATTTTGTCATAAATGGTCTCCAAATCCAAACCCACTAGAATTCCCACCTGATCGTTGATCAAGGGTATGAATAACAGGCTAAGCAAAAACATCAAAAGAAAAATCACTGCAAAGGAAAAAAGAATGGCCATCCAGCGAGCAATATGTTGTCCCATTACATGAATGTCATGCAGCCTGTTGGTCAGGGGTCTTAGTAAGGCTGCCAATATCAAGGAAATCACCAAATAGGAGGTAATATTGGAAAAGTACCATCCGAAAATCAGAAAGCCTACTATGAATAAAATCAGATAAAGGAAAAACCGCTGCATAAAGGCAAAAGAAAAGGAGGCAGTGCCTCCTCAAATATAAAAGAATTGAAAAACATTCAGACCATTACTCATTCCCATCTGAGTTCGTCGTTCATTTCGTTTTCCGAATCTTCGTTTTCATATTGCTCAAAATCAAAATCAGGCAAAAGATCATTTTTGACATGGTCGACAGCCTCATTCAATGCATTGACAAACTTGAAGAAGTCTTCTTTGTAAAGGAAGATTTTATGCTTTTCATAGCTGAAGCTATCCCCATTCATTCTTCTTTTACTTTCTGTAATGGTGAGGTAATAATCGTTTCCTCTTGTAGATTTGATATCAAAAAAGTAAGTCCGTTTACCTGCTTTTACCTTTTTAGAGAAGATCTCCTCTCTGTCGTAACCTCTATTATCTTCCACAGTGCTTTCTTTTGGGGTTTTTTAAAACTTTCTTAATTAAGGTTCTAAGATAAAAGAAAACCCACTAAGATTTCAAAACGGCACTTCCTTTTTTTTGAAAATGTGTAAAAAAATGGGTATAAAGTGTTAAAAATCAGAAATAAATATCGAATCTCAACCCTATTATGATTTTTTGACTTGCGGCGACTTTCTCCACTTTTTCCCTACCCGAGCAAAAAAAAACAGCAAACCTTCACGGTCTGCTGTTGGCGTATCGTCAGCTGATTTTGGTTTTAATCTCCGTGGAGGTAAGCTTTTTTGGCTAATAATTCATCCTCTGTCTCTCGGTGGTCAGGATCATCCACGCAGCAATCTACCGGACAAACCGCAGCACATTGGGGCTCTTCATGAAACCCATTGCACTCGGTACACTTGGCAGTGACGATGTAATAGAATTCATCAGAGACAGGAGTTTGTCTCTCTGTTCCGCTGACTACTGTTCCGTCGTCCAAGGTGACTTCTTTGAGAGAAGTACCTCCTCCCCAAGTCCACTCGACACCCCCTTCATAAATTGCTGTATTCGGACATTCAGGTTCGCATGCACCGCAGTTGATGCATTCGTCTGTGATCATTATCGCCATGGTCTATTCGATTATTTCTCTTCAAAAGTACTATGTGAATAACATTAAGGCAACAAAAAAGTTGTCATACTAATTAATTTAAAATAATTCCATCCTTTTTTCCTTTTGGGTACCTTTGTCTCATGATGGAATCGTTACCTGTCTCCAAAAGAGTCGAAGGCCTGATCAAATTGGGTAGGAAGTTGTCCAATTTGAGCGATGAGGAAAGAGAAGACGTGTTTAGAAGAACTTACAATTCAAATAGCTGGTTTGATAATAGATCAATGAGTCAGGCTATCCGAGGTTTAAGCCTTCTTCTTGAGGAGTCAAATCTTAAAAAGTGGCTTTCGAACTATTCGCTGATTGAACCAGAAAATCCCAAAACTCTGGGATTGTTATTGGCCGGCAATATCCCGGGTGTGGGATTTCATGATTTGATGTGTGTCCTGATTTCTGGGCATATTGCTGCTGTCAAATTGAGCTCAGGAGATGCTTTTTTTTCCAAATGGCTGATTGATCAACTTTTGGCCATTGAACCTGCTTTTTCAAATCAAATCCAGATCGAGGAAATGCTCAAGGGAAAGTATGCCTATATTGCTACAGGCAGCGACAACTCTTCCAGATACTTTCACTATTATTTCGGAAAATACCCTCATATCATCCGTTCCAACAGGACCTCTGTAGCTATCCTAACAGGAGCTGAGTCGGATCGGGAATTGACCGATCTGGGTAAAGATATTTTCTCTTTCTTTGGCTTAGGTTGCCGCAATGTATCCAAAGTTTTTGTCCCCAATGAACAGGTGCTTAATCGGCTGCTGGATAATTTGGAGAGTTTTCGGTACGTGTCGGAAAATCACAAATACCACAATAATTACGAGTACAATAAGGCCATCTACCTGGTAAACAATGAATCTCACCTGGATAATGGATTCTTGTTATTGAAAGAAAGTGAGGGATTGGTGTCCCCAATCGCTGTACTTTACTATGAGATTTACTCGGACCAAGCAGAATTGAATAGCAAAATCGAGCAAGTCAAGGAAAAAATACAATGCATTGTGGGAGATCCGAAAGCTCATCCGGAGCGGATTGTGTTCGGTAGGGCCCAAGAGCCGATGCCATGGGATTATGCCGACAAGGTGGATACGCTTCGCTTTTTATTGGATTTGGATCAATCTTGAGAATGGGGGATTTCGGCAAGGGGTAAGGAAAAACAAAATTTAGAACCTTGTCCCTTTTGGGACTGAATTTTGAGTTCTCCTTTGTTTTTCATGATGTATTCTTTGACCAAAATCATTCCCAGTCCGGTTCCGCTTTCGTTGTTCTGTCCGCGGGTAGTAAATGAAACTCCGGAATTCAGTTTTTCAAGGTTTTCTTTAGAAATGCCTACTCCATAATCCTGAACGCATACGGTAGCCCAGTTTTCTTCCACTTGGGTGGAAATTTTCACGACACTCTCTGCATCCGAAAATTTGATTGCGTTGGAAATCAGATTCCTCAGAATCAACTCCATCATGTTTTTGTCTGCTACGACTAAAGCCTCTTCTTCCAGCTCCAGGTGTAAACGGATCTTTTTTTCCTTTGCAATCCGGCTTAGTAAATTGGTTTGATTTCGGATCAGGGTGGAAATATTCAAAGTTTGTGGTTCGAGGTACTCTCCTCTTAATTGTGAACTGGTCCAGGCCAGAAGATTTTCCAGAAGAATGGCTACATGCTCCATGTTTTTGGAAATTTCTGGAAGCATTTCTATAAATTCCTTTTCAGAAATCAATCCATTTTGGGTGAGGTGAATGAGTTCTTTCACTCCAAAAATGGGTCCTTTGAGGTCATGGGATATAATTCCAAAAAATTTATCCTTTAAGTCATTCAGCTGCTGAAGTTCCCGGGCTTGCAATTGAAGTTTTTCTTTTGTCTGAATGGACTCCGTGATATCCTCAAAGAGAAGCAAGGTGCCGGAATAGACTTGATTTTTGTTTTTAAGCGGGACGGATTCGATTTTGAGAATGAGTTTGTTTCCCTCGATTTCTAAGCTGCTTTCTATGGATTTGGGTTCTAATTCATCTATAAGAGTTAAGATTTCCGGCCTGTCTCTGAAGAGGAGATTGGCCTTGGCGCCCAGCTTAAAATCCTCCGGACGGGTGCAGAGCTTTTTTGCGGCGCTGTTGAAATCTACAATGCGATGGTTGTAATCAAAGACGATCAATCCCCGGGTGACCAATTCCAAAATTCGGTCTCGGGCAATGGGCTGCACCCCCAAGAGATTAAACCTGGCGATAAAATAACCCAAAATCAAATAGCAGGTCAAAAAAGCAAAAGGAGTCAAGTCCAAACCTTCGTAAGGTTTGAAAAGGGAAGTTTGGTAAAAAATGTTTGCAAAAATCGGAATCACCCCTCCGGCGATCAAAATCTTGGTTTGTAGCTTAAATCTCTTATTGGCAAATCGATATCTCTTCCATAGCAAAACAGTCCCTAAAAGGTAGGTCAAATAGGCATAGGCCGTCTGGAAATAATACCAGGGACCTTTTTCTATGCCCAAGAAATAGTAATCTTCGGACTGGATTAGCCAATTACTCTTGTAGTGCCAATGGTGGATGGAATTGGTCAGGACGATAAAGTAGGTCAAAGCAGGCACTACAAAGACAGCGGGAACTATCCATTGGAGTTTTTTGGGATCAAAGTCGGTGTATTTGAGTGAAAATATCAACCAAAAGGTAGGAGCTGCCAAAAGTCCCAAATACTGTACTTTGCTCCATATCAGCATTTCCTCCACACTTTTGGAGGCCAGCTCGACACCATAAAAGAAGCCCCAAAATGAAAATGCAAACAGCGTCAAGGCCATCCACTTGATGGAGTTTTGAAGCCGGATAAACAATACGATGGAAAGAATTCCTCCAGCTAATCCAAAAAAAAGGAGAAAGCTTGCAAACGGGTTGGTTAGGAATTCCATATTTTGAACTCGGAGATTGGGTCTTTCTTAATTGACGAATCTAGTTTATTGAAATAAGTTTAACTAAAAAAAAATTGAAAAAAGGAAAAATTAAGAAGGACTTGGGATTTTTGGCCTCCCCATTTGGGTTGGTTATCATTTTGACCTTTTTCACTTTCTCATTAGTAATCAAAAAAAATCTTTCTTTAGAGCAAAACTGGATAGAGGCAACATCCGATTCATTTAGGTATTGGCAGGATGGATTCTTCAGTCTTTTGGCCTTCACCATGCAGATGATGATGGTGTTGGTTTTTGGCTATGCCTTGGCGATCTACCAGCCCATTCACCATTTACTTTCCCGTCTGGCACAATTGCCTGCCACATTGCCCAAGGCCGCTTTGCTGGTCGCGGGCTTGACCATGGGAGCAGGCCTGCTCAATTGGGGCTTCGGATTGGTGATTGGGGCGATTTTTTCCAGAATGGTCCACGAGTCCTTGGTTACTAGAAGGATTTCTTCAAAACTGGAACTTCTTGCTGCTTGCGGTTATCTGAGCTCGGCCGTTTGGCACGGAGGCCTGTCTGGGTCTTCTCTTTTGGCCATAGCTGAGTCAGGGCATGCCCTAGAAAGCTCCATTGGAATCATTCCAGTTTCTCAGACTATTTTTTCGTCTACTAATCTTCTCATCACTGGAGGCTTGGTTGCCTTGTTTTTATCACTTGCTTTTGTATTTGCCCTAAGGACGGTAGGCGATTTGGACCTGGGCTCAGGCCGAAAAATGGAACCCATTGCCAGGGGAAATGAAAATCCTTTGGCAGGAATAGCCGGTCTTTTGATGGTATTCACCCTTTGTGCTGGAATACTTTCTGACCAATTTGAGGGACTGTCTTCCATCTCACTCAATTGGGTCATTTTTCTTCTTTTCACTATTGTCCTGCTTGCCTATGGGAGTTGGGAAAAATTCACCTCAGCGATCAGCAGGGGCTTGAGAAGTGCCCTGGATATTTTCGTCCAATTCCCCTTTTATGGAGGAATCATGGGGCTCATCGTGGGATCCGGCTTATTGTTGGATTTTTCTGAATGGACCTCTTCGCTTTCCGGTGATCGAAGTCTTGCCATTTTTTCTTTTGTTTCCGCAGCAACAGTCAATTTCTTCGTTCCGTCTGGTGGGGGGCAATGGGCCATTCAAGGTCCTTTGATTATGGAATCTGCCCGAATACTTTGTGTTCCCTTTGATAAAATGGCTTTGGTCTTCGCCTATGGGGACGAAATCAGCAACCTGTTACAGCCTTTTTGGGCGCTTCCGCTCCTTTCTATTTCCGGAGTTTCTGTGAAAAGACTCCTTCCGTATTGCCTGGTTTTTTTCCTTTTTGGATTTGTTTTTCTGTGCTTAATGATCTGGTTTTTTGTATGACAATTACTGGGTTCATTTCCATAAAATGTAGCCCAAGGAAACCATTAGACAAATTCTCGGGTTTAAAATATGTGGGTTTTACCTATATTCGCAATCAAAATTTTGAACCTTTTATCCACCTAAATATCCAAAATAATGGCTTTTGATATAGACATGATCAAGGCGGTCTATGATCGGTTTCCCGATCGGATAGCTGCAGCTAGAAAGGCAGTGAACAGACCTTTGACTTTGACAGAGAAAATTCTTTATGCTCACTTGACAGAAGGCCCAGCCTCCAAGGCCTACGAAAGAGGAAAATCCTATGTAGACTTCCAGCCCGACCGAGTAGCCATGCAAGATGCAACGGCTCAAATGGCTTTGCTACAGTTTATGCAAGCTGGCAAAGATCAAGTAGCAGTGCCTTCTACTGTGCACTGTGACCACTTGATCCAAGCAGAGGTAGGAGCAGAAAAAGATCTTAGCAAAGCCAAGGACAAAAACCGCGAAGTATATGATTTTCTTGCTTCAGTTTCCAATAAGTACGGGATTGGGTTTTGGAAGCCGGGTGCCGGAATTATCCACCAAGTTGTTTTGGAAAATTATGCTTTCCCCGGCGGAATGATGATCGGAACCGATTCCCATACTCCCAACGCAGGGGGATTAGGCATGGTGGCCATCGGGGTAGGGGGGGCTGACGCCTGCGATGTAATGGCTGGTCTGCCTTGGGAACTGAAATTTCCAAAACTCATCGGAGTCAAACTTACCGGCAAAATGTCTGGCTGGACGGCTGCAAAAGACGTGATCCTCAAAGTAGCTGGAATCCTTACCGTAAAGGGAGGAACAGGCGCTATCGTAGAGTACTTTGGCGAGGGCGCAAGATCCTTGTCAGCAACCGGAAAAGGAACCATTTGTAATATGGGAGCTGAAATCGGTGCCACCACTTCAATTTTCGGATACGATGAGAAATCTGCCGCCTACCTAAGAGGTACAGGAAGAGCGGATATTGCAGAAATGGCCGATTCTGTAGCTGAACACCTTACCGGTGATGAAGAAGTATATGCCAATCCTGAAAAATACTTCGATCAGGTGATAGAAATCAACCTTTCCGAATTAGAGCCACATGTGAACGGACCATTTACTCCGGATCTGGCTTGGCCTATTTCCAAGTTTGCCAATGCGGTGAAAGAAAACGGTTGGCCGGCAAAGTTGGAAGTGGGATTGATTGGTTCCTGTACCAACTCCTCGTATGAAGACATCTCACGAGCAGCCTCTTTGGCCCAGCAGGCTGTAGATAAAAAGCTGACTGCAAAGTCTGAATATACCATTACTCCCGGATCGGAGCAGGTACGTTTCACAGTGGAAAGAGACGGATTCTTGGATACATTCGGTAAAATGGGCGGTGTGGTTTTGGCCAATGCCTGTGGTCCATGTATCGGACAATGGGCTAGACACGGAGCTGATAAGCAGGAGAAAAACTCCATCATTACCTCGTTTAACCGAAATTTCGCCAAGCGGGCAGATGGCAATCCCAATACCCATGCTTTTGTGGCATCGCCTGAGATTGTAACCGCTTTGGCTATTGCAGGGGATTTGACTTTCAACCCTATCACTGATACCCTGACCAATGCGGATGGAGAACAAGTGAAGCTTGAAGAACCTCGTGGACTTGAAATGCCCACCAAAGGTTTTGCGGTGGAAGACGCTGGGTATCAGGCTCCAGCAGAAGACGGATCCAAAGTGGAGGTTCTCGTAGATCCTAAATCAGATCGACTTCAACTTTTGGAATCATTCCCTGCTTGGGAAGGAACCGATCTGAAGGGACTCAAGCTTCTGATCAAAGCCAAAGGGAAGTGTACCACAGATCATATCTCTATGGCAGGTCCGTGGTTGAAATACAGAGGTCATTTGGACAATATCTCCAACAATATGCTGATCGGAGCAGTGAATGCCTACAATGATTCTACCAACAGGGTGAAGAATCAGCTGACTGGAGAATATGGCGAAGTTCCAGCTACTCAGCGTCAATACAAAGCCAAAGGAATTGGCTCCATAGTAGTCGGTGATGAAAACTACGGAGAAGGCTCCTCCAGAGAACATGCTGCGATGGAACCCAGATTCCTAGGAGTTCGGGCGATTTTGGTGAAATCTTTTGCCAGAATTCACGAAACCAACCTGAAGAAACAAGGCATGTTGGCCCTTACTTTTGCCAATCCATCCGATTACGATTTAGTTCAGGAGGATGATACCATTGACATCAATGGATTGACTTCCTTTGCTCCTGGAGAGCCTTTGGAATTGGTCTTGCATCATGGAGACGGAAGCAGGGATACCATTTTGGCCAATCATACCTACAATGAAGGTCAAATCGGGTGGTTTAAAGCAGGCTCTGCATTGAATCTCATTAAAGCAGGAGAAGATTGATTTGAATAGGTTTACAGCCGCGGTCTTACTGATCGCGGCTTTTTTATTTCCGGATTATGAAAAGAAATGTCCTTATCCTTTTGATTGTCTGGATGGCCTCTTGGTCAGTTTCTTTTGCTCAAGACAAAGTAGAACGTGAAGTCAGAGTCAAGTCTGATGAAGTCCCAGATAGAGCCAAATCTTGGTTGAAAGATGCTTTTGAAAAAGTAAAGAGGCCTAAATGGTTTTTGGAATATTCTCAGGCAGGCAAAGCTTTTGAAGCGAAATTTTGGTGGGAAAAGCATTACCACAGCGTCAAATTCGACTCTTTGGGCAAGCTGATTGATGTAGAAATAGAAATAGCCAAAGAGGAGATGCCTTCATCCTCTTGGGCTAAAATTACCTCGTATTTTGAGTCGGAATTTGAGGAGTATTCGGTAATGAAGATTCAAAGACAGCTCGTAGGGGAAGAGTCAGACGTGGAAGACTTTTTTGATGAAGAAGAGACAGAAGGAATCACCCTTCGTTATGAAATTGAATTTCATGGAAAGAAGGACTCCTGGCAAATTTGGGAGGCCTTGTTTGATGAGGGTGGGGAATTTATTTCTCTGGTTCGGGTGCAAATCAGGCCAGTGGATAATTTGATTTTTTGATGAAAAGGATTTTTTGGATTGCATCGATTTTCTTTTTGCTGTCTGTACCCACATTTTCTCAATCGAGACAGACATTTTTTACCGGAGTTTTTCCGGAGGTTTCCATCACCAGGAAATTGACGGAAACTCAAAAGCTCAATTTTAAAATCGAAAACCAGCATGTCATTTTTGACAACAGGGACAGGGAGGAGGAGAATCCGCAGTTTTCTCATTACAGAACGGATATCATGGGCTTTTTCGATCATTCCTTACGACCTGGAGTAAGTGTGGCTTTGGGCCTGTTTCATCGGTTTCAGGAGGGGGAAGACGGAAATCGAATCATTCAGCAGCTGGCGGTCTTGCAAAAAGGCCGAAGTTTCAGGGTCAATCATCGGTTTAGAGCCGATCAGACGTTTACGCGAAATCAGGCATTAGAACTTCGGTTCAGGTATCGGCTATCAGTCGAGCTGCCTCTGGAAGGGGCGGAAGTTGATCCCGGGGAATTTTATCTCTTGAGTTCGGCTGAATCGATCTTTAGTCATAAAGGGGGAGAATTCGAAATTGAAAACCGTCTTGCGGCTTCATTGGGGAAGTTTTTCAGTAGGAAAGAAAAACTGGAATGGGGAGTGGATTACCGGACAGACGGTTACCTTCAAGATGGCTTTCGTACCCGGCTATGGGCAAAAATTAGCTATTACTATAATTTTTGAGAAGAAAAATTTTTTTTGAAATGTAAAATATTTGCTATGAAATGCAAATTGATGTATGTTTACTACCGAAAATTGAGAAATTCATCACCCAAAGTAAACATAGAGGTTCGGCTAGAAGTAAATGCAGGAAAGGGGCATCAACAGTACATTCAAAAAGATCATCTATGAGTCTTCCGAAATGGTATTTTTGGCAGATGACACCTACCCCTATTCCATATTTTATGGCAATGAAACCTTCGAAAATCATATAGGTGAAGGACTTTCTGACCGGTCTTTGGTTGGACTTGGATTGGATATCACTTCTTACATTTTCAAAGAAGAACTGGTGCTGACCTTTGAGGATAAGGATTACTCCTTTCATTTGGAGCTTCCACATGAAAGCGGTTCCAATTACTACCTTTTTTACAGAGGAAAAGAAATAAAAACCCATGGCTTGCCTTCCAAAAAGGAAGCCTATCAGTTTTTCAAATCATCTTTGGATTTAATTGCTCTGGGAAAAAATGACCACTTGACTTTTGTCAATCCAGCCGTCACTGCTGCGTTGGGCTATTGTCCAGAAGAGTTGTTGCATACCAATCTTTGCCCTTGGATTCATCCGGAGGATTTAGCCCCAATCCAAAATCTGTGGAAGTCCCTGAGGCAAAATCCCGGAAATTCTTTTCAAACCTTTCGAATCAAGAACAAAAAAGGAGATTACCGTTGGCTGGAATGTAATATTCAAATCGATCCTGAACTTTTCTTTGTCATTGCCAGAGATATCACTGATAAAAAGGCCATCCAACTGGATCAGATAAAGCAAGATGAGCTTATTTCCTTGAATAAAAATGGAGGAATATCCGCTAAGTGGGAGTATGGGGACACATTGGGATTGAAATCGGATAAATCAATTCAAGATTTTGCGCTTCGACTGAAGTTGACTGCTGCTGAAAATGAGGATTTGCTTCAGGCTTTGAACCAAGCTGCGCGGTCTATCCTCTCCAATCCCAATCAACAAGAGGGGAACGGAAAAATCAGAATGGGGGAAAAACTTATTGAATTTAGCTATTTCAGATCTTCTTTTGATTCGGGATCCATCCATGGTGCACTATGGGACAATTCCGATTGGGAAAAGCTCAATCTTGAACTGGCCCTTCATAAGACGTGGTGGCAGCAAATTCCCGAAGCTGTACTCGTAGTCAATCCCGAAGGAAAAATAATCTCTCTCAATGAGGAAGCAAAGAGACTTTTGGGATGGGAAAATCAAAATCCGCGACATCTTTCAGAATTGAATGTATTCTTCGAAAAGGGAGAAAACTGGACAGATTGGATCAAATCTCCAGCTGAGGATGGGTTCATCAATCGGTTTTCCACTTTGTGGATTGATGATACGGGCAAGCAGCTTACTCTTGAAGTAGCCACTAAGCCAACCGAAATAGGAGATCAGACCTTTGTTTCGATATCATTTAGAAATATCTCCGAGAAAATAAAACTGGAAAAATCCCTTGAAGAAAGCAGCGATTTCTTGATGAATCTGACGGAGCAGGTTCCCGGGGGATTGTATCAATTGGTATTGGACGGGGAAGGGCAGATGAATTTCTCTTTCTTATCCAAAGGTATTCATTCGGTTTTGGGCTTGTCCAGTGAGGAACTGGTCGAGTTCAAAGATATTTCCAAAGCGATCACGAAAGTGCATCCGGAAGATTTGCCTCAGGTGATCATGAGCTCTGTGGCCTCAGCCCGTAAAATGGAACCCTGGCAATGTCAGTTTCGGGTACGTACTCAGCCTCAGTCTGAGTCTTACCGTTGGGTATTGGGAGCGGCAAGGCCACAATCCCTAGCAAACGGTGACATGGTGTGGTATGGCTATCTCACCGACATCACCAAGCAGAAGGAATTTGAGTCCAAGCTGGATGAAGCTCGAAGAGCGGCAGAAAAAGCCAATCAGATCAAGTCGGATTTCCTTTCTATGATTTCTCATGAATTACGAACTCCACTAAATGCCATTTCGGGTTCGGTTTATTCCTTGTTTCAGGACAATCCGAGTGAATCCCAGAAAAATGCACTGAATACCATCAATTTTGCTGTGGATAATCTGATCATTATGATAAATGATCTTCTGGATTTTCAAAAGATCGAAGCTGGCAAATTATCCATCGAATCCAATCCTTTTCCCCTTAAAGATCTGTTGGAACAGGTCATCAAAGGCCTGTCCTTCCATGCCCGTGACAGTAAAAACTTACTGCAACTCCACCTCTCCAATGGCTTGGACGTTCAGGTCAAGGGTGACAAAACTCGACTTTCACAGGTTCTTAATAATCTGATTACCAATGCGTTGAAGTTTACCAACGAAGGCAAAGTCGATGTCAAAGTCGATCTGATTGGGACCCTGAGAAACAAAATCAGGGTGTACTTTGAGGTAAAGGATACCGGAATCGGGATTGCTCCCGAAAACCAAGAGAAAATTTTCAACGACTTTGATCAGGTGAAGCCTACATTCAGTACCAAATATGGGGGTACAGGATTGGGGCTTTCCATTACTCGAAAGCTATTGACGCTCATGGGCGGCAAGATTCAATTGGAATCTGAAGTAGGAAAAGGAAGTCGGTTTTTCTTTGAACTCGAATTGGAAAAAGCGGCAGACCAGCCACTCCACCAAATCCAAAAGAATGAATCGAGGAGTTTTGAAAAGCTACATCTACTCATGGCTGAGGATAATGATGTCAATGCTTTGGTATTGGGAAAAATCATAAAAAAGTGGGGCTATACCTACGATAGAGCTATTCATGGCCTTGAGGCGGTGGAGTTTGCCCAAAAAGAAACGTACGACTGCATCCTAATGGATATTCAGATGCCCGAAATGGACGGCTTTGAGGCAACAGAAAAAATCAAAGCCATATCCCAGGTTCCTGTCATTGCTTTGACCGCAGCAGCCAAACTTGAAATTATGAGCAAAATCGAAGAAATCGGTTTTGATGGATTTGTAGCCAAACCAATTGATGCAGCAGAATTGCTCAAAAAAATCAAAGAAGTGGTTCTGGTAAGTTCTCAGAGGGCCTGAGCCTTCTGAAAATATTCTTGAGCCATATCCATATCGGGAAAGTTTTTTGCCAATTCCGAAAGGTATTGCAAGGCAGATACTTTATCCCCTTGCATTACATAGTAAATCCCTTTATTCCTTAAGGCAAATGGATTTTTTGGATCCATTTGCAAACTTTGGTTGATCCAATCCAAACCTTCCTCTGTCCGATCCAAAAACAGCAAATACAATCCTTTGTTGTTGTAAAAGTAGGCTTGCCTATTGTCTAGGGTGATGGCTTTTTCTACTGATTCGAGCGCTTTTTCATAGTTTTTTTCCTCAAAAAGAATCATTGACCGAAGGTTGTGCAGGTTGGGTTCAGAGGGGTTGATTTCCTCGGCCTGAGTGAGTTTTTGTTTTGCTCCTGAATAATCTTTCTGGTAGAAAAGTATAGTTGCCTGGTTCACCCAAAGGTCTGAATTATCTGGGGCTAGCTGGGTTGCGTTTTGAAAAGCCTCCAAAGACGCCGGAAAGTTCTTCAGTTTTTCTTGGGTGAGGCCTTCCAGAAAATAAGATCTCCAATCCTGCTCATTCAGGGATTTTAGCCGGTTGGCATCTTCGCGGGCTTTGTAAAATTCTCCATTGTCCAGATAGGAAAGTCCTCTCTGAAAATAGGCTTCATAATTATCCGGCTGATAGGAAATCGAACTGTTGAAATCATGAATGGCTTGATCCAATTGGTTAAGCCTAAGATGTGCCAAGGCTTTGTTGAAATATGCATCGGAATAGGTGGAGTCCAAGGCAATGGCCTCTTGATAGAATCCAATGGCAGACTTGGGATCATTTTCTTGGAGCTTTTCATTTCCCTTGAGGAGAAATCTTCCCTTTTTATCTTCCAAGCTGTCACATGAGGTCAAGAAAACCAAAGCAAAGAAGAGGGAAAATAAGTTATTCAGAACTACCGTCTTTTTCTTTAAAATACTCATCATCGTCTTTTTCTTCTCCTAATAGCAAAGCAAAGGGTTTGGTTTCTTCTGATAGTGAAAATATTTCCCTTAGGATAGCCAATGTCGGGATGACCAAGATCATACCGGCGATCCCCCAAATAGAACCTCCTACCAATAAACCCAGAAAGGTGATAAAGGCGTTCAGGTTTACATTTCCTCCGACGATTTTTGGGGTCAAAAAATTCCCTTCAATGATCTGAATCACCTGATAAGATCCAAAGACCAACACAGGGTAAATCAAACCATCCATGGTCAGAAAGGAATAGGTCATGGGTAGAGTGACTCCGATCAAAGGACCGATATAGGGGATAATATTCAGAATTGCTCCAAGTATCCCGAAAAACACCGCATGCTTGACTCCTATGATGGAATAAGCAGTGATATTCAATATTGCCAAAATCACCATGACTTTTCCTACTCCTACTATATAGCCCTGAATTACTTTTCTGAGGTTGGAGATACGCATTTTGACCAGCGCAGGATCATGATTTCGATAGATCATCACCATCATTCTGGTGAGGTGTTCCCGGTAGAGTAAAAAGAAAAACATAAAAACCGGGATCAAAATCAATCCGGACATGGAACCAATCGCACTCAGCGCAAATGAAGTAATGCTGCTGGTATTTTTATTGACATACCTGATCAACGCTTCTGCTTCGACTTTT
This sequence comes from Algoriphagus confluentis, assembly GCF_036245625.1. Taxonomy (NCBI): domain Bacteria; kingdom Pseudomonadati; phylum Bacteroidota; class Cytophagia; order Cytophagales; family Cyclobacteriaceae; genus Algoriphagus; species Algoriphagus confluentis. The sequence goes on from NZ_BTPD01000007.1 coordinate 194,522, forward strand.
TCTGAAAGGTTTTCCTGGATTCCAAAAGTGGAGCTAGCCCATCGGTCTATTTGCTCTGCCACCGTTACCAATCGATCTGAGGTGTCTGAAAAGTCCTTGGTAAAGCTGACCACATTGCCAATGATAAATCCAAGCAAACCTGCTACAAAAGCAATCATGATCAAAAGCGAAAGAACACAGGCGAGCGTCCTTGGAATCTTATATTTCTCCATCCAATTCCCTATCGGAGTAAACAGAATGGCAAAAAAGCCGCCCATGAATAAGGGGATCAGGAGACTTTTGCCCACTATCAGAAAAAAGACCAAAACGATAATGAAAGCCATCACCGAAAAGGCCTTCAAGTAGGCTGGAATTTTAAAGTCTTTGATCTCCATGGTGTTCAGGTTTGGGAAGTAAGGGACTATTGATTTCTCCTCTTTCTTGATTATTTCACGATTCAAAATGAAAATTTACCCTTTCCCCTGTGAAAATCCTAAGCGGTAAGCAGTAATCCTGAACGTTTCATCAGCGCATCTGTTTTTGGATCTCTTCCTCTGAATCTCCGGTAGAGGATGGACGGATGCTCACTTCCTCCGGCACTGAGTATGTTTTTGGCGAAAGACCGGGACGTCTCCGGATCGAATACTCCTTTTTCCTGAAAGAGCTCAAAGGCATCCGCATCCAGTACTTCGGCCCACTTATAGCTGTAATACCCCGAGCTATATCCTCCTTGGAAAATGTGTGAGAAGCTGGTGCTGACCATAGTTCCTTTCACTTTCGGAAGTAGGTCTGTCTTTTTCATGATTTTTTCTTCAAACGCCCGAATGTCCTTAATCTCTTCAGGTGACTGTCCGTGGTAGGCCATATCCAAAAGACCGAAACTCAATTGCCTCACTGTCTGATATCCTTGCTGGAAATTAGCTGCTTTTTTAATTCGCTCGATCAAATCTTCAGGTATAGCCTCACCAGTCTGGTAGTGCCTTGCAAAAAGGTCCAAACATTCTTTTTCATAGCACCAGTTTTCAAAGATTTGGGAAGGCAATTCCACAAAATCCCAATACACACTCGTACCGGAAAGGCTTTCATAGGTTCCTTTTGCCAGCATGCCATGGAGAGCGTGTCCAAACTCATGGAAAAGGGTTGTCACCTCATTGAAAGTAAGCAGACTGGGTTTGCTTTTGGTTGGTTTGGTAAAATTGCAAACGATGGAAACATGTGGCCTGCTTTCTGCCCCATCAGTTTGATATTGGCCTTTGAAAGAGGTCATCCAAGCACCGTTTCTCTTGCCGGCCCTTGGGAAAAAGTCTGCATAAAAAACGGAGACATGATTTCCGCTTTCGTCCTTTACCTCGTAGGCGGTCACATCCGGATGATAAACGGGTATTTCTTTATTTTCCTCAAAGTCCAATCCATACAATCGCTTTGCAGTCTGAAATACACCCTCAATTACATTTTCCAGCTGAAAGTAGGGTCGGAGAATTTCGTCATCCAAAGAATACTTTTCTTTTTTAAGCTGCTCAGAATAGTAGGCAAAATCCCACTTTTTCAAATCGGTCAGCCCATCTTTCTTTTTGGCAAATTCCAAAACCTCCTGTACTTCAGCTTCAGCTTTTGGTTTGGCCTTTTCCAGAAGGTTTTCCAGAAATTCCATCACCTTTTGAGGACTTTTTGCCATCCTTTCTTCCAAGACAAAATCCGCATGACTGGCATACCCCAAAAGGGTGGCTCGGTCGTGGCGTAGCCTAAGAATATCCTTGATGATTTGTTGATTGTCCAGCTCGTCGCCTTTGGAAGCTTTGGTATTGAAGGCCAAAAATAGAGTTTGCCTCAAACCCCTGTTTTTGGCATAGGTCATAGCCGGAATGTAACTTGGATAATCCAGGGTAAAGGCCCAGGTGCCGGGTTTTCCTTTTTCTTCGGCTATCTGAGCGGCAGCTTCTTTGATTCCTTCCGGAAGTCCTTCGAGATCTTCTTCCTGATCTACAAAATGAACAAAGCGATTGGTCTCTGCCAAGACATGCTCACCAAATTTCAGGCTGAGTTGGGAAAGCTCTTGGTCGATTTTTCTGAGTTTCTGAGCTTCTTCAGTGTTAAGCTTGGCCCCATTTCGGACAAAGGATTTATATGTCTTTTCGAGTAGGGTGTTTTGCTCAGGATTTAGATCTAAGGACTCTTTATCGGCATAGACCTTGGCCACACGTCTGAAAAGGTCTTGGTCCAAAAGAATATCATTGGCATGCTCAGTCAGCAAAGGAGAAATCTCACGGGCCAATCGCTGGATTTCATCGTTAGTTTCTGCCGAATTGAGGTTGAAAAAGATGGCTGAGACCACACCAAGCTTTTTCCCTGAACGGTCAAGAGCCTCAATCGTATTTTCAAAGGTGCTTTCTGGTTCTACTTTGATTTGATCGATTTCTTTTTTGGCCTGGATAATGGATTCTTGGATGGCTTCCAGGAAATGCTCGTTTTTAATTAGATGGAATGGAGGGGTGTCAAAAGGGGTGGCAAAATCTGCCAAAAGTGGGTTATTCATTGGACAATAAGATATTAATTTTCTTGCTGATGATATGACTTGCAATTTACCCAATTGTTTTATCCCTGTCACCTTGTCGCAGGCATTTTCATCATCGGTTGGTTTTATTTTGATCAGCTATAAAACTGGCAGAAAATGCGTTTTTAATTTTTTGGTTCAGCATTTTTCAATTCAAGCTCCAAACAAATTCAAGCTAACTTTTGGTAAATGATTAGCTATGAAAAAGACAATCGGACTTTTGATAGGAATGTTGATTTGGGTGATCACGGCATTTTCCCAAGTCTTGGTCAAAGATGGACTGTATTTCAATCCGGCAGGTAGGCAGGTTTGGATTATGGATATGCAGGGAAAAGAGTATCCTAGGGCCTTGTTGTATAAGGTTTCCAAAGACTCCCTGTTTTTGGTGGAGACAATGAGCAAAAAGATGACTTCTAAGTCAGTTCCAACTGAAATCAAAAGAATCCATTATTCTCAGGTCAAGTCTTTGGTGACCCTGCGAAAATCACCAGGAAAGCAGGGGGCTTTGGTAGGTGGAATAATAGGAATACCCCTAGGAATAGCTATCAATGCAGCTACGAGCAATTCAGTAGAATCTGCCCCTGTAGTCGGTCCGGTTTTTTCTGAAATGATTGATCAGCCATCTTCTGTAATGGTATCCATACTGTTTGGAGCAGGAGTAGGGGCTGGACTCGGGGCATTGGTAGGAGGGATGGCAAAGAAAAACTGGGAACTGGATGGTTCCTTTGAAAAGTTTCAAGCAATCATTCTTGATTTGGATAAGCGGGCTTTTTGGAGCAGGACTTCAGGTAAAGGGATACCGGTCAACTAGTATTCATTAAAGCCAAAAAAACCGGGTCAAGCCCGGTTTTTTTGGTTAAAAGTCACAACTCATTTCTTCCATCCCTATTGGCGCTCCGTCAGGGATGCTCAAGACCTCTTGGGCTGGGAATTCTACAGGCAACTCCAGATACGTTTCAATTTTATCTGAGAGGTAGTCCCTGTGGGCTTTTGCAATTCCGTTGCTAGCTTCCATATCCGCAATTTTTTCCAACTGCATTCGCGCAATTGCCCGGACTGTTTGTACAGCATCAGGATTTTTTGAAAGATTGATCAGGAAATCGACCAGTTTTGACTCAGTCATCCACTTGATTTCGTTTTTCAATCCTCCCAGATTGGAGCTGGAGAATACCTGAGAGGTGACCTGGTTAAGAACTGACTCCAAGCCGGGTAGATTCGGGTCGACTAAGTTTTGAAGGTAAATTCGATTAGCCCGGCCTGATTCGAAGAGGAAGGTGAAGGTAGCGTCTACCACATTCTCGGCAGGTGCGATTGGGTCAAATACAGGCCCGGTTCGTGATGGGAAAGTTTCTCTGTTTTTTCCATATCCATAAGGACGAGGAGGAATCAAAGCCAGAATATGAGCAGGCACCTCCAATTGGGTTGGAGAAATCCCCGTCAACAAGGCATCCAAGGCTTCTTTTTGAAGAGAAGCCGGAATCCACTTCTGGTTGGGCTGATTGTCGCCTTTCACCTGATAATTGTAATCCATGCCTCCAATCAACTTGCTCGTCGCTTCTAATTGATAGCGATGCATAAGATAAAGTGGCACGAAGACTTCCTCCAAGGTAGCCAATGGTTCTCCGTTGCGGATGGCATTCAGGCCAAAGGTTTTCATCCGGTTTTCCCTCACTTTGAGTAAGCGCATGTATTCTGCAGGAGCAGAAGATCCATTGTCCCAAAGATGAGATCGGGGATGGGCCCCACTTGGGTCTCGGGAGTCGGAGTCCGTGATGAATTCATATCCTGCCGAGTAGGTGTCCAATAGAGTTTTATTCAAAAACTCCTCTTCAGACTGTCCGGAAGCCGGTGTGCCATATCCATAAGTAATGGCCCACTTGTCCCATTCTCCGATTTTCAGATCGTAGGAATCCGAAAAATCCAACTCGCCATTGGCATTTTCTTTTATCAAAGGGTAGGGGTAGTCCATTACAGAGGACCTGCCTTCCGCTGAAGTAGCATAGCTGTGGGCCAGTCCGATGGTGTGACCAATTTCATGAGCCGAAAGCTGCTTAAGACGAGTCAGGGCCATTTCCATCATTCTCGGATCCACAGGTTTCCCTTCTTCAAAAGGTTGAATCAAGCCTTGAGCTATGAGGTAATCCTGTCGGACCCGAAGGGAACCCAAGGAGACATGTCCTTTTAGGATTTCCCCGGTGCGTGGATCTCTCACACTTGATCCATAGGACCAGCCTCTAGTAGATCTATGTACCCATTGGATGACATTGTATCTAACATCGAGCAAATCCAATCCCTCAGGAGCCAATTCCACACGAAAAGCATTTTTAAAACCTGCCGCTTCAAAAGCTTGAGCCCACCAATTTCCTCCTTCAATCAAGGCTGAAGCCACAGGCTCTGGAGTACCTCTATCTAAATAATACACGATGGGTTCTACCACTTCAGACACCGCCGCAGTTGGGTCTTTTTTCTCCAGTCTGTGTCTGGAAATGAACCGTTTGACGAGAGGTTCATCGATCGGAGTGGTGTAATCCTGATAGCTGATGAAGAAAAATCCAGCTCTGGGGTCAAACTTACGCATAGCATAAGGCTCAGGAAGCTCGATAAAGGAATGCCTCATGCGGACAGTGACAGCTTCTGGACTGGGGGTAACTGATCGGAGGTAAGCCCCGGCGCCTGTTCCGGTAAGGGTGATCGTAGCTTCGACTTCTGTATTTTTCGGGAAGTTTTTTGTCATGGGATAATACAAAGCTGAGCGGCTTTCATCTACCCGATAGTTTCCCTGACGGCCTCTGCTGAGTCGCTCACTGACTCCATGGGCATCCTGGAGGTAAAATTTGGTGGCTTCCACATAGTGAGACCCTCCCTCTGACTTGGTGATTTCAAATCCCCAAAGCGTAGATTCCGCAAAGGCATCTTTAATTGATTTGGCTTCAGATGGATTGTCGGTGTAGGCTCGGAACCCGTAATTTTTATGAACCAGAAAGAGTTTGTTACCGGATTTTCTAAACTCTACTACCCGGGTATCACCTAGCTGACCTCGATCCAGCCCGATATCATTGGATCCGATTCCGGCTGTGAGGGAATTGACATAGAGAAACTCGGTGTCAAGGGACTTGACTTCCAGATAGATTTTTCCTTTTTCTTCATCGAGATAGAAGGGGACAAATCCTTCTTTTTTCACCATTTTGGAAAAGTCCGGACTTTGTCCAAACCCGGAAACCCAAAAGAAAGTCAAAAATCCGACTAGGCTGTATAGTTTTTTCATCTGTATATTTTTTGATTTTTATTGGTCAGATGGAATCTTTGACGATTAAAATCATCATTGCCATATGAAGCTAATGATGATTTTAATCGTGTCGATTTCATGGGTGTTTTTTGCTTTTGCGACAAATTATCAAATACTGCCTTACTTTTTGTACCATCAATGGAAAAATCATTTCAAAAAGTAGCGAATCATCAAGGCAGAATCAGTTTGCCTTGCTCCATCGATAGTTTGCAGACCTGAACTGATCACGTCCCGGTCCGAAAAGCGGGTTTGGGATATTCTGAGATAGGCAGTGAGTTTAGGGTTGATTTGATATTGACCCAAAAGGTAGTATCGGATTCCTCTTCCGGAGAAGGCTGGAATAGAAAAGGTCCAAAGCACATTGTTTTCGAAGGCATACAACCTGTTGTCATAGGTTTCTGCATCGAAAATTGCCCACCTTCCGGTCAGTCTCCAAGCCCTTTCTCCATACTGAATATCCTGAAGAGCCATCAACCCATGAGTTCTTTCTCCCTGAATCGTGACCCTACTCCAGAGTATTCTTGATCGAAGGAATAAATCTTTGTTTATGCGAGTTTCCAAACTCAGCATTCCATTTTGCTTGATCACTGGCTCAACTAGATAAGGCAGTTGATTTTCACCCGAATTGGCCAAATTTCTGTCCTTTTGTTCCTGACGGAATTGAATGAATGCCAAAAGGTTTCTTTGGGGTTGATAACTCAATCTAGCCAGCCATTCATATCCTTTGGAAGGGGCGTACACCCGATACCTCAGCCATGGAAACTTGAAATAGTCATAGTAAGCATTGATTTTCCAAATCTTGGAAGGGCGGATTTGAATGCCCATATAAAGCCCCTGCTCATTGATGGGGCGGGTGCTCTCTGCAAAGCCGGAGGAGTAGAAACTGTGGAAATTAGGGTCATACCTCCTCCAAAGCAAAGAGAAATCAACTTGTTTACTCAGACTACTGACCAGCCCCAAAACCATTCCGTTTCCTTTGCTTTGAGAAATGGCAGACTCTCCGAAGAGAAAGAAATTTTTCCAGTTGTAGTTAAAATATAGGCTTGTCACTGCATTGGATTGACCAGAATATTCCCGGCTGTTGTAGATTCGCGGGCTTCTTACCCAAGGCCTGTCAAACCGGGTTGCCAATGCATTAGCACCGATTTGCCATCGACCTGAGGAATGGGCGTATTGAATATTTCCTCCCAAATTGGACTCGCGGATTTGGTTTTTGGTACTGATCTCACTTGGAGTGCGATGAAGGCCGGTCTGAGAAAGCGAGCTGATGGTTTCTACCACATTTTCCAAAGTGTCCGATGCGGCGGCGATTCTCCCGTCCCGGGGAGCATGTGAGGCAATGACGGTAACTGACCAGTTTCTCAGCTGTCGGGTCAATCCCAGTCCCCTGAAAAAGCCAAATTCCAAAGCTGCTGTGTAGGGTAAAAGTCCAATACTGCTTCTTCTCACTGTTGGGACCGTTTCTGCTCCTTTGCCTAAAGTATACCCTGCACCAAAAACCAAACCTTGTCCAAAACTGGCCTGAAAATCCCCTAAAGCAATGGTTCTCCATTTGCCGACTTGATACCGGGTAAAGTGAAAGGAGAAAAAGTTAAACCCATAGCGGGCAGTCTGACCATCCCAAGTGAACTGTTCTCCGGCATCTTTTTCCAAAGTGACCCCCAAACTAAAATCTCTTGGATGCTGGATTCTAAATCTCAAATAGATCTCATTCGGATCACCCAAATATCTGGTGCTGAGTTTTCCATTGGATAGGGTGTCTGCTGGGGTAAATCCTCTTCTTGTTTCCCATGTTCTTCTGTGTCGGAAGAGGACATAAGCATTTTCCTCCTTTTTCAACCTTTGCCAAAATGGAACGGTCTTTCGATTGATTTCTCCCAAAGTAACAAATGGAATCAAGGCTTCGATCAGAGGAAGATCAAACTCAGGAATAGACTGAAGCTCATAAAGGGAGATGAATGGGCCGAGTTTTTCCCGGTAAGCGAGAAAGTTTCCTATCTGCAAGGGAGAAAGTAAATAACTAGCTTGAAGCACTTCCGAGTTAGCCTGATTCAGATTGATCGGATTTTGATAAAGCTGGAAAAGTGCCTCGTAGATGGCTTCATAGTCGATATCCTCATCCTGCACCGGAAAAAGCCGCTCAATAAATGATTCTAAATCCACCGGTGGATTTCCACGCTGTTGGGCCAGACAAAAGGAAGGGAGAAAAAAAAGTACCAGAAGGAAAAGAATTTTCATAATTTCCCCAAGCTAAGTCCCAAACTCAGGTGATGAGAGACTCCCAGGGCTGTATTTTCCCCGAAGGCATAATCAAAACCAAAACGGTCTTTTCTCAAGCCTAATCCAAAGCTGATTCTCGAAGGATTGGTGCTTACTCCTGCTCTCAGAAAGATCCAATGCTGTAGCTTATACTCTAATCCAGCCCTAAAAATTGGGTTCGTTTCTACTTCTTTTTCCAGCTCAGCAGCTAGTGACACATTTTCAGACGCCAGATAATTAATTCCCATCTGAATCAGTGTAGGCAATAGCTGCTCGGTGTTTCGACTGTACTTGGCCTGATTCAGGTTGGAAAAATTAGCTCCCAAGAATGTTTTCGGTCCCAACTCTGCCACTCCTCCCATAGAAATCAAAAAGGAATGGGCACTTCCAAATCCCTCGATCTGCGTTTGAAACCAATCCAATTTGATCCCAAGAGATACGATTCCAAGGGTATTGGAAAATCCAAATCCGAGGATTTGCTGACTGAAATACTGATCACCGAAACTGCTCACCCCCAGTCCAAAAGTCCCCAGTTGACTCTTCATGGCTCCGGCAAGACTGTAGGTATTCAGCTCTTTGAGTCCAAATCGGGAATCATATCCAGCCGTCAGTTCGCTTTCCTCCAGTCGATCAAGGTTGCCTACATTATTGAAAAATGTCCAAGCATCCCGGGTAAACAAACGAAGATTGCCCATTCCTTGGCTTCTAGCGCCATAGGATTGGGTAATTGGGTCTGTTTGACAAAAAGAGAAATGTGTAAAAAGACCCAAGAAGCATAAAAGTATCGATTGCCTCATGGAAGGAATAAAAGTATAGGTTCAATTTACTAAAAAAGTAAATGGAAGTATTCTTTGTTAAAAAAAAAAATGAAAAGTGAGCACTTAATCGATTGAAGGTAAAGGGATTAGACCTGGGTTTAAAAGGGAGCCCTAAAATTGAAGAAGATATTTCCCTCTCCTTGGTTGTTGACCGAATATTCCAGTCTCAAGACTGCATCGTAAAAACCAACGATATCTATGCCTGCCCCATACCCGAAAAGGTACTGATTGGTCAATCGGGCATTTTCGGGGATTTCGTTACGGTCTGTGACATAGCCATGGTCAAAGTTTCCGCTTAGGTACATTTTAAAAGGAAGGGTATTGAACTGATCCCCGGGGAGGTATCTGGAAATGTCAATCGAAAAGTCCAAAAACTTATACCTTAAGCTGTTTTTTTGGACATAAAGCTGCTGTCCTTCGATCACATTCAATTCGTAACCTCGGATGAAATTGGGATTGTATCCTATTCCTCTGACTAGGGTATAGGGCTGCTGATCACTCAAAAACCAAACGCCTGTAAGGCCAGCTGCAAAGTGTATTCGGTCGGTGAGCGGCTTGTAAATATTTGCGTTGATGTTGATTTCTATTTCATCAATGTCTTCGGTATTGAATATGCCATATTTGGTCGCCGAAATCTGCAAGAGTTCTCCATCCGTGGCATAAGCGATATTATCCCGCTTATCATGTCTAAAAGAATACTGTAAATAGGCATAGCGGAGGTTGTTTTTCCCATGCTGGAAGTAGACTGGATTTTCATTCAAAACATCGGGATTGATCCAGGTGTAATTGTATCCCAAGGTAACAAAGTGAAAATTGTAAAAGGTCCTTCGGTAAGTATACCTAAGCGCGGTGGAGAAGTTTTTTCTTAGGACCTCTTCCATTTCATTGGTATAGAAGACCTGCCGATTAAATTCAGACTTGATAGGGATCGTTTTTTGATCAGCATATGTCAGTTGGAAGGCGAGTCCATGCTTTTGATTCTTATCAATGTAGGGCTTGGAATAGAGGATGTCTAGTGCTTTGGTAAATCCAAGCTGGCCTGAAAATCTAAGTTTTTCATTTCTTCCTCCTACATTAGAATGACTGACCCTCAATCCATAATTTACTCTAGACCAATCTCTTCCCTGATTGGTCCACCATTCTGCAAAGTTCCTGTCGGCAAGTTGGAAAATGATCGAGGGTAAAATGTACCAGCGTTCTTTTACTGAAATAAGTATTTCTACCTCCTCTTCTCCGGTAAACAGGGGGGTGATTTCTACTTCGGTAAAAAGCCTAAGGTTGTAGATCTTCTGCTGATCCGCTTGGAGGATGCCAACAAAAGTCTCCCAATCGTAATAGTAATCTGTCGTAAAATCAAGCTCCCTGAGTATGACGCTTTTTTGGGTTTTCTGATTTCCAATGATGAAAATATTATTCACCTTGACTCGCTCCGGTGCTCCTGGATTGACCGGTGCGTAAGAGGTATCCTGTGCCAAGACGGGTGTACCAGTCCCAATACCCATCAAAAACAACAGAATGAAGAAATATTTTACAAAAGCCGACAATGGAATTCTCTTTCTTTAATTTTGGTTTTCCCTTTATACGATAAAAGGCCAGCGAGAAAATGATCAAAACCTACATCAGAAAGATAGCGATATTTCCAGTGCTGGTGTATCAGTATGTCATTTCTCCACTTTTTCCTGCCTCCTGCCGCTACACACCCACCTGCAGCCAATACATGAAAGAAGCAATTCTGAAGCATGGACCCATCAAAGGAGGCTGGATGGGCTTCAAAAGAATCGGGCGATGCCATCCTTGGGGAGGGCATGGTCACGATCCGGTTCTCTAGATTTTTTCTTATTTAAACCCTGTTTTCAATGCTTTGAAAATCAGGAAAATGCCCAAAAGAACGAGAGGGACACTTAGGATTTGTCCCATATTGAACTGCATTCCACTCTCGAAATCGACTTGGACTTCTTTGTAAAACTCCCAGATAAAGCGCATGCCGAAAACCGAAATCAGGAATAGGCCCAACAAGAGTCCATCAGGGAGATTGGATTTGAACTTGATCCACAACGCCAGAAGTACGAGGAAAATCAGGAAATAGGATGCAGCCTCATAGATTTGGGTTGGATATTTTGCCTTTCCGAAGGTACTAACGGTCACCAGATAATTTCCGGGTTGTTCTTTGATCTCATAATCCAGAGGAGTTTCTGCAGGCTCCGCCAAAAACTCCTGAGAGGAATTGAAGCGGGTGAGTGCATATTTGATGTCTTGCTCCAGAATCTGACTCAGCTCATCTTTGGAGAAATTTCCTTTGGAAATAATCAAATCGAAATTAACGGGTACGATACCGTTTCCAGTCAGTTCGGAGCCGCGGTCAGTGGGTTTATAAGCATCAATGGATTCAATGGGCACTTTGAGGTTTTGCAGAATCTCTTCCGTGTCCCTTGCAAACACAAATCCTGAATCTGTGCCTGAGTCTTTGCCGACGATTTCTGAGTTCATCAGATTTCCTACCCGAATCAATGCTCCAGTCATCGCTGTGACAATGACAATTCGGTCTACTACCCAAAGGTAGCTTTGACCCGGTGTGCGCTTGGCGTAGAGCCACAGTGCCAACAAAATGGCAACCGCTGCCCCGTGGGAAGCTAATCCTCCTTCCCAGACCTTAAGAATAGACAGCGGGTTGCTGAGGTATTTGTCGGGCTCGTAGAAAAGCACATGTCCTAATCTCGCTCCAATGATAGTTGCCAAAACCATGTAAATGGTCAGCTTATCCACCAGTCTTTCATCCTGGCCTTCTTTTCTGAAAAAGTAAACCATAAACTGCTGGGAAATGATAAATCCCAAGGCAAAGAGTAAGCTATACCATCTGAGCCGTTCAAATCCTGAAAAAACAGCCGGATTGGGGTCCCAAACAACGTAGCTAAGAATAAATGAAAGCATAAGATTTTTATTAAAGTTGGTCTAAGTGCTTGAGTTCTTCCTCAAAACCACCGGATAAAATCGGGAATCTATACCAAGTTTTGGGATCAACATTGAACTCATCCAAATGAAAGGAAGGAGCCAATCTCTCTCTTTTCCATTGATTGCGGGACCAAAGTCGGAAGAATTTTTTAATGTATCCCTTCAATTGCCTAGGTTCTAGGTTAGTTTCAGCTTTGAGCAGCTCATAGGTGTCCATGGGAGATCTCCGATCTCGAATAGCCAAGCGCTCGATTTCTACCAGTAAGGAATAGGGCATCAGGTCCATTTCGTCCGTTTGGGTCTTTTCCAAAGGGCGGAGTTCTGCCGTTGGGGTTAGGTTATTTACTGCAGCAAGTCCGGGTCTGTCCAATTCTTTTTCGGCCCACTTGAGCCAATGAATGAGGAAATGCTTGTCCACCGCGGCGATAGGGGAGATACTTCCGCTGGTATCCCCATCCATGGTTGTGTATCCTACATCTCCCTCACTTCGATTGGAAGTAGAAAGCAGCAGGGCCTGATTGAGATTGGCCAGCATCCAGATGATGGGGGACCGGGCTCGCGCTTGAATATTTTGGAGGGTGATGTCGTCGGTTTCCCAAGTCAGCTTTCTGCCGATGGCCTTTTCGATTTTTTGGGTATAGGAATTTACTTCTTCATCAATCGTCCATGAATAGAATTTAGCTCCCAAGCTTTCCGCTAGTTTTCTGGCAGATTGGAAAGTGTCCTCAGAAGAATTTTTGGTGCCCTGATATGCTGTGGTCAAGAGTTCTCCAACAATTTCTTTTTCAGGATCTGAGGTTTTTGGACTAAACTTGAGATTTAACTTTTCAAGAAAAATATCCAAGCCCAATTCTTCAATCCCTCTTTTGACCATCTCTGCTACCAAAACAGCAATGGTGGATGAGTCTGCTCCTCCAGAAAGGGAAAGGACAAAGCCTTTGCTTTTGCTTTTTCTCAGGTAATCGAAAAGCCCCAAAGAAGATGCCCGGACAAATTCCCATTCTTTGGGTTGAATGGGGGCAAATTCCTGAATTTTATTCTCTAGGTCAAAAGTCATCACCTGATAATCCTTAAATGAAAGGAGCTGATTTCTTCCTAGAGTATTTCCTTCTTTTGCCAGAAGGATTTCCCCGTCAAAAATCATCCTGCCTGACTCATTTCCCAACAAATTCACATAGCAATAATAGCAATCAAACAGGCTGGAACTTTCTTCGATGAGTTCTTTCCGCAAAATCGTTTTTCCCATGGCAAAATGAGAAGCGCTTGGATTGAAAATCAAATCTACTTTCCGGTCTTTCAGTCTAAATCCCGGTCGTAAAGCGCCCCTCCATGCATCCTCACATATTTCAAAACCATAATGAACTCCATTAAGCTGAAATGTGAGATCGCCAAAAGGAATCTTTTCTCCTTCCCACTCGAAGCTTATCACTTCATGAGCTTGCCAAGGAGTAAACCATCGAAACTCGTAGTGGACTCCATCGATGGCCATAAACTGCTTGGCGACAAAGCCTTGGAGAATTCCGTTTTCGATAACAGCGACTGTATTGTAGACGTTATCAGCCATCCTGACCGGAAGCCCGACAGCGACCGTGATTCCCTTGCAATGAGGGATAAGCAATGCCAATTGGGCCAGTGCCCGCTGTGGATACCAATAGCTTAGAAAAAGATCTTCAGACCCATAGCCCGTGATGGCCAACTCTGGAAAACAAACCAAGTCTGCACCTTGGACTTTGGCAGTGGCTAAGGCTTGAAGTATACGGCTGAGGTTGCCCTCCCAATCCAATGGGGTTTGGTTGACCGTGGCGCAGGCAATTTTTAAGGGCTTCATTGGGATAGGAAAACGGGGAGTTAGGAGTGAAGCAGTTTTAATCGTTCGCAGGCTATTCGGGAAGCGTCTTGTTCGGCTTTCTTTTTAGTCGACCCCTTTCCCTGAAACACTTGACTGTTTTCCACTTTAAGTTCTACAACAAACTCTTTGAATTGTTGGTTGCCATTGACTTGAATTACCGTAAATTCTACCTGTTTGTTTTCTTTTTGAGACCACTCAATGATTTTGCTTTTGTAATTGTAAATGGTACTGACCATTTCGTCCAGATCCATGTGAATGAGTATTCGGGTGAGGATTAGTTTTTTTGAAAACTGATATCCTCTGTCCAAATAAACCGCCCCTAAAAAAGCCTCAAGGATATCACCATAGAGGGATTTGTTTCCGGTAAACTGTCGGCTGTCTATCACTAGGCTGAGTGTGTTTTTTAAACCTATTTTGATGCCAATGGCATTGAGTGTCTCCCGGTTCACCAGTTTGGATCGGGTCTCGGTCAGAAATCCCTCATCCCGAAAAGGATATTTTTTGAATAAATACTCAGCGATCACGGCCCCCAAGATTGCATCTCCGAGAAACTCCAGTCTTTCATTAGAAATCTTGAGTCCCTTATAGCTTTCTTCATTGAGTCCGGCCGGGGTAAGGGCAAGCCGAAAGAGGGATAAATTCAAAGGCTTGCGTCCTGTGATCATTTTGATCGAGGAGGCAAGCCTTTTGTCTTTGGTATTGAAGAAAAGAGTAGGAAATCCGAGTCTCTGAAAGAGTTTCACTCTGCTCAGTTATATTTTTTGAAAATGACAGAACAGTTGTGACCTCCGAATCCAAAGGTATTGCTCAAGGCAAAATTGATTTCTCTTTTCTGCGCTTTGTTGAAAGTCAGATTTAATCCAGGGTCAAAAACTTCATCGTCGGTGAAGTGATTGATAGTAGGAGGGACCAAGCTGTTTTGGATGGCCAAGATAGAGGCAATTGCCTCGATGGCACCGGCTGCACCGAGCAAATGGCCAGTCATGGATTTGGTACTGCTGATGTTCAGTTGGTAGGCATGTTCGCCAAAAACCTTCTGAATAGCCTTGGTCTCACTTACATCCCCAAGTGGTGTGGATGTGCCGTGAACGTTGATATAGTCAATCTGCTCGGGTCTCAATCCAGCATCCTGAAGTGCAATTTCCATCACACTGCTCGCTCCCAAACCTTCTGGATGCGGGGCTGTGATGTGATTGGCATCAGCGGTCATACCACCACCTACCAGCTCTGCATAGATTTTTGCACCTCTGGCTTTGGCATGCTCCAGTTCTTCCAAGATCAAAGCTCCTGCACCTTCTCCGAGTACAAAACCATCTCTGTCCTTATCAAATGGACGGGATGCTGTTTCTGGAGATTCGTTTCGTTGGGATAGGGCTTTCATGGCATTGAATCCTCCGATACCTGCCTCGGTCACTGCAGCCTCCGATCCTCCGCTGATAAACAAATCAGCTTTTCCAAGCCGGATATAATTGAAGGCGTCAATGAGCGCATTTGTAGCGGAGGCACAGGCTGATACGGTGACAAAATTAGGACCTCTAAATCCATATTTGATGGAAATAAAACCCGCTGCAATGTCAGCGATCATTTTTGGAATGAAAAAGGGATTGAATCTTGGGGTACCATCTCCTTTGGCAAACTCGGTGACTTCCTCCTGAAAGGTACGAAGCCCACCGATGCCGGAGCCCCAAATCACACCTGCCCGGCTTTTGTCCATGCTTTCCAAATCGATACCCGAGTCTGCCACGGCTTCATCTGCGGTGATCATGGCATATTGGGTGAAAGGATCCATTTTTCTAGCCTCTTTCCTGTCGATAAAATCCTCCACGTTGAGATTTTTCACCTCGCAGGCAAATTGGGTCTTGAAAAGTGAAGCGTCGAAGCGGGTGATAGGCGCAGCGCCGCTCACACCATTAGCCAATCCATTCCAAAATTCATCTTTGGAATTGCCTATTGGTGTGAGAGCACCTATACCCGTTACAACAACTCGTTTTAAATTCATGTGCTGAATTTACTGGATTGAATTATTTTACGTTAGCCTCAAGGTAAGTGATGGCCTGGCCTACTGTGCCAATCTGCTCGGCTTGATCGTCTGGAATTGAAATGTTGAATTCCTTTTCAAACTCCATGATCAATTCTACAGTGTCCAGAGAATCAGCGCCCAAATCATTGGTGAAGCTAGCTTCCATAGTCACTTCAGACTCTTCTACGCCAAGTTTGTCAACAATGATGGCCTTTACTTTTTGTGCAATTTCAGACATTTTGTGATCAGTTTAGTTAATAACACTCCGCAAAGAAATATATTTAATGCCTAATTGACAAAGAAAAGATTCAAGTTAATTTATGGTTTGATGCCTAGTCTTTGCTCTAGATTTTTATCCCTAACTTTGCTTTGATCTGTTTTTTTTCTGAATGAAGAAGGCCAAATTATTCATAGAACCCACTTTTGACTTTGAATTACTGGGGATTGTATCTCCTGTAAAGGACTATAAATTAGCTTGGCTGATCAATAGAGCCCTTCAGATCAATTTGGTCCGGTCAGATGATCTTTTGATCGAATTCCTCAGTAATCCCAATCTGGAGATTTCTCAGTTTTTTCTTTCTTTGCCTCATGGATTTATTCAACTTTTGAAAAATAAATCACTCAATTCTTCCCAGCAATTGGCATATTTGATCCCTGAACTCAGGAATATGGATTATTTCCTACTGATTCAGGACGAGACAGGTCTGATTGATTTGGGAGATTATTTGAAAAAGCTGGCCAATAATCCCTTTATCCAAAGTGTAGTCAAACTTGACGTATCCAAACTTAAATCAAAAGAGAACCTATTAACTTATTAAAAAGCGCAATGAGCCCACTTCCGTTTAAAAAGACAAAGATTCTAGCCACCATAGGACCCGCTTCCAACAACTACGAGATGATCAAAAGCCTGGCAGCTGCCGGTGCCAATGTCTTTCGTCTCAATTTCTCTCACGGAAGTCATGAAGTCCATCAGGAGGTGGTTCAGATCATTCGCCGAGTCAATAAAGAACTCAATTGCCATCTGGGAATCCTCCAAGATCTTCAAGGACCCAAAATTCGGGTAGGAGAGGTGGAAAACAATGGAGTAGAGATCAAACCCGGGGAACAAATTACCATCACCAACGAACCTGTAGTAGGTACCTCATCTTTGGTCTCCACAGTCTATCAAAATCTCCCTCAGGACGTTGTGCCCGGTGACCGGATTTTGATCGATGACGGAAACCTTGAAGTGTTGGTCAACAGTACAGATGGAAAAAATGTGAACTGCACTGTGGTTCATGGAGGGATTCTCAAGTCCAGAAAGGGTATCAATCTCCCCAATACCAAAGTTTCTGCACCTTCATTGACCGAGAAAGATCTCGAAGATCTGGAGTTTGGTCTGGGGCAGGATGTGGACTGGATTGCTCTGTCCTTTGTACGTTCTGCAGATGATATTTTAGACCTCAGACAGCGAATCCAGAAAGCAGGCAAATCCTGCAAGATTGTGGCGAAAATCGAAAAACCGGAAGCTTTGGAAAATATCGATGCTATCATCGAAGCCACCGATGCCATCATGGTAGCCCGGGGGGACTTGGGAGTGGAAGTGCCTATGGAGATAGTTCCTCTTTGGCAGAAAAAAATGGTCCAAAAGTGTAAACTAGCCTGCAAGCCAGTCATCATTGCTACCCAAATGATGGAAAGCATGATCCAAAACCCCAGGCCCACCCGCGCCGAGACCAATGACGTGGCCAATGCGGTATTGGACGGAGCCGATGCGGTGATGCTTTCTGCAGAGACCGCCTCCGGAAAATACCCAGTCAATGCAGTCAAGGCCATGACCAGCATTATCACCTATTTGGAACAAAACGCAGAGATCTACCATAATCTCTATAAGATTCCCGACGAGGATCCTACTTTCCAGAGCAGCAATTTAGTCTTGATGGCAGCAAGATTGTCCCGTAATGTGAAAGCCAAAGCAATCGTGGGCATTACTTCCTCGGGCTTTACCGGCTTTAAAATTGCCTCACATAGACCCTATGCCAATATTTTTGTTTTTACCAGAAACGAAAAACTGCTCACCCAAATGGCCTTGGTTTGGGGGGTAAGGGCTTATTATTACACCAATCAGATTTCTACAGACGCTACCTTTGAGGATATTGAAAATACGCTCAAGCTGGATGGCCACGTGAAGTCCGGTGACTTGATCATCAATACCGCTAGCATGCCCTTAAAGCAAAAGGGCAAAACCAATATGCTCAAAATCCATGTGGTAGATTAATTGTATTTTTCTTCAAATCAAGGGGTGAATCATTCAGTTCACCCCTTTTTTTATACAATTCGGGGGAAGTTGGTTTACAAATGTTTAATCTTTTTGTTCATAAGCTAAACAAAAATTAACTACCTATGACAAAACTCTTGCGATTTCTCTTAGTAGGATCATTCTTTTTCACGATCCTTTCCTGTAGCGACGATTATCAAGGTCCACTGCCTTACCCTACCTTGATCGAAGCTGCCAACGATGCGGGACTTACCACTTTGGTGACTGCCGTGCGTGCTATTCCCGGCTTGGAAGCTACACTCCAAGATCAGGCTGCAATTACTGTTTTTGCCCCTACCAATGAAGCTTTCGCCAATGCGCTTACTGCATTTGGCGCTACTGACCTCAATGATTTGGTAGCGAAACTTGGAGGAGCAGCCAATCTTCAGACTGTTTTGGGTTTTCACGTTGTGCCTGCCGTGGCTTTCTCCAGAAACTTGAACGAAGAAAATACTTTCACCACCCTAGCCGGTCAAACTCTTAGAGTAAGGTCTACTCCAGGCTTGGTGACCGTAACTGACGCTGAAGGTAATGTGGCCACCGTAGTTCAGGCAGACGTGGAAATCGAGAATGGGGTGGTCCATGTGATCGACCGTGTATTGATTCCGAACATTGACCTACCTAAGCCGACTCTGGTAGAAGCTGCAACTGAAGCTGGTTTGACTACTTTATTGACTGCTGTCACTGCAGTGGATGGATTGGCCAATGCCCTCCTTTCTGCTCCGGCAATCACCGTATTTGCGCCGACTAACGAGGCGTTTGCCGCTGCGTTGCAGGTTTTCGGGGCAAGCGATTTGAACGAATTGGTGGTGAAAATCGGTGGTGCAGAAAATTTAGAGAAAGTATTGGGCTTCCATGTGGTGCCTGCAGTGGCATTTTCCACTGACCTTGGTGCATCCAATACCTTTACCACACTTTCAGGACAGGAAATAACTGTAGAACGTTCGGGCAACACCGTGACTGTCATTGACCAGCTGGGGAGAACTGCCCAAGTGGTCGCAGCAGATGTGGAAATTGCCAATGGGGTTGTCCACGTAATTAACGGGGTAATGCTGCCCGATCTGATGCTTCCCAACATCGTCCAGGCTGCTCAGGCTGCGGGCTTATCTGTTTTGCTTGATGCGGTGACTGCGGCCAATTTAGGAAATGCTCTTCTGAATGCTGAAGCGATCACTGTATTTGCTCCTACCAATGAAGCCTTCGTTGCCGCTCTTCAGGCATTTAATGCAGCTGATCTTAATCAGTTGGTTGCTAGAATCGGAGGAATTGAAAACCTTCAGACCGTGTTGGGCTTTCATGTAGTTCCAGCGGTAGCTTTCTCTACTGATCTTGCCGCGACCAATACCTTTACCACACTTGCCGGACAAGAATTGACCGTGACAAGTTCTGCTTCCGGAGTGACAGTGACAGATGCCTTGGGTAATACGGCGAATGTGGTCGCTGCTGACGTGGCCATTGCTAATGGAGTCGTTCATGTCATTGACGGTGTGTTGCTTCCGGAGTTGGATCTTCCCAATGTGGTGGAGGCCGCTCAGGCAGCTAATCTGACCGTGTTATTGGATGCAGTCACTGCGGCCGGTCTTGGTGGTACACTTCTCGAGCAAGAGGCTATGACTGTATTCGCGCCGACTAATCAGGCCTTCCTCAACCTTCTCGATGAATTGAATTTGGGATCTCTACAGGCATTGATCAATACCTTGGGAGTAGATGCTGTGACCAAAGTTTTGGGATTTCACGTAGTACCTGCCACTGCTTTCTCGTTTGACTTGGCAGAAGGAGCGCAGGAAGTGCCAACCTTGGCAGGAGAAAACCTTACTGTCACCCGAACAGGAAATAACGTAACCGTAACCGATGCTGCTGGAAATACCTACAATGTCGTTGTTGCCAACGTGGCTATCGAAAATGGTGTCGTTCACGTCATTGACGGAGTAGTATTGCCTACTTTGTAAGAATAAACCGATATTGATAAACTTTCTCAAGGGGACAGATTTTCTGTCCCCTTGTTTCAAAAAATAAAGTGCTCAAGGAAAAGGAGGGATAGAGCCATGTTTAGTCACCGATTGAGTTATTTCTTTGCCAGTTTGTTGGGAATTTATTCCTTTCTGAACATCTATTTTCTGGACGGTGATCGGCTATATGCTGCACGATTGGATGCCTTGCCTCTTTTTGCCCTGATTCTGGCTTTGACCCTATCCGTTTGGCTGATCAATGGCTGGGTTCAGCAGGGAATTTCTGAAAGGTTTGAGAAAGTTCACCCTTTGATTGTTCAGTTTTTGGCTTCTCTTGTACTGGTCTTGGTGCTTTCCATGGTATCTTCTGAGGTATCAGGATGGATTTTGGGAGGTCCGTTTTCTTTTTCTTTTCAAAATTTCTTATTGACCGCCGCTTTCAGTTCCAGAATCAATTTATTTCTCAACTGCCTCAATGCGATTTATTATTTCAGTGAAAAATTAAAAGAGAAAGCCGTAGAGTCTGAAAAGCTCAAGACGCTTAATTCTGAGGCAAGATATGAATCAGTCAATTCCCAGCTTAATCCTCATTTCTTTTTCAATAATCTGAGTGCAATTTCTGTTTTGATTCATCAGGACGTCAAACTTGCCGATCAGTATTTGCAGAAGCTAAGTGAGATCTATCGGTATATTCTTAAAAACAGGAGCAGCGAGCTGGTTTCGCTTCAGGAAGAAATGGCATTTTTGGAAAAATACCTGGAGTTGTTAAGTATTCGATTTGAAGATTCTTTAAAATTTTCTCTTCAAATCAAGAAGGAATGTCTGGATACGATGATTCCTCCTGCAGTACTTCAGCTTTTAGTAGAGAACGTGGTGAAACACAACTACTTCACTCGAAAAGAGCCTTTGGAAGTAAAGGTGTTTTGCGAGGGGTGGACACTGAAGATTTTTAATAAAAAACAACCCAAAAAGGCGGTTGAAGTCTCCACAGGCATTGGACTTCAAAACATATCCGACAGATATAGGTTTCTTCATCATGAGATTCGTATTCTGGATGAATCGGACTATTTTCAAGTTGAACTGCCCCTAATCGATGACAAAAAAGATATTGCTAGTAGAGGACGAGCCTTTAGCCCAAGCTAGGATAGCATCCATCATACAAAAAGAGCGGCCGGATTGGACGATTCAAGAAGCTGTTCAAAGTGTATCAGAGCTGAAGCAAGTATTGGCAGGATTGCTCCAATTTGACTTGATTCTCTGTGATATTCACCTTGCTGACGGGTTGAGCTTTACTGCTTTTCAGAACAGAGAAATCACTGTACCAATTATTTTCATCACTGCTTACGATGAGTACGCGCTTCAATCCTTTGAGCATAATTGCATCGATTATGTGCTTAAACCCATCCAAGAGGATCGTCTGCTCAAGGCTTTTGATAAGGCAGGGAAGTTTGTAATCTCCGGTGAGCCAAATCCTTTCCCCCCCAGTTTCTTCGAGAAATTTATCGAGCATTATGCCCCAAAAGCTTACAAAAAACGATTCTTGACCAAACTGGGCAACAAGCTCGTTTTCGTCAACGTGGAAGAAGTAGCCTATTTCTTTGCGGATGGAGGAGTGACCTTTTTGGTAGAGACTGGGACCTCGCAGAAGTTTGTGGTGGATTACTCTCTGAACGAGCTTGAAAGTGAGCTATTGGACCCTCAAAAATTTTATAGAATCAATCGATCCATGATCATCAATCTGGATAATTTGCTGGAAATGAAGCCCTATCACAATGGAAGATTGGTACTTTCTCTCAAAGCTAGGTCTGAAGATGCCATCGTCGTAGCCAGAGAACGAGTCAATGAATTCAAATCTTGGATTAATCAATAATTTATGATGAAGAGATTCTTTTTAATCGGAATACTCGGTTTTTTACTTGCCAATCCTCTTTTTGCCCAAGATCTCAATCAGGTTTCCTACGATTCCCTGAAAAGGGCAATGATTCAAATGGATCAAGAGCTCTATCAAGTTCAGCTCAATCTACATCAGTCACAGCGTCAGCTTCAAACAGGGATTTTGGTTGCCACTTTGGGATATACTGTCACCATTATCGGTGGACAGCTTTTGGGAACCGAACCGGAGTTAGGAGAAGCTCTACTGTATGTGGGTGGTGCTACAGGGATTGTTGGGACCGTGATTTTGTTCAAAGGGTTCAAAAAAATCAGCCTGGGGCCTCCCTCGCCCCGATATTAGCTTCTTTCCCCCCGGCCATCTTTGGCAAGATGTCCGTCCGGTCCTTGAGGGGCTACCATGACCACTTTTTCTCTGTCAACCATCACCGCCCCAGCAGGTGAGCCTTTCACTTTTCTTATATATTTAGCTTCGGTGAAGATTACCGGAGCTAAGGTTTCGCTTTTCAGTTTGGAATAGTAGGCAGCTAGTCCTGCCGCCCTTTCTAAAACAGGATTGGGTATTTTGGGCATTCCCTTCGTTCTGATTACGACATGGGAGCCTGCAGCCTGTCTCGCATGTAGCCAAAGGTCATCCTTGTGGATGTATCTTCGAATCATTTCATCATTATCCTTGGAAGATTTTCCTACCCAAATCGTATACCCTTCAAATTCAAAAACCCGGAAGGGTAGGCCGGTGTTTTTTGGGTTTGCCTGCTCGGACTTGATGTGCTCCCTTTGGTAGGATTTTAGACCTCTAAATTCCTCTATGGAAGCTAATTCCTCGAGTTTGTGCTGCAATTCTTCCCATTGCTTTTCTTTAGCAGCCAAGGTTTTTTCTAGCTGGTCGATTTCCAGTTGTCGATTTTTCGATTTTCGGTAGAGTGATTCCGCTAAGTCTTGGGGCTTTTGATTGCGTTTGAGCTTTACCCATACTTTTTCACCAGTATAAAAATTATCCAGTTCTGCCCCGGTTTGCCCTGAGAAAAACTGATGTAGATTGGCCATGATGACATCAGCCAGCTGGGAAGGAGGAGGGGAGTTTACTAGCTCACTTAGTTTCTCACGGGATTTCTGAAGGTAGTTTTCAGTCCGTTTGATTTGTTCCTGAAGATTCTTCAGTAATCGATTTTTGTCTTTATTGAAATTCCCTCTTACTAATGCGATATAGAAAAGCTCATTGACCGCTTCAATTGGGTCAGCGAAGGTTTTTAAGGGGTTTTCTGTGGGCAATAGGGTAAGTTTTACTTGGTCTTGCTCCTCGATCAAGCAAAAAAGAGGACTGTCCAAAAGGTCCAAGACTTCCTGTATCCCCTTCCATTTTTCTTCCAGGCTCAATTCCGGATAGCCTTTTTCTTTGAGCCATTTTCTTGGTTCAGGACCTAAAGTCGGGAGAAATTGACTTGCATTCCCTTCAAGAGATTTAAAACGCTCCCAGCTGAGATCCAAAGGATTGAAAAGGTCTTCGAAACGTAAGCTCTTGTCTTCAGAAATCTCGTTTCGAAACAAAAGAAGCGGCCCGCCATTTTCCGGAGAAAAGAGCAGCACATTACTTCGATTGCCATGGAGCTTAAAAACCAACTTTTTCCCGGATTCCAACAGAAAATAAAAGGCTCTCTCGAAATCCATCACCTTCACCCCTTCAATCCGGTCACCCAATAACTCCGAAAACAGATCAATGCTGTTCCTTTTTGCCCGCTGAAACTGGACAGGAAAGCTTAAATAAATATCCGGTGGCAATAAATGGGCTCGGACATATCGGATGTCGCCCTGACTGGATATTTCCAAAATCAGCTCATCCTTGCTTTGGGAAAAGCAGGAAGTGATAATTCCTCCCATGAATTCTTTTTCCAAGGCAGGGCAAAGAAATCTCAGAAAATGATAATTCAGATGCATTAAGAGAGATTTAGTGTCAATCCATCGTATGCCAGCTTGATTCCTTCAGGTAGCTGCCGGTTGATCTCAGTGTGAAGTCCAAGCTTATGGGAAATGTGGGTGAAATAGGTGTTTTTGGCACCTATTCTTTGAGCCTGAATTATGGCTTCATCCAAGGTGAAATGGGAAATATGTGACTCTTTTTGGAGGGCATTAAGGACAAGAGTCTCTGTGCCTTCCAACAATTTAAAAGAGCTTTCCGGGATAAAATTCGCATCGGTGATGTAGGAGAAATCTCCGATGCGGAATCCCAATACAGGTAATTTGTAGTGGAGTACGGGGATAGGGGTGATTTCGGTTCCGTTGAAATGAAAAGGATTTTCATCGATTTCCACACAATCTACCTGGGGTACCCCGGGATATTTTTGAGCGCTGAAGATGTAGGAATATTCCCTTTGAATTTGTTCCAAAACAGCTTTTCTTCCAAAAACAGGCATACTCTTTTTTTGTCGGAAATTATAGGGTCGAATATCATCCAATCCTGCCGTATGGTCCTTGTGCTCATGGGTGAAAAGTACCGCATCTAGACTTTTGATCCCCTCCCGAATCATCTGCATCCGAAAATCCGGACCAGTGTCGATCACCAAGGAGGTTCCCTGATGGTCAATATGGAGGGAGGTTCTGAAACGCTTATCTCTATAATCCAAGGAAGTGCACACTGCACAGTCGCAGGTAATCACCGGTACGCCTTGGGAGGTGCCTGTTCCTAGAAAGGTTATTTTCAAAACTTGAGTGTAGTTTGTTGGAGTTCAATCAGAAAATCCTGACTGCTTTTGTCTTTAAAATCTTTGGGGTCAAATTGAAGCTCTCCAAGGATATCGATCAAGGCATTTATTTTGCCTTCCAAAGGGAAATACTTATTGATAATCACAATCCGGGTGTCTTTGAGCAGGCAATAGCCGGATTTGAAGTTCCCCTTTTCATATCTCAGGATATATTCTGAAGAGGAAAAAAGGTTTTCCAGTTTGTCCAAAAAGTGTTTGGTGTATTTGACTGCCATGAAGCTTAACTCAGGTGTTTTTTTACCGTTGCCAAAACCTGATCATAATCCAGCGGCTTTTGAATGAAATCATCAAAACCCAATTTTCGGAACTGCTCAGGGGATAGATTGTTCACATTTCCACTGATGGCGATCACAGGAAGGGATTTTTTTTGGATGTCATCCAAAGCTCGGATTTTTTTAATGCATTGGACTCCGTCCATTACAGGCATCGTGATATCTAGGAGAATTAGGTCAAAATCCTCCTTTTCCAATAAATCCAAAACCAATTGACCGTTACGGGCTGACTTCATTTCATAATTTTCAAAAGCCAGAACATTTTTGGTTAGGTTGATGATGATCGAGCTGTCTTCACCTACGAGTACTTTTTTGTTTTTACTCATGATTCAAAAATAGTTTGTTGATTTAAAAATCGATTGAATTCCTTCATTTCATTTTCCAGGTTTTCCCTAAGTTGTTTTGTCTGAAAGTTGGATTTGGATCGCAATTCTGCCTCACCGTTTTGACAAACTGAGAATATGCGCTGAGCACCCAGAGTTCCGGAGTTTCCTTTGAGCGTATGCAGGCTCGTCAAAACCTCCTCAGGATCTGCTGCAGGATTCTGCAGGAGTTGTATGGTTTGGTTACACTCATGGAGAAAATCTTCAAAAACCTTCTTTAAGGTGCTTTTTGAATTGTATTTAAATAGTTGCTCAATGATCGCCATATCCAATATTTGCCCGCTTCCTGATTTTAATGGATGCTTTTTGTTGGGGATTTCCCGTGAAAGATGCATTTGTATGGTCTCCAAAAATTCCCTTGGTCGAATAGGCTTTGTAATCAGGTCGTCAAAGCCTTGCTCCAGAAAACTTCCCCGCTCACTTTCTTCCGCGTAGGCAGTTACAGCTACTATCGGACAATTCTGATGAGCCTGTGATTTCAACTCCTTCAATGCTGTAAAACCATCCATTTGAGGCATCTGAATATCCATCAAAATGAGGTCAAACTCAGATTGAACGGACTTTTCGAGGGCTTCCAGTCCGTTTTTTGCAGATTCATAGGTGTGAAGCTGACCGATGAGGTTTTCGAAAAGCTTCCTGTTGAGATCGTTGTCTTCTACAATTAATATCTTTTTGCTTTTCATAGCTTAAGTTTGGATTTTTGCCAGTATCACTTCTTTTCCTCGACTTGTCTGACAAAAAATTCCTTATTCTGGTAGTCGGTCCTACGGCTGTGGGCAAAACCGCTCTTTGTATAAAACTAGCCAAAAAATTTGAGACCGAAATAATTTCTTGCGACAGTAGGCAATTTTACCGGGAGATGAATCTCGGAACAGCAAAACCTTCGAGAGAGGAGCTCAGGGAGGTAAATCATCATCTGATTGATAGTCTCTCCATCCTTCAGGAATACGATGTCAGGAAGTTTGAATCGGATGCTTTGAAGATTCTTGGAGGGCTTTTTGAGAGAAAAAATGGGGTTGTAGTCACCGGAGGTTCGGGGCTTTTTGCTGATGCACTTACCGAGGGGATGGATGAGATTCCATCCGTAAACCCTGAAATTCGGGATCAAATTATCAAAGAATACCAAAGGAATGGCTTAGAATGGCTGCAGGACCAAATCTCGAGATTGGACCCTGACTATTTTGCTATAGTCGACCGACAAAACCCCCAACGCTTAATGAGAGCACTGGAGGTAATAAGAGGAACAGGAGGGAAGTTTAGCAGTTTCAGAAAGAAATCGAAAATCAAAAGGCCTTTTCAAACCCTGAAAATCGGTCTAAACCGTGACCGGGAAGAACTCTACCAAAGAATCGATCTTCGAATGGACCAAATGATCAATGAAGGGCTTTTTGAAGAAGCAGAAGCGCTTTTTGAGTTCCGAAATCTGAATGCATTGCAGACCGTGGGATATTCCGAGATTTTCGGATTTTTTGAAGGCAAGTATGATCGGGAAGAGGCTGTCCGTTTATTGAAACGAAACAGCAGAAGGTATGCGAAGCGTCAATTGACCTGGTTTAGAAGAGATGAGGCTATCCGATGGTTTCATCCAGATCAAGAGTCGGAAATATTTGCTTGGATTGAGGATCAGATGGGCCTAAATCCACTAAGCTTGGCTACCCAATTGTAGGGGGCTTTTTTTATCAATTGGTTGTATTGATGCCGATTGACCTTAAGCTCGCGAATAAGCCGAAGGCTGGAATCGGAAATCTTTTGATCTGATCCTGCCTTTTTCCACTTTTCCATTATCAGGGAAGGCTCAGGGATTTGATTTTTTTCCAAACCCAGATCAGGATGTGCTTCCGCCAATCGGTCTAAGAGGTCGGTCTGTAAATTGAGCTTTCGCTGCATGGTAGTTTTCACAGTAAGGAAAAAAAGCAGCAACGCACCGCCCATCGTCAGAAAAAGAGGAATAAATCCCATATCAGATGCTTAGAATATCAATTAGTTTTAAATGGTCCTCGATCAAAGGCTTGGGTTTGCCAATGCAGTCTCCAAATGAGGTGTAGACGACTTGCTGATTCATCACTCCGGCCATGCAATTGGTTTTGCCACTGAGTAAGCCTTCCACAGCAGCCATTCCACATCGGCTTGCCAAAACTCGGTCTCTGGCGGTTGGTTTGCCACCTCTTTGGATATGACCTAAGGTGGTTACCTTAAATTCCTTCTCCGGATCTTTGATTGCCGTTTTAACCTTTTGCATGATTTCTTCGGCATTGCCCAAGTCATCACCCTCTGCTACAACAATGATACTGGAGGTTTTTGTTTTGCGGAGATTCTTCAGGGATTTGACCACAGATTTCAGATCTGTTTGGGTTTCAGGCACCATGACAAATTCGGCACCACCTCCGATTCCTGACTCTACAGCAATAAAACCGGCATCACGTCCCATCACTTCGATGAAAAAGATTCGGTCGTGGGCAGCAGCTGTATCTCTGATTTTGTCGATAGCTTCCAAAGCGGTGTTTACTGCCGTATCAAATCCGATGGTGTAGTCGGTTCCATAGATATCGTTGTCGATGGTTCCGGGACAACCCACAGTAGGAATTCCAAATTCTTCAAAAAACAGCTTTGCCCCGGTAAAAGTACCGTCTCCACCGATTGCCACAAGACCTTCTATTCCCAAAGATCTCAGATTTTCATAGGCCTTTTTCCTGCCTTCCGGAGTACGGAATTCCTCCGAGCGGGCAGATTTGAGCATGGTGCCTCCTCTTTGGACTATATTGCTCACCGAATGGGAATAGAGCCTCTTGATATCTCCTTCAATCATCCCTTCGTAGCCCCGGTTAATCCCATAGACTTCGAGCCCTTTATAGATTCCTGTGCGTACCACAGCACGAATGCACGCGTTCATTCCCGGTGCATCTCCCCCTGAGGTAAAAACCGCAATTTTTTTCATGGTATAGGTTTTAAGCGCCCCAAAAATAGCCATTCTTCCAGCATATCATCCCAGAAATTGAAAATTTGAAGAGGATTTTATAGACAGATTTTTGAAGCTTGCTTAACTTAAATCTGTATTACCTTGGTTGTTTATAAAAGCTCATGAAATCCGATTCAATTTCTTTTTCACTTAGCAATTACCCGATCGGTTTGGGATGTATGTCTTTGCCTGAGCGTTCTTCGGAGGCGAAGAAAATACTTGAAGAAGCGTGGCAAGGAGGAATTCGCTTTTTTGATACGGCTGATTTGTACCAAGCCGGGAAAAATGAAGTCAACCTTGGGAAATTTTTTCAAGGAAAAAGAAGCGAAGTGGTTTTGGCTACCAAAGTCGGGAACCAACTCCATCCCGACGGGAAAACCTGGTCTTGGAATCCTTCTAAATCCTATATTCTGGAGGCAGTTGAAAAATCACTTCAACGACTAAAAACCGATTATATCGACCTCTATCAGCTTCACGGGGGAACAATGGAAGACCCATGGGAAAATACCTTGGAAGCTTTTGAAATCCTGAAAAATCAAGGTAAAATCCGTGCTTTTGGGATTTCCTCTATCCGTCCCAATGTGATCCGCAAAGTGATGGAATTGAATCCTCCAGCCACAATCATGATGCAATATTCACCGCTGGACCGCAGGCCTGAGGAGGAGATTTTTCCACTCTTGGAAAAGACCCAAACTCGGGTTTTAGTGAGAGGCGGGATGACCAAAGGGATTTTACTGGATAAGCCAACGGCCGGTTTCTTGGACCTTAGCAAGGAAGAAGTCGAAGAAATAAAAAAAGAGATTCATTCCTCAGGTTTTTCTCCAGAGGCTGTTTTGACTAGGTATTCAATGGAGGAAAAAGCCGTAGGAATGATGGTCATTGGAGCCAGCAAGCCTGAGCAACTGAAGAAAAATTTGAAGGCATTTGAGGAAAGTAAGTCTATTCCTGAAGAATACATTTTGAACCTTAAGCAGAAGTTTCTGCCCAATAAATACCAAGACCACCGATAAGATATTCGTTTTGAGATTGCGGCTTTTTGCCTTATTTGTCTTTTGATTAGAAACCATCACCCATGAAAAACTTTCTTTTGCTATTCGCCTCTTTGGCCTTTTTTTCCTGTCAAACCCAAGAATCCAATCCCGAAATCACCCGTTGGGAAGCTCAAGCCGAGCAGGTAGAAATTATCCGGGACGATTTTGGTGTGCCACATATCTATGGAAAAACAGATGCGGATGCGGTTTTCGGGCTTCTGTATGCCCAATGTGAGGATGATTTCAGAAGAGTGGAGCGAAACTACATTTGGGCGATTGGTCGCCTAGCCGAACTGGAAGGGGAGGAGGCAATCTACTCCGATGTGCGGGCCAACTTGTATATGACCGAGGCTGAAGCCAAGGCAGCCTACGAAAAGGCACCGGATTGGCTGAAAACGCTCTGCGTGGCTTTTGCCGATGGGATCAATTACTACCTTCATACGCATCCGGAGGTTATTCCACAGGTGATTACCCATTATGAACCTTGGATGCCGATGTTCTTTTTTGAAGGTTCGATCGGTGGAGATATCGAGCGGATTTCTACCCAAGGATTGAAGGCTTTTTACGAGGAAGACAAGTCTTTGGCCTCTTGGGATCAGGAAGGGTTTGATTCCCGATTTTTGGAGGAACCTCAAGGCTCCAATGGAATTGCGATAGCTCCTTCTCTTTCTGAGTCTGGTAATTCCATGCTGCTGATCAATCCACATACTTCTTTCTATTTCCGCCCAGAGGTCCATGTTGTGTCTGAAGAAGGCCTAAATGCCTATGGCGCAGTGACCTGGGGGCAGTTTTTTGTGTATCAGGGATTCAATGAGAAAACGGGCTGGATTCATACCTCCACTTTTGTGGATTTCATTGATGAGTTTGAAGAGGAGATTTTGGAAGAAGACGGGATGCTTTTGTATAACTATGGCGGAGAAAAGAGGGAGATCAAAACCCAGGAAATCACCCTGAAATATAAAGAAGGTCAGGAGGTGAAAAGTAAGTCTTTCACCATCTACCGAACCCATCACGGGCCGATTACCCACAAAGCCGAAAATGGCTGGGTAGCCACAAAAATCAACTGGGATCCAGTCAATGCCCTGATTCAAAGCTATACCCGAACCAAGCTGAATACCTACGCGGAATTCAAAGAAATGATGAATATTCGTACGAATTCCTCCAACAATACGGTTTTTGCAGATGCGGAAGGAAACATTGCTTACTTCCACGGGAATTTCATCCCAAAAAGAAATCCTCAATTTGACTTTTCCAGACCTGTGGATGGAAGTGATCCGGCGACCGACTGGCAGGGTTTGCATACAGTAGATGAAAGTATTCTGATTCTCAACCCGGAAAATGGCTGGATTCAAAATTGCAATTCCACTCCTTTTACTGCTGCTGGTGAATTCAGTCCCAAGGCGGAAAATTATCCCAACTACATGGCGCCCGATCAGGAAAATTTCCGGGGAATCCATGCGGTCAAAGTGCTTCAGAATGTCGAAAAACTAAATCTGGATAGCTTTTTGGCCTTAGCGCACGATCCGTATTTGCCTGCATTTGAATATTTAATTCCTGAGTTGCAGGGAGCGTTTCTCGCTGTTGGAAAAGGAAAAGAAAACCTGAAAGAGGCCGTGGATATGTTGACATCTTGGGATTTCAGAGCAGGTTTGAACTCGGTTCCGATGTCTTTGGCTCATTTCTATGGGGAAAATTACCAGCGGAGATTCAGAAGCATGAATCGCTTTATCAATCCGTCTAATGCCAAAGCTCCGGATGCCAAAGAAATCTTGGAAGTATTGGAGGAAACCATCGCTCAGATGGATGCGGACTTCGGAACCTGGAAAACCCCTTGGGGAGAAATCAACCGATTCCAGAGACTCAGTGGAGATATCGACCTGAAATACGACGACAACCAGCCCTACATTCCCGTAGGCTATGCCTCAGGTAACTGGGGAGCATTGGCTGCTTATGGTGCGAGAACTTTCGAAGGAACCAAGCGACTCTATGGCTATCGGGGAAACAGTTTTGTAGCCGTGGTCGAGTTTGGAGAAAAAGTCAAAGCCAAAACCATCCTGGCAGGCGGGCAAAGTTCAGATCCGAATTCCCCTCACTTCTTTGACCAAGCCCAGCGCTATGCAGATACCAACTTCAAAGAAGCTGCTTTCTATCGGGAAGATGTGGAGAAAAGAGCGGAGGAGAGGTATCAGCCAGGGAAGAGAAAGTAATCAGAGCAAGGGACTTCAATGTTGAAGTCCTTTTCTTCTTTTTTCACAGAAATAAATTTCACGATAACTTCTTCCTGTCGTTGAGCCTTTGTGGCCCAAATTCTTCACCTATTTTTCTGCTTCTTTGAAGTGGAACAAAAAAAGCCCAGACTTTCATCTGAGCTTTTCAAGTACAGCCGGAAGGATTCGAACCCTCAACCCTCGGAGCCGAAATCCGATATTCTATCCAGTTGAACTACGGCTGCGTACTTTCTTTATTTTTCCAAAGCGGCCTTTACACGCTCTGCTGCTTCTTTCAAGGTGATTGCAGAGAAAACTTTCAATCCGGATTCGTCGATGATTTTAGCACCTTCTTCCGCATTGGTTCCCTGAAGCCTTACGATAATCGGCACGCGAATATCGCCAATAGATTTGTAAGCTTCAACAACTCCGTTAGCAATTCTGTCACATCTTACGATTCCTCCGAATACGTTGATCAGGATTGCTTTTACGTTTGGATCCTGAAGGATGATTCGGAAGCCTGCTTCTACTGTAGTGGCGTTGGCTCCTCCACCCACGTCGAGGAAGTTGGCAGGTTCACCACCGGAAAGCTTGATCATATCCATGGTCGCCATCGCCAAACCGGCTCCGTTTACCATACAACCTACGTTTCCGTCCAATTTTACATAATTCAAGCCAGACTTCCCAGCTTCCACCTCCAAAGGATCTTCCTCTGCCAAATCTCTCAACTCAGCCAATTTAGGCTGACGATACAATGCATTGTCGTCCAAGTTTACTTTGGCATCCACTGCCAAGATCTTGTCGTCGGAAGTCTTCAACACAGGATTGATCTCAAACTGAGAAGAGTCTGTTCCTACGTAGGCATTGTAAAGTGAGGTGATAAACTTCACCATTTCCTTGTGAGCAGTTCCGCTCAAGCCCAGTTTGAAAGCAACCTTTCTAGCCTGGAATCCCTGAAGACCTACTTTTGGATCGATCCATTCTTTGATGATTTTCTCTGGATGCTTTTCAGCAACCTCTTCGATGTCCATTCCGCCTTCAGTAGAAGCCATGATCACATTGGATCCGGTAGCTCTGTCCAGAAGGATAGACATGTAATATTCTTTTGGCTCAGAAGCACCTGGATAATACACATCCTCAGCGATCAAGACCTTATTGACTTTTTTGCCTTCAGCACCAGTCTGGATAGTCACTAAGGTACATCCCAAAATAGCCGCTGCTTTTTCTTTTACATCTTCGAGTTTCTTGGCAAGAACCACTCCGTTGGAACCCGTCTCCTGCACTTTGCCTTTTCCACGGCCTCCGGCGTGGATTTGAGCCTTGATCACGTACCAGGAAGTACCGGTTTGCGCATTAAGTTTGACTGCTGCTTCATGGGCGGCTTCAGGGCTATCGGCGACTATGCCTTCCTGAATTCTCACTCCATATCCTTTGAGTACTTCTTTTGCCTGATATTCGTGAATGTTCATCCTCTGAAAATTTTTGCCCGAAGATAAGGGGATGACTGCGATAAATCAAACCGACTTTTTTCAATTTTTGGTAAAAAAGGCCGTTAGCTACTGGATTTGAGGGATTTGTTTTACTTTTAAAAACCCAAAAAATAATAGTATGCTGATTGCCAAAGGGATCCATAAATCCTATGGAAGCCTCCATGTGTTGAAAGGAGTAAGTCTGGAAATTTCATCCTCAGAGATTGTTTCGATTGTCGGTTCTTCGGGTGCTGGGAAAAGTACCCTTCTCCATATTTTTGGTACATTGGATCAGCCTGACCAAGGAAGCCTGGAAATGGACGGTAAAAACCTACTCAAGCTGAAAGGCGATTCTTTGGCAAGATTCAGAAATGAAAAGATTGGCTTTATTTTTCAGTTTCATAATCTTCTGCCGGAATTCACAGCATTGGAAAACATTCAAATTCCCGGATTTATCCTAGGTGCCAAAGAGTCAGATTTGCTGAAGAAAGCCAAAGAACTGGCCGAAATCCTGGGAATCAGCGGTCGGCTGGATCACAAACCCTCCGAACTTTCCGGAGGCGAGCAACAAAGGGTAGCCGTAGCCAGAGCCTTGATCAATAGTCCAGCAGTAGTCTTTGCTGACGAACCGAGTGGGAATCTGGATACCGCCAATGCCAAAGGTTTGCATCAGCTGTTTTTCCAACTCCGAGATGAATTGAAGCAGGCTTTTGTAATCGTGACGCACAATGAGGAATTGGCTGAAATGGCTGACCGCAAAGTCCAGATGAAAGACGGTCTGATTGTCTGAGCTTCTTATTTTTCCAGAAGCTTCAGCATGGACTGAGCGTGAGCTTTATTTTCAAACATTCCTTCGAAAACTCCCGCGATCTGATGATTTTCATCCAAAAGATAAGTTACCCGTTTCGGCATTTTGATCAAGGGAATTAAAGCATCGTAAGCTTTACAAACCTTTCCAGAACTGTCAGAAAGCAAATCGAAAGGTAAACGATGAGCTTTCTTGAACTTTTCATGAGTGGGAATATCGTCCCGGCTGATTCCGAAAATGGGGATGTCAAGATCTCTGAATCCTTCAAACTGATCCCGGAATTCACAAGCCTCTGCAGTGCAGCCCGGGGTGAAGTCTTTGGGATAAAAATATAAGACCACAGCTTTTCCCTTCAAATCTTTGGAGAGCGTGATGGTTTGGTCTGAGGTAGCGGGTAAATTAAAATCAGGGGCGGCGGTGCCTTTTTTCAAAGCCATGGTTTTTCTTTTTTTCAAATCTAACCCAGTTCATTCATCTTTGGTTTTTGCCGAATAAAATTTTGCGACTAGAACTTTTCTTCCTTCTCGTAGCTTTGTCTAATCAAGTCACCCTATCCGAATGAAGTTTTGAAGATCAACAGTGTCCAATCCATGCTTCTGGCGGGGATATTTTTTGCCTTGATGAATGTTTCGGTCAAATTTATCCCTCATATACCTGCGATTGAGATTATCCTTTTCCGGTCTGTATTCAGTTTGATTTTTAGCTATCTGGTGCTGAAAAAGCAGGGTGTTTATGTTTTTGGTAATAATAAACCCCTGCTGGTCCTTCGGGGAGTGGTGGGGTCAATTGGGTTGATTTCTTTTTTTTACACGCTCCAGAAAATTCCTTTGGCCAGTGCCGTGACCATGCAATACTTGTCTCCGATTTTTACCTCGATTTTGGGAGTTTACTTTTTGAAAGAGCGGGTCAAACCCATTCAATTTCTCTTTTTCGCAGTTTCTTTTGCCGGAGTTTTGGTCTTGCAGGGCTTCGATACCCGGGTCAATCTGCTCTATGCGGGGATTGGAATTACCTCGGCTTTGTTTTCAGGCATGGCATACAATGTCATCCGGAAGCTGAAGAATACAGAGCATCCTTTAGTCATTATTTTTTATTTCCCTTTGGTGACACTTCCTGTAGCGGGAGTGGTCAGTTTCTTCACTTGGGTTCAGCCTCTGGGCTGGGATTGGCTTTGGCTCCTCTGGATAGGTATCTGTACTCAGACAGCCCAATATTTTATGACTTTGGCTTATCAAAATGCCAATGTAGCCAAGGTGTCCAGTTTGAGCTACTTGGGTATAGTCTATGCGCTGATTTTTGGATTCTTTTTCTTCGGAGAAACTTTCCAGGTGATGTCTTATGTGGGCATGACTTTGGTTTTGGTAGGGATATTGCTGAATTTGAGAGTGAAATAATTTTCAGAATGCGGTTACAAAATCAGAGACAGGTGCGACTAAAAGAAAAACGAAAGGTAATGGGTGTTTTCAGGCTTTTGGGTCCTCAGGCTCTAGTAATTCTATTTTCCATACTTGTGTTTTCTTGTGTAGAAAATCCAGATCGCGAAGAGTTGGAAGATTTTGACTGCAATCAATTGGCTTACTCCGACACCCTGTTTTTCATCAACACTGCCTCCAGTCAATTGATCTCTCCCATCAATTCCATAGAAGGGACTTTTTCCGCCTCGCCCGATGGTTTGGTCATCAATCCCAATACAGGGGTAATTGACGTCAATGCCAGTGAGACCGGACTGAAATACAAGATTACTTTTCAGCCTACAGGAAGTGAACAGGTTTGTGAAACCTTTTTTACTGTTGGCGGGGTGAATTATCTGGATGGCATCTATGTATTGGGTCAAAATCAAAATCTTGCCAGCCCAATCTACAATGGGGTACCGGGCTTGCTTCTTCCTTGCGACGACGATGACGACGATGACGACGATGATGATGATGATGACGATGATGATGACGACGATGACAGTAGCTGTAAATTCGATGCGGATAATCCAACAGGACAATTGTTGGCGGATTTGGGATTTGAAATTTCCAGCAAAGGGCTGATCGACCTTCAAAAGACGGTTGAAAATGGGACTTTTGGGTCCACTCCCGTAAACGGGACCATATTGGACGTGGAGTTGTACTATCAGCTGAATGATTTGAGTGCCTTAGCTTTAAACAAAATTCCGCTTCGCTTTTTTTACTATGAGAGCTTAGCGGATGTTCCTCAGGAAGTATTGGATGATATCGAGGAAAAAAGGGATTTGATCAACGAAAAGACTTCAGACAAAAACGCTAATTTGCGCTTAGCAAATACAGTACGACCTCCCCGAAAGCCAAGACCACCATACATAGTGATTGTGGCCACCTTGCAGTAGTAGCTTTGGGGATGATTATCCCCAAAAATGGCTTCTAAAAAAGCACTTATTTTCTTTTGTTTGGTAGTAGGTAGTGTTTCCTGCCTTCAAGCTCAGTCTTTCAGGCATAAACTCGAACAGGCGGATCAATTGTATTTTTTGGATGCACCCACCGAAGCTCAGGACCGCAAGGCTTTGGAATTGTACGAAGAGGTCTTGTCTTTTACTCCTGAACCCGAGGAGTCGATGGAGTTTGTCTTGGCTTGTGAACGGGTGGGAAATATCTACCTCACTTTTAGAATGCCCGAAAAAGCCAAGTACTGGTACTCCAAAGGAATAGACCTCACACGTGCATTTGGGCATTCGGATACCTTGGTGTATTCACACCACCTCTACTTGGGGGAGTCATATTTTGGACTGAATCAATTTGACAGTTCTCTATACCATCTAGAGAAGGCGGAAAAGATTCAGGCAGCATTGAATCAAGGGAAACAGCCGGAGCGACTTTACAATGCACTGGGAGTGTACTTCTTCGAAACGGGGAATTTCAATCGGAGCATTTCCTATTTCACCAAAGCCAACTCCTATCTCGATGCTGAGGATCCCAACCAACTCTACGCCCGCTACAGTTTTTTGAGTAATAAAGCTTCTGCCCTGTATCGCTTGAGGAACTACCGTGAAGCGAAGTCCATTTATCTGGATCTATTGAATTTTGGAATCAATCGGGATCAAATCCTGCTGAACCTTGCCAATACTTATTTGGAACAAAATCAAGGTGAGGAAGCTTTGAGGGTTTTGGGTCAAGTCAATTCCGCTTTTGGGATTAGGTCTCTGTCCTATCTCAATCTCAAAGCCAAGGCTTGGTTGGCGGTTCATCATCTTGACTCGCTTGACCAAACGCTGAAGGAGGCAGAAGTCCTCGTTGCCAAGGAATTTCAAAATAGAAAGATTCTTCAAAAGGCCATTTTTTACACCATTTCGGGGGACTTGGAAGTATTGAGGCAAAATGAAATAGAGGCATTGGGTTTGTATCAGCAAGCCATAGAGCAGCTTTTACCGGCTTTTTCCTCTTCGGGAATTATGGAAAGCCCAAAGGAATTTCCTTTTGGGATTTCTTTTCTCTCCCTCTTCGAGGTTTTGACAAAAAAGGCCAAGGCCTCTTGGAAACTTTACCAGAAGGAAGGAAGCCCTCAGTGGTTTGATTTGGGAGTCGAAAGCTGGGAAGCCGCTTTTCGACTTTCCAGCTTTATCTCTGCCAATTACGACAACGACGAGGCCCGGATATTTTTAGGAGATTGGGTTTTGGATGGGTACAAAACTTATCTTGACGGATTGTTTTTTCTCTCTTCTCCGGAGAATAAGGAAGAGACGATGCGCAGAATTTTTTCACTCTCCGAAAGAAGTAAGGCTGAAGCACTCAAAATCGGCAGGAATCAAGAGGCCAAAAAGCGGAAATCCCAAATTCCAAAAACGCTGATTCAAGAGGAGAAAAATATTCTTTATGCCATTTCAAGGACCTATCAGCAGCAACTGAATGCCAATTCAGAGGTTCAAATTAAGGTAGGGGAGGCGGAATTGGCGGATTTACAGGTCAAACTTTCCAGACTTCGAGAGGATTTCAGAAAAATCCAAGGATTTACCGAGCTGGAAAACCGGGAAATTGCGCTGGAAGCCATTCAGGAAAGTATAGAATCAAGCCAAGCGGTCATGACTTTCTTTCTGAGCGAGGCCCATCTTTTTGTGTTTTCCATCACTTCGGACTCCTTTGAATCCAAAGTGATTCCTTTGGACCAATTTCCTCTTACCATTCTGGAATCCTGGATACTGGGAATAAGGAATCCCTCCCCCTCTGCCCGATGGGAGACTTCTGCTGGGGTCAGGGCTTTTTCCAACCTTATTTTTGGAGATTTTCAAAAGACTTTAAATCAAAGTGACGGATTGCTGATTATTCCTCATGACATATTCAATTCTTTTCCTTTTGAGCTCCTTCCTTTTGGCAAATACAGGTTTCTTTTGGAGGTGCTTCCCGTTGCCTATCAATATTCTTCCTGGACCATTTTGGAAAAATCCCCGGTAAAAAAGCAACGAGGGTATTTAGCCTTCGCACCATTTCTTGGAGAGGAGATTGAATCCAATTCAAGCGGGTTTGCCAGGCTTCCTCAGTCTTACGAAGAGGTAAAGAATCTGGAAGGACAGATTTTGATAGGAAAAGAGGCGAACAGAGCGGCATTTCTCAGCCGGGCGCACCAAGCTGGGATTTTGCACTTGGCGACTCATGCAGTAGCCTCCTCCGAAGACCCCAATGAGGCCTTTATCGCCTTTTATCCAGAAGAGGAGGAGTTCCGGGTTTTTGCTCCGGAGTTGGCTTTTCAGGATCTCCAAAATACCCGCTTGGTCTATTTGAGTGCTTGCGAGACTGGGGCGGGAGTATTGAGTAAAAGTGAAGGAATCATCAGTTTGGCCCGAAGCCTATCCATTGCAGGGGTGGATCAACTGGTTTTTTCTCAGTGGAGCAGTGAGGATCAGGTGGCAGCCTTTATCGCTAAGCGATTTTATCGCTACTTGGATAGGGGAGAGAGCTATTCCAATTCTCTTCGACTGGCCAAGATGGACTTGATCTCGGATCCTAAGATGGCCCAGTTTCATCATCCTTTTTATTGGGCCAATTTCCGTGGGGTTGGACTTCCTGACTCTGGTTCTGATGGGGAATGGGCCCTATGGCAAATTGCTTTGGTTATCAGCCTAGGGCTTATGCTTCTTTTGGCAGGGGTATTAGTACTGGTTCGGAAATAGATTTCCGCCTCTTTCGGTCTTTTTTTCTTAGCAAAACCTCCACTTTGTCGAGGGAAAGCATGCCTTTTTCGATGATGTTTGGCGCCTTGATTACATTTCTGATAGCCGGTGTCAAAGCAGAAAGTACCAGCAGAAAGGCCAAGAGTTCCCCGGGGGTGCTCATCCCGGGAGAGAAATAGATGAGCAAAAGCAAGGAGAAGATCAGCAGGGGACTGAGAATGGTAATCAGACTCTGTCTCAGGGATTCGGATTTTCTGTATTGGAGATTGGCGGTCAGGACTCTTGACTTTTTTCTCTTGAACCTTCGGATAGAGCGATCGATGAGCTTGTTTTCGCGGATAAGGGCATGGCTGCCAAAGCTTTCAGTTACCAAGTTGAGCAGGTTGCTTTTGCTGTTTCTTTTTTCCAGGATCAAAGGAGTCTGGTTTCTGTCCAAAAAAAAGAATGCGGGAAGCAGGATCAAGGCCATGCCCACTACGGTTAAGGTCCAGACAGGATTCAGCCAAAGCAAAACCAAGAAACCGGTCAGTAGGAAAACCGCATCCCTTATCCCTCTGAAAATCCCGGTGACCAGCATATTTCGGATGGCCTGCATGTCCCCGCTGTAGCGGAGGAGGTATTTGCCGAAGGGTACTTCAGAGAAGAGTTCAGTTGACCAATGGATCTGCTTGGAAAAAAGGTCCGTGGTAAGTCTGCTCACCATATGCTCTGCAGAATAGTTGATCGATTTTCTTTCGAAAAAATCCAAGGAAAACTTCAACAGGATCACCGAAAGAAAAACCCCGAAAAAGAGGGAGATGTCCTGAATCCGGATTCCGAATTTTTCCAAAAGCAGGGTTTTGCTGATTCCTTCCTGATAATTGATATCAAAGAAGGAACCGACCATTAAGCTCAGGAGGAATGTACATAGGCTGGAAAACCAGCCCACCATTAAAATAGCCGCCAATTGCGGGTTCTTTTTAATCCAAAGCCTCCTCAGCGTTCTGTTTTTGATCCAATTCATGTGATTTTCATTAAGCTTGGAGAAGATTGTATCCATGCTGGATCTCTGGCCATTTGCCAAGGCTCAAATCCTCCAGATTGAGGATGGGCATGAAGAGCAGGTCTTGTTTTTCATATAAATACTCCTTTACCTCCTTGATCAGCAATGGGCTGGCAGTAAAAAGTCCAGACAAGGCGGTAGGCATAATCTCCCAATTGATCAGCGTCTCCATTCCATGGACTGCAGAGAGGCTGTCTCCTGCGGAAAATACCACCTGATGAACCGTGCTCATAAAGACAGGATTTTGAAGGAGCATCCGGGTTTCTCTCTGAAACAGGCCATCGGCAATTTCCACGACTACAAACTCAGGGTTTTTGGCATTTACATCAGCCAAAAGGGTTTCATAAAGGTTAAGGATTTCGGCTTCTGAACTGAGGTAGGTAGATGGGTAGCCATATTTGGAAAAATCTACGGAAACACAGGCTCCAAGATCATAGGCTAGGTTTTTGTCTTTGGGGTAGGCGGTACCGGTGAGCTTGATGTAAGCAGAGGTTACACCTTTTTTTGCGAAACTATGACCCAAATAGGCCGCTGTGGTAGTTTTTCCGCTATCCATAGAAGAGCCAAGAGAAAGGATTACTTTAGTTTTGTGGGCTTCTTTTCCTGTGAATTTTTTAATGGCATGCTGCCGCTCTCGGATGGTATTTATGATTTGACCCTTGAAGTCTGAAGCCATTCCAATCAATTTTAGCCGGGTAGGCCCTTCCTTTTCATACTTTACGTGGGTGCTTTCCAAAATACCCACTACACCGCCTCCTCCGAGCAAATGATACTCATCCTGAATTTGGGAAGGAATATATCCTTCAAATTGGTTGGTCGCGTACCGGGTGCCGAAGACACACATCAATTGATCCCCGGGCAGAATACTCAGATTACGGCCGGCGGATTGAAGTTGGGTGTGTTTTCCGATTTCCAGGACCTCAAAGACAGCTACATCCCCTGCCTGGAAAGCCACATTAGCAGGAAGTGATTCAGGAGAGATGAGTCGTGCGGGATGGATAGTGCTGCAAAGCATCCCCTTTTTGATTCGTGTGTTCATGGGATAAATGGATTAGAAGTTAATTGGGAGAAAGCCTTCTCCATTGAGTGGTTTGATTTGGTAGGACAAGGCAAATCCGATGATATGTTGATTGTTGAATGGTCTCTGGATTCGGCCGTTGATGGGATTCAGGACATTGATTTTGTTGGTTTCTGAAAAGACCAGGTTGAATTCGTGCTGATTGATGTAATACAGGGATAGGCGAATGGGCTTTGAAATTTTGAAATTGAAATTGGCCATCAGCCTTCCTCGATGAAGACCATTGGAGGTTTTTCTGGTGATTTCCTCTCCGCTTTCTGAAAAGTATCGGATCGGATTGCCGCCGATGTTGAAAAACAGGGCATAGTTCAATGAAGGAGCCACACCAAGAAAGTCAAGCCTTTTCCTTAGGCCGACTCTTGACCCAAAAATCACTCGGTAGTCGAATCTGGGTTCTTGGTCATTGTGAGATTCCAGCTGGAGACTGTTTCGAAGTGAAAAACGGCGATCCAACTTCATCTTGTGACTCCCTTCCAATGTCCAGCGGTGGGTTGTTCTACCCGAGCTGGGAAGGTGCATCCATGCAGAGCCCAATTGAAGCCTCCAGTCCTTGGATAACTGATAAGTTAGTGCCGCTGCATACCAATTAAACGCGGTTTCAAATCCCGGCTCATCTACTTTTAGGGACTTGATATAGGATGCTCTTACATCCAGTTTGTCGGTCAGCGGAGCTCCAACATTAAAGCTGCTCCAAAGTCGGGTTTTGTATTGCCCAAGAACCACTTGAGGTCTCCCGATCAGGAAGACCACTAGGTAGAGCAGAATGAATTGGCGATTGGCTTTCATAAATGGTCGATGATTTAATCTGCCATTTGGTCGCTTCTAGATGAAAACTTGTAATCTTGGACATAAAAGTTTT
Organism: Algoriphagus confluentis; assembly: GCF_036245625.1. Classification (NCBI taxonomy): domain Bacteria; kingdom Pseudomonadati; phylum Bacteroidota; class Cytophagia; order Cytophagales; family Cyclobacteriaceae; genus Algoriphagus; species Algoriphagus confluentis. Next base: position 236,354 of record NZ_BTPD01000007.1, read on the forward strand.
TTAAGGAATTCCGAAAAAATTGGATAAGGTGTGAAATAGAACCGGACCTAGGATAAATTAAAATTCCATGTGATTATCTGTCAGCCAGCCAGGATAGGAAAATCCAGGTGTAGATGTTGCGGATAATCCCACGATCGATTGACCACATTCCACGGTTCCTCCTTTTTGTATGTTCAGAGAATAGTTAAGACTCGATATGAAAAATCCTTCTTGTGAGACAGCCTCAATTGACCCTTCATTCCAAACCTTTTGGATGAGTAGCAGGAAGACCTGAGACCGAAGGTGGGTATAACTTAACTGAGATACTATCCATTGAGTATGCTCCATTGGTCAAATAGTGGAAAATCCTATTGAATAATCTTTACATCGGCATGTTTGCACGTTACCGATATAAATTAGGTTTTGAGGTTCCAAGTAGGAGGATTCCCCCTTACCAAGAAGGCTAGGGGGATTTTTCATAAAGGAAAATTCACTATTCAAGATCTACGTGAATGGTTCCGGATATACCTATGGAATAATTTTCAAAAGACCGATCAGTCTGCATAATGTAAAAAAGACACCCAGTCAAGGTGTCTTTTTACAATTCCTCTAGAATTTTAGTGTTTAGAATTGCAATAGAGCAATTAATTCATTTTCAATTCAATCTCGGTGGAGTCTTTGATTTTTCCTTCCACTTTCCTGAAAATAGATCCATTGACTTGCTTGGTGATCAATAGCACACCATCGGTCAATTCTGCAGATTCCAACTCAGAGGTGCTTACTCCTGAAAACCATCCTTCGGCGTTGATTTGAAACAAGGCGAGGGGATTATTGACCCCGTCAAGGAAGAAGAGATCGTCATCATCTTCTGCCTCCAGCTCTACTTCAAAATCCCAATCGTCGTCATCATCTCCGAAAACTTGAAATTTGAAGGGCACTGAACTTCCATCTTGCTTGGTATAAGTACCATTTAACTCCAGAGAAGGTTGATTTCTATGGTCAATCAAGTCTAACTCGACTTCAATTTCCTCGTAGTTTCCGGCAGGAATGGCAATGAAGAAGTCGACTCCGGCATCAAATTCGTCAAAGTTGATCTTTTTGATCTCTGGAAACCTGTATTCGAATTCTTTTTCAAACTCTCGTCCGGCCTCATCCACTCCTTCGGTTTCCAGTTCAATTTTTTTGACCTGAATGAATCCGGAGTTGATTCGAAGACCTGCATTGGCCAATCTTGCTCCAGGGTTGCCTGAACTCTGAAGTTTGACTCCCATTCCGATTTTCACCTCACCTGTACCCAGGACATCCGGGTTGTCCTCTTTGGAGCAGGAGGAGAAGGTGAATACAAAGAACAAGAGCAGTACGGGTAGAATAAGATAATTTTTCATGTTTTTTGTTGGTTTTAGTATTAGTCGCAGCCAAGCCGATAGATGTAACCGCTACAACGAAAAAAAAAAAAACTCCCTTGAAGGGGAGTTTTCTTGAATTTTGAGGACTGAGATTTAATTTTTCCATTCCAAAACTCTGATTTTGACTTGATCCCAGCCAGTGAAATTCTGATGGTATGTATGCTTGGGATCCTCTAGGATTTTTTCCATTCTCGTTTTTGCATCTCTTATTTTTTCCTGCTCCAAATACGCTTTCACCAGATAGTAATCAATCTGATCAGCAAATTCCTTGGATTGATTGCTCTTATTTCTTTCCTCGATCTCAAGGAGCAAGTTTTCTGCAGATTCCGGCCGACTTTGGTCCAGGTAGACCATGGATAAGATGAAATAGGCTTTGGCATCATAGCGATCAATCTCGGAGGCCAGTTTATTGATTGTTTCGAAATCTTTCTTTTGATAGGCTTCTTCCAAACTGCTGAGTTCAAATTCGCCGGATCTCATTACAGGGATTTGGTAGTCCAAATGCTTGGAAGTTATGCTTTCTGGAGAAGTACTGAAAAACAAGACTGCCAATGCACTTGCCAGGAAAAGGGTCAAGGAAGCCGCGATCCTACTTATCCACGCAAAGGAAGAAATTGATTTTATGAGAGTCTCCGACTCTGTTTTTGAAGAGGTCCGACCGGCCAGAAACTCAGCTTGGGATTTTCGAACCATTTCTTTCCAGGCAGCTAATTCTATCCCTTCCCGAGCCAATTTTAGGGACTCGAAATCCACCCTCAAGGAAGAATCTATCTCTAATTCTTTAAGAAACTGTTCGGCTTTTTCTGATTCCATCAAACCGTCAAGATAGGCTTCCAGGTCATCTATTTGGTATCGCTTATTCATGTCTTAGTGCTTTTTGAAGATGGGATTGTAAGGCGGGGGAAGATTTGACCTGATCAGTCAGGCTTTGAAGACATTTGTATTTTTTGTTTCTCAAGACCTGCTCTGAACTGAATTCCAATTTTTCACAGATTTCTTTCATCGGTAATTCATCGAAATAGAATAGGGTGAGTACCTGCTTGCACTTCTCTCCCAGCTTCTCGAAGAGCTCCATTACAAAGCGGAGATTTTCATTTCGGCTGATTTCCTCCGAAACGTCCAAGTCGATTTCATTTTTCTCCATTTCGTAGCGTTCGTTTCTGGCACTCATGCTTTTGCTTTTTCTCAATTCCGAAATCCAAAGATTCTTGCAAATGCTGTAGAGAAAGGATTTGATGGATGCTTCTCCTCTGAATTTACCTTGAGTGACTAGCTTGATGAATACCAACATCACCTCCTGAATCAGGTCTGCAGCATCGTCTTGATTGCCTGAGTTTCGTAGAATGTAATTCTCTAAAATTCCATAATGCTGCTCATAAAGCTGATTGATCGCCTGATTGGGATTAGATTTGGATCTGATCTGCTCCAGGAGTTCCTGATCGGTTAAGTTTCGGTTTAGCTTCATCGGCTAATCATCATTTGGTCGACGGTGATGGGAAAAATGTAATCTCAATATCCAACTATTTTTCAAATCTTTTCATTCCCTTGACATTCTTGGTGGGAAAGGGCTTTGAATGTACCTTTGAAAGGATTACCCGTCACTAGGCTGAAAAGAACGTTTCCAAATTCATGAAAATCACCAAGGATCTCTATCAAAGCAATCTGGTTTTACTTACGGACTTTTATCAGCTCACCATGGCTTACGCCTACTGGAAAGCAGGAAAAGGTGAGCAGGAGGCGGTTTTCAATCTTTTCTTCCGCAAGCATCCTTTCCAAGGTGGATTTTCTTTGGCTGCAGGTTTGGATTATGTGATTGATTACTGCAAAAACTTCCGCTTTTCCGGCACTGACTTGGATTATTTGGCTCAGATGAAAAATCAGGATGGAAGCCCGGTTTTCGAAGTGGGTTTTTTGGATTACCTGAAAAACCTAAAATTTTCCTGCGATATCGATGCGGTGGAGGAAGGAACCGTGGTATTTCCCAATGCTCCTTTGATTCGTGTGAGAGGTCCTTTGATCCAATGCCAGTTGTTGGAGACACCTTTGCTCAACATCATCAATTTCCAGACTCTGATCGCTACAAAAGCTGCAAGAATCAATGTTGCGGCTAATGGTGCTCCGGTTTTGGAGTTTGGCCTGAGAAGAGCACAGGGAATCGACGGAGCCTTAGCTGCCAGCCGGGCAGCCTACATCGGAGGCTGTACTTCCACCAGCAATGTGATGGCAGGGAAACTTTTCGGGATACCGGTGTCCGGTACGCACGCCCACAGCTGGATCATGTCTTTTGATACGGAATTGGAGGCATTTGAGGCGTATGCAGAAGCCTTTCCCGAAAAATGCGTGTTTTTGGTGGATACCTACGATACCATTCAAGGAATCAAGAATGCCATCAAGGTTGGGGAAATCCTCAGGGAAAAAGGAAAGGAAATGGTAGGGATTCGGATTGACTCCGGGGATTTGGCCTATTTCTCAATACAGGCGAGACAAATGCTGGATGAAGCAGGCTTCCCCGAAGCGAAAATCGTGGCTTCCAATGATTTGGATGAGCAAATCATCACTTCTCTGAAAACCCAAGAGGCAGCCATCGATGTTTGGGGAGTAGGCACCAAGCTGGTGACGGCTTACGACCAACCTGCGCTTGGTGCAGTATATAAACTGTCAGCAATTAAAGATGAAAAAGGGAAATGGGTGCCCAAAGTCAAAGTTTCCCAGCAGTCCTTGAAAATCAATATTCCCGGTCTTCACAATGTGAAGAGGTATTACAGTAAAGACAAGGCTGTCGCGGATATGATCTATCTGGAGGAGGAAGAAATCAATCCCCGAGGAGTGGTGATCATTGATCCGATTGATCCAACGCGCAGAAAAAGGCTTATGCCGGCTTTTTACTCTGAAGAGGTATTGTTGAAGCCGATTTTCAAAGAAGGAAAGTTGATTTATTCTATTCCCAGTCTGGAAAAAATCAGGGAACGGGCAGCCCAACAGCTGGAATCTCTGGACAAAACCCATAAGCGATTGGTCAATCCTCATTTGTATCCTGTTGGTTTGGAGGAAAATCTCCATCACCTCCGCATGGAACTGGTCTTGAAGTCGCAGAATTTTGAAAATGAAAAAAATGAGCAAGAATAAAGACGAAGTACTTTTGATCGTAGATGTGCAAAATGATTTCATTCCCGGAGGTGCCTTGGCAGTATCAGGGGGAGATGAAATTGTGCCGCTGATCAATCGACTTCAGGAAAAGTTTGACCGGGTGATAGCCACACAGGATTTTCACCCCGCAGATCATGGAAGTTTTGCGGCGCAGCACCCGGGTAAGTCTCCGGGCGAGCAGATCGTGCTGGAGGGCTTGCCTCAAACTCTGTGGCCTGTGCATTGCGTACAGGGATCAGAGGGAGCGGAATTTCATCCAGACTTATCCCGTGAAAAGTGGAAAGCTGTATTCCAAAAAGGGAAAAACAAGTTGGTGGATTCCTACTCGGGTTTCTTTGACAATGCCCGAAGAGGGGATACCGGACTTGGGAGCTATTTGAAAGAAAACGGCGTACAAAAAGTATATGTTTGTGGCCTTGCTTTGGATTATTGTGTGAAGTTTACCGCTTTGGATTCAAATGATCTGGGTTTTGAGACCTTTTTGATCCAAGATGCTACCCGGCCCGTGAATTTGCAGCCTGAAGACGGGGAAAAAGCCAAAGAAGAACTCCAAAAGGCAGGAGTGAAAATCATCAACAGTCAAGACATCTGATCATGTTTGAATTTAATCCAGAAAAGCACTATCCCAAGGAAACTGAAAGCCGAGTCGTCATCCGATTTCAGGATTGTGACCCACTGCGGCATCTGAATAACGCGAAGTATTTCGATTACTTTTTCAACGCAAGAGAAGATCAGGTTCCCAAATTATACGGATTGGAGATTATTGATCTGATCCGCGTTTATAAGGCAGCTTGGGTGGTGTATAACCATAACATCAGTTATGTGAGACCCGCCATGGTGGGAGAGTGGGTGAGGATCATGAGCCGGATTTTGTGGTACAATCACAACACCATTTTGGTAGAGTACTACATGACTGACGACTCCAAAACCCAATTGAAGACGGTACTTTGGTCTACCATGCGCTATGTGACCTTGGCAGAGGGGAAAAGCACGGACCATTCAGGCGCAGTCAATGACTTTCTGAAAGCCACTTCATTTGAGTTGGATATCAGCGATATCTCGATCAAAGACCGGGTCAAACTTCTTAAAGCAGAAATTGAGAAAAAATAGGATGGTCTATTTTTCAAAACCATAATCCTTCTCCACGAATGCAATCCGCGTCTTGTAGGCGCTGTACCATTTTTCCTTTCCTTGTTTTTGGGCCAAAAGGTGGTCTGAGTGGGTTTTCCATTTTCGGATGGATTCGAGGTCTTTCCAGTAGCTGACCGTAATTCCTATTTCTTCCCGGGCACTTTCGTGGCCCAAATATCCCTCCTGTTCCTCGGCTAGCTGAACCATCCAAGTGGCCATTTCCTGGTAATTTTCCTCTATCTCCGTTCTTAAACTGGTAAATATCACTGCGAAATAGGGAGGAGAAGGAGTCTTTGCAATCATTTTTTGGAAAAGAGTAGGGGTAAATGCCTTTTGGATTGTCTTGAGAAAAGGAGGATGAAATTCCTTTTGATGAAAAATACTAAACCAAAAATTATTTACCCACACTAAAATGAAAACACAAGTAAAAACCTTGGCAGCTTGGGCCTTGACGGCAGCTTCTTTGTTTCTATTGACCTCTTGTTTTGAAGACATGGATGTAGTCCAGCAAGTGGATGAGGAGTTTGTAGGAATTCAGGTGATTGAAATCGAATCCGGATTTCTGGAAGTAAACTATCAGGGAATCGAAGGAATGCAGGAAGTCAAGCTAATCGGACAGTTGGAGTCTTCCCGGGGAGAACGATTCAAAATTGACTATACCACAGATGGAGATCGCTTATGGATTGAACTGGATCAAAAATCCGGCTTTGGAACAGGAAGAAACCGGGGCTATCTCTATCTCACAGGTCCAAAAAACATGAAGCTCCAAATTAAAGGTGGTTCAGGAGAAATCAAAGTTTTGGGTATTGATCACCCGGTATTGGAAGTTTCTGTAGGGTCTGGAAAAATAGACCTAGCTGATATTCTGTCTTCAGAAATCCACACGGAAGTTGGTTCTGGATCATTTTCAGCAAATTCAATAGTTGGAAATATTCAGGGTTCTGCCGGTTCGGGAGAATTGAAAATCCAAAATATGGAAGGAAATGTGGAATTAGTGGCTTCCAGTGGAAAAATCGACCTATCAAATATAGAAGGAAGTGTTAATGCTGAGATGAGTTCAGGAAGGGTACAAATGGATGGAGTGCAGGAGCTACAGACTATCCAAATAAGTTCAGGAACTGTAGATGCCCAAAGGGTCGGGCTGGGGCCCAAGACCTATCTTTCAGGCTCATCCGGTAATTTCAGGATTCAGACTTTTTCCGATTTGAATGCGTTTAATTTTGATTTAAAAGCGGGTAGCGGAAAAGTGGAAGTGGGGGATAGAGGATCATCAGGTTCTTTGCTGATAGATCATGGTTCACCATATACCGTGTTTGGTAAGGTATCCAGTGGAAAAATTGAAATTAAGAATTGATTGCGAAACAACTTGGTTTGATAAATGTCAAATAGTCGATTCTGAGTAGGTTGAATCAAATTTTCCCCTTAAATTTGTATGCATGCCGAGTAAATTGATTTTAAGAATCGAAATTTTATTTGGCTGTTGAAACTTTCCTTTCTGAAATAGGTTCTTATTGAGTCCTTCTAGAAAAGGAGAAAAGTTGTTCCAATCACCCCCAAAACCTCGCCAAGCCGAGGTTTTTTTTGTTTTCTAAGGAATGGGCGATTACTGCTGAGTTAAATTCCAGTGAAGAATTTTTGGGTTGAGTGCGAATAGAAATTCTTATATCATTAATATTTTTAATTTTTAACATAAAAATTTCTAATAAAAAATACTTCTGATTTAATTTCCTTTAATTTTACCTCGTGAATTGAATTCTATGATTTCTGTAGTCTCCACGTTGTTTCTTCTCCTGCGTTGGGTTTTGGTCATCCAAAGTCCTTTTGGGGTTGATTTTGGTGGAGGTACACCGCTTTTTTTAAGTGAAGAACAGTCAAATCATCAAGTTGAACTTCATTTTCAAGACAATTCGGACTTCCAGAGTCACTTCGGGTTTTGTGAAAACGCTGAAGAAGAGAAAGAGGAAACCGAAGAAGAGGGGTCGATTTGGGCCTTGTCTGAGCTTATTTTTCAACTTTGTAATCCTACCTTTTCGGGTCAGGAAAAGACTTTTTCCCAATCAAGACCTGGAAAAGGAAGTCTTCATCTCTATGACTTTTATCATTCCTGGAAGATTGCATTGAGTTGATTTTTGCCATTTAGGCATCATTGATTTCTGTCCATTTCGGACCTATTCTATCCCCTTATCGGGGAAAATCTTATTCATTCAGCTCATTTACCATGAACCATTTCAGCCAAGGCCGTGCCTTGAGGATGGATGTGCTTTTGCAGGAACTAAAGCATTTTCTTCCTGCGCAAGCCCCACTTAAGGACTTTGTCCATCATAATACCCTGCATGCTTTCCAAAACCTGCCTTTCAATCAAGGGCTAAAGCAGGCAAAAATCCAGTTTGGATATCAGGGATATCTCCCCATAGAAGAGTATCGCCTCAAGTACCGTGAGGGGAAAATCAAAGGGGAAATCCTCCAGAAGGTTTTGGAAGATCATTTCGGTCCGATTCATTCTCAAGAATGGGCGGTCAAACTATTGGATCAAAATTTTGAGGAAAACGGAATTCCCAAAATTGGCCGCTTGCGTGGACTTTGGAAAAGTGAGTATCACTTTAATTTGGATAAAATTATTCATCCGTTTTTGTTTAGGGTTCTCTCGGCCTATTTGGATCAGGGAATTTCAATTTGGTCTTTTCCTGTCCAAAAAGAAGGCTTTCTGGATTCTATTCGATGGATCGAACGAAATAGTGCCTCATCCTTGCTGAAGTCTGAGCGTGCTCGAATTCTATTGCATACCGATGAACTAGCCTTGGAGGATCTTTTGGAGATTCTGGTAGGAAATCCCGAAGCATATGGCTGGTATTTGTTTGATCAGCAGTTTGCTCATCCGGGCTGGTCTGGGATGGTTGCAGTTTTGGAAAATCAACCCGAAAGCCTTTTGGTTTCAAGGAGCATTTCCCTGGAAGACATGATCAAGTTTGAATGCCTTCTAGAGATCGATGCTTTGGATCAAAAGTTTGGTGAAAACTGGGCACCTATCGGGTTGAAATTTCCTCTATCCACAGCAAGTTTTTTTGAAATCACACCTTTTGAAGAAGTGGATTTGGCTTTGCAATGCTGGCAGGAGGCCTTTGAATGGAGCTATTATGATGAAGTATTGGCTGGAATAGCTGCTGTGAAAAGAGAGCCGGTTACGCCGGAGGTTCCAAGCTTTCAGGCGATGTTTTGTATCGACGACCGGGAATGTTCCACCAGAAGGCATTTGGAGTATATAGATCCTTTTTGTGCTTCTTATGGAACTCCGGGCTTCTTCAATGTTGAGTTTTACTTTCAGCCCGAGTTTGGGAAGTTCCATACCAAATCCTGTCCGGCACCCGTCACTCCCAAATACTTGATAAAAGAAAAGGCCAACCATAAAAAGCTGGCAAAGGATGCGCATTTCAATCAAAACAGTCACTCTTTGATTCGTGGATGGGTCAATGCCCAAACTTTAGGTTTTTGGTCAGCACTTCGATTGGTTGGAAATATTTTGACGCCCTCCAGTTCGGCGTTGGAGGTGTCCTCATTTAAGCACATGGACCCCAAGGGAAGCCTTACCATTGACTATCAAGGGGTGGAGGAAAATGGACTTCAGGTCGGCTTTAAGGTGGAGGAAATGGCAGATCGGGTGGAAGGATTGCTACGGAGCATAGGTCTTTTGGACAAATTTTCCAGCTTGATCTATTTGATCGGTCATGGAGCATCCAGCATCAACAATACCCATTACGCTGGCTACGATTGTGGAGCCTGCTGTGGACGGCCGGGATCGGTCAATGCCCGGGTAGCAGCGGCCATGGCCAATCATCCGAAGGTTAGACAACTTTTAACACAAAGAGGAATCAGCATTCCGGATTCGACCCAGTTTGTCGGGGGGCTTCATGATACCACCAAGGATGAAATCGAATACTACGACGTAGAATTCCTTAATCCGCAGAATCTCCGCAAGCATGAAGAAAATAAAAAGAAATTTGCCCGAGCTCTCGAAATCAACGCGCTGGAGAGATCCAGAAGGTTTGATACGCTGGACAAGGGTAAGTCATTGGGTAGACTCCATGAAGCTGTGAAAAAACGGGCTTTTTCCCTATTTGAGCCCAGACCAGAGTACAATCATGCGACTAATGCCTTGTGCATTGTTTCCAGAAAGTCAACGATCAAGGGTTTGTTTTTTGACAGGAGGGCTTTTTTGAATTCCTATGATTACCGAAAAGACCCGGAAGGAAAGGCATTGGTAAAAATCCTTGGAGCCGCTGCCCCAGTCTGTGGAGGGATCAATTTGGAATACTACTTCTCTCGAATGGACCCGGACAATCTTGGTGCAGGGACCAAGCTTCCTCACAATGTCATGGGCCTGATTGGTGTGGCCAACGGGGCGGACGGAGATCTCCGAACAGGCCTTCCTTATCAAATGGTCGAAATTCATGACCCCATTCGACTTTTGCTGATTGTGGAGCAAGATCCTAAAGTAGTGATGCACGTCATCCAATCTAATCCATCTACCTATGAGTGGATCATTAATTCTTGGCTTCATTTAGTGGTCATTGATCCCCATTCCGGCTCTTTTTTGAGATTCAAGGACGAAGGTTGGGTAGTCTATCAACCTCTATCTAGGATCGACCACATCGAGCACCTGCAGGACAAATTGCTCCTGTCCAAAGATAATCTTCCTGTTTACCTAATCGACTCTCTGTGATGGAATTATCAGCTTGGATACAGCTCATGATCGGTATTCCTTTAGTGGGCTTTGTAATCAGTGTGTTAGTGCCTGAGGAAAAAGAGAACCTTCTTTCCAAAGTAGCCTTTTACACCGCTGGGCTGAACTTGTTCAGCGTATGTTTATTTCTGGTTTTCTGGGCCTGGGATGGTTTTCAGGCTTTGAATCTTCGGGAATTTGTTTTGCTCAAGACTTCGCATTTTGAGTTTTTGGTGGATTTCTTCTTTGATAGGGTAGGGGCCGTCTATGTAGTCATTGGGTCTATGCTGACCTTTCTGATTACCTTCTACAGCCGCTACTACCTACATCGGGAGAGAGGATATAAGCGGTTTTTCAACACGGTGCTCTTTTTCTACTTAGGATTTAACATTACTGTCCTGGCCGGAAATTTTGAGACTCTGTTTATTGGTTGGGAGATTTTGGGTCTGGCCTCTTTTCTATTAGTGGCCTTTTATCGGGAAAACCTCCTCCCTACCCGAAATTCCATAAAGGTCTTTTCCATCTATCGGATCGGAGATGTGGGGATGATCTTGGCCATGTGGGCCAGCCATCATTTGTGGAATGAGAATATCACTTTTCTCAAGCTTTCCAATGCTGAGTTGGTCTCAGAAAGCCTTTCAGGAAATAGCGGAATTGGCTTTTTTATAGCGATGATGCTGCTTTTGGCTGCCGCTGCAAAATCTGCCCAGTTTCCATTCTCTTCTTGGCTTCCAAGAGCTATGGAGGGTCCCACACCTTCTTCAGCGATCTTCTATGGGTCTCTGTCTGTGCATCTTGGCGTGTTTTTGCTCCTTAGAACCTATCCCTTTTGGGAAAATCAATACGCAGTCCGGATCCTTATCGGTTTGGTGGGATTGATTACGGCAGTAGTGTCCAATTTGATTGCAAGAGTACAGACTTCTGTAAAAACTCAAATTGGCTATGCTTCCCTTTCTCAAATCGGGATTATGTTCATAGAGGTAGCTGCCGGATTTGAGGTGTTGGCCTTGATTCACTTTTGTGGAAATGCATTTCTGAGGACCTATCAGTTGTTGGTTTCTCCTTCTATCGTGAGTTATTTGATCAGGGAGCAGTTTTACGGATTTGAGCCTAAAAGCCAACCTTCATCGCCTGTTTGGCTGCAAAAGATCAAAGTTTCCTTTTATGTCTGGAGCCTGAAGGAGTGGAATTTGGATCGGTTGGTCAACCGGATTTTGTTCAATCCCATGAAAAAGCTGGGGCACAAATTGGATTTCCTAAGCTATAGGACAGTCTTATTCTACTTTGTACCAAGCTATTTGCTCGGGTTTGGACTGCTGGTTTTGGGGTATAAATTACCTCCCTCTCTTCACGCTGTCCTTCCCTCGGTTTTTGGTTTCATCGCTCTTTTGATGGTGTTGAAATCCTTTTCAGAACGAAAATCAGCCAGGCTGAGCTGGATGATGTTGATTATGAATCATTTCTGGATGGTTTTGGCTATAGCAGAAAATGAAAATTTTTCTCCAAAAGAGATCATCGTGTACCTAAGCGGAGTAGTGGTCTTCGGATTTTCTGGATTGGTAGTCATCTCCTGGATGAAGAAAAATCTGGGACAGTCAGGGCTATTTGAGTACCAGGGTTACGTGAGAAAATTTCCTGGGTTAGCATTCGCTTTCCTTCTGAGTGTGCTTGGGTTGATGGGCTTTCCGATTTCTCCAACCTTCATCGGAGAAGACCTTCTCTTCAGCCATATTCATGCAGATCAATACCTTTTGGCTTCACTTGCCGCATTGACTTTTGTGATGGAGGGGATTTCAGCCATCCGGATTTTTGGTCGACTCTTTCTTGGAAAAAAAAGAAACCTTCCTGCTGAGGAGTTTGGTTTCAGTCCCTATCTCTTCACCAAGAAGAAAAATCTCTCCCTCAAATCATCCTTCAAATCATCCATTTCATCCTGAATTCTTCAGGGTCTTTGATAAAAAAATATTCCTATGAAAATCACATCAAAACTTAGTGTCCCTAAAGAGGGGTTGGCAGGACTGAAAGAAAACTTCCTTTCAGATGCTACTGCCGGATTTATAGTCTTTCTATTAGCGATGCCCTTGAGTTTGGGTATTGCCAAAGCTTCTGATTTTCCTCCCATCATGGGCTTGATTACTGCAATCATCGGTGGCTTGGTTGTCAGTTTCTTTGCGGGTTCACGCCTCACGATCAAAGGCCCTGCGGCAGGTTTGATTGTAGTGGTAGCGGGTTCTGTGGCTGATTTCGGTGGGGGAGAAGCCGGCTGGAAGTTAGCTCTTGGTGCCATGGTGGTGGCCGGCTTGGTACAGATTGGTTTCGGCTTTTTGAAATTGGGCAAGTTGGCGGACATTTTCCCTCTTTCTGCGATTCATGGAATGCTTGCGGCCATTGGGATTATCATTATTGTAAAGCAGATACCGGTCCTCTTGGATGTAAATCCTGAGCTATACAAAGGATTGAGCATTATCCAAATGATTACTTCCATTCCTCGGTTTTTGGCCAATTTTGATCCTAAGGCTACCCTGATCGGGGTGTATAGCTTGGCGATCATGTTGGGTTGGCCTTACCTGAAGGAGTTCAAATTGGGCAAAATCCCCGCTCCATTAATGGTTTTGTTGGTTGCTATCCCTTCGGAGCTGGCTATGGATTTTGCCCATACTGAGCCTGCGTATGCTTTGCTTCATATTGGAAACTTAGTCGATAATGTGAAATACAATGCCGACTTCTCTGGAATAGCCCAAACAGGAATATTTGTAAAATATGTGATCATGTTTGCCTTGGTAGGGACTTTGGAATCTCTTCTCACGGTCAAAGCAATAGACTTGAGTGATCCATTTCGAAGGAAATCCAATAACGACAAAGACCTCATTGCAGTGGGAATCGGAAATACAATCAGTGCTTTGGTGGGAGGCTTGCCGATGATCTCCGAAGTGGCGAGAAGTTCGGCTAACGTAAACAATGGGGCAAAAACCCGTTGGGCCAATTTCTTTCATGGCTTTTTCATTCTCGTCTTTGTCTTGGTGGCCACTCCGGTGATTGAAATGATCCCCAATGCTGCTTTGGCAGCCATGCTGATTACCGTTGGGATCAAACTGGCCCACCCTAAGGAGTTTGTCAATACTTTCAAAATAGGAAAAGAGCAATTGGCCATTTTCTTGGTGACGATTGTGTTCACTCTTGTGGAGGATCTATTGGTCGGGATTGCTGCCGGTATTTTGTTGAAGGTGATTTTGCATCTGATCAACGGGGCTCCCCTGAGTTCATTCTTTAAAGCGCCTACCTCTATTTCTTTTTCTGGAAATGAATACCTGGTGGAAATCGACAAGGCCGCTATTTTCTCCAACTTTCTGGGAATCAAGAAAAAATTGGAGGAAATACCTGCTGGCTTCCATATCACCATTGATTTGAAAAATGCGGTGATGGTCGATCACTCGGTCATGGAAAACTTACATCATTTCCAGCATGAGTATGAAGAAAATGGAGGGAAAGTCACCCTTGCCGGCTTGGAACTTCACCAACCTGTATCTGACCATCATTTAGCGGCAAGAAGGTTGAAGCCTGCCTGAGCTTGTTGCTTTTCAACGAATCAGACTTCCTATTTCATTCACTGAAACGAGCCCTTCTCCTCTTCTTCCAAAGAGAAGGAGGAAGGTCGTTTTCAATACTTATTGATCCAATGAAATCCTTAGCTACTAAAGTTCAATTAACCTTGCTCTTCTTTTGTGCTGTTGTTTTTTCACTTCAGGCCCAGGGAGACCAAGAAATCAAGCTTTTCCTCAATCAAGAAAAGACACATTGGGTAAAAGGTACCGGTCTTGGACAAATCTGGGTCAGATACACTGATCTAAATCCCGGTTCCACCATTTTTAGCACTCCTAAAAATGAAGTTTTTGACGTAGGCCTGAGGAGAGTTCGCTACCAGGTCATGGGGCAAATCACCGATCAGGTATTTGTCTACACCCAATTTGGCATCAACAGCTTTGGGTCCCTTTCCGGAAGGAAGCCGGGACTATTTCTGCATGATGTCACTGCTGAATATGCCTTGGCCCCGGGAAAGTTAAGTTTGGGAGCAGGTCTGCATGGCTGGAATGGGACTGTCCGGTATTCTTCCTCTTCGGTGGGCTCTATTTTGGGATTGGATTTGCCCTATATCGAAGAGTCAACAAATGATCTTACGGATCAATTTGTCAGGAAATTGGGTGTTTTTGCCAAAGGTCAATTGGGGAAATTGGATTACAGACTGTCGGTTTCCAATCCCTTTCCTATCCAAACTGCCCTCAGTCCTGTACCTACACTTCCTGAAAATGTAACCCAAATTGCCTACTACAGTTTATCAGCTCCAGCATTAAATTATCAGGGATATATCTTTTGGCAATTTTTGGACAAGGAATCCAACCAGTTGCCCTACATGACGGGTACCTATTTAGGGAAAAAGAGGGTGTTCAACATTGGGGGAGGATTTTCCACCCAAGATCATGCTGTAGAATACCGGGAGGTATCTTCAGGGCCAGTAGTTCAGCAAGCTAGTAGACAGTTTGGCTTTGATATTTTTTATGACGTTCCCATTGACACCAGCAAAGGGACGGCCTTCACGGCCTATGTCGCTGGGATCAATTATGATTTTGGTCCCAATTACCTCCGGGCTTCAGGAGCCATGAATCCTGCAAATGGAGTAAATGCGAATGGCTCATTTAATGGTCCCGGAAACACTATTCCGCTGATTGGAACCGGAAAAGTCTATTATACCCAAATGGGATACCTCATGAAAAAGGACTTGCTGGGAAGGCTAGGTACGCTTCAACCCTATGGTCAGTTTACCCTTTCGGATTATGAACGGGTCCAGGTACCCATTTCTACTTATTCAATCGGAGTCAATTGGCTTCAGGCTGGACATCGATCCAAGCTTTCCTTGGATTATCAAAGCCGGCCTGTTTTGAGAGAGGGGAGCGGAGAAAAGCTGGTCCTTGATTCTATGAACCCCAGAAAGGGGATGCTGGTGATGCAGTACCAGTTTAGTTTTTGACACATTTCATAAATAAAAAGAATGATTTCGATTACAAATGGTCAATTAAAGTAGACTAATCAAAAAAAAAAGGGCCGGTTTTTTTAAGAGATTCTTAAGAACCTATTAAGGAAACTCGAAACCGGCTGACTTCAAATTTGTAAAACACACTAATTACTAAAGTCATGGAAGAAAAAATGAATCGTATGGAGTTTTTAAAATCCTTGGGTTTGAAAGGAGCTTCATTATTTGCAGTCTATTGTGCAGCATCGGGTCTTACTAGCTGTATAAATGAAAGTATGGACCCCAATTTAAATCCAGGTACCGGAGCTGGAGATCCAAATGTGTTGAGCTTGGATTTGAGTAGTTCGGCGTATTCGGATTTGAATACTGTAGGGAATTATGTGATTGTAAATAGAATAGTGATTGCAAGGATATCCGAGACTGCCTTTGCGGCAGTCACCCAAGTCTGCTCCCATGAAGGAAAGAGGAAAGTGTATTTCCGGTCTGGAGAATTTTATTGTCCGGAGCATGGGGCAAGATTTGACACATCAGGAAAAGGACTAAACTCCAAAGGGTCCAAAGGACTAAAGACCTATCAGACAGAGTTTTCTGGAACACTTTTAAAAGTGATTTATTGATCATGAGCAAGAATTTTAACAACCCGATTGGGCTAGTGATTCTGCTTTTCGTTTTAACCTTAAGCAGGATTTCTCCAACTAAAGCTCAGGATGATTTACTTCAGATGCTGGAAGCTGAACAATCCAAAGATCCTATTTACACAATTGCAACTTTCAAGGCTACCAGGCTGATTAATGGACAGACAGTAGAAACGATCTCTAGAAATCATCTTAATTTTTGGATTTCTCATCGGTTTGGAGCTGTGAATAGTGGATTTATTGCCAATTTTTTCGGTTTGGATGAAGCCAAAATAAGACTGGGCCTCGAGTACGGCCTTACAGACAATTGGCTCGTCGGGGCAGGTAGGAGTTCTTTGGAAAAAACCTATGATCTGTATACAAAGTACAAATTCCTAAAACAATCCAATTCCATCCCTGTAACGGTCACTGGCTTGGCAGGTTGGGCTATCAATACCATGGAGACATGCTATGGAATGGAGTCGGGAGCTGAAATGAGATTCAATGAAAATCTAGAGCGCTACTCCTATTGGGGACAAGCTTTGATAGCGCGAAAATTCAACGAAAGGCTTTCCCTTCAGCTTATGCCTACCTTCCTTCACTTCAATAAAGTCGAGGATCCCTCCATTTCAAATGACCTGTGGGCTTTGGGCTTTGGTGGAAGATATAAGCTTACCAAGAGATTTACCCTTTCTGGAGAATATTACCATGCTTTTTCGGACCCCATTTCTTATGAATCCAGTACGGGGAAAGTTTACCCATATCAAGATGCCATCTCAATTGGGGTGGATATTGAGACAGGAGGACACGTTTTCCAATTGCATTTTACCAATTCCCGTGGAATGATTGAAAAGCATTTTATCGGTCAAACGGTGGGTTCCTGGGCAGATGGGGACATTTATTACGGATTCAATATTTCAAGAACATTCAGTTTTGATAAGGCCGCAAAACATAAAGACAAATGAAAACCATTGTAAAACTTACCCTACTAATCTTCTTCATGGAAGTAGGAACTGCTTGGACACAAACGCTTTATGGTACTTCCTCAGGGGAAATTTCATTCTACTCGGATACTCCTTTAGAGACAATCGAGGCTCTGAATCAGAAAAGTGGAGCAATAATTAATTCGGATACGAGGGAGGTAGCTGTTCAAATGAGAATCACGGATTTCATTTTTCCCAATAAGCTCATGCAGGAGCATTTCAACGAAAATTACATGGAAAGTGAGAAGTACCCCACAGCGACCTTTAAGGGGAAAATCAAAGAACAGGTTGACTTCACCATCCCCGGAACTTATTCTGTGACAGCTGATGGAGTACTGACTATTCATGGTGTGACCAAGCCAGTTACAGTAAAGGGAAATATTGCATCAACTGAGAAAGGCCTGAAGTTGGAGTTCAAATTTCAAGTTAGGCCAGAAGAATTTCAGATAGAGGTCCCTTCTTTAGTGATCACTAAAATTACCGAAGAAATTGATGTTTCGGGCAGAATGCTTTTGGTGAAGCGATAATTATGTCGCTTTTCTCCTCACTAGGGAAAGGCTTATCATCGAAAAAGTGAAATGGGTTAAAAAAAGCAAAAGGCTGGAATAAATCCAGCCTTTAGTGGGCCCACCTGGGATCGAACCAGGCACCTACTGATTATGAGTCAGTTGCTCTAACCGAATGAGCTATAGGCCCGTGTTGAGTTTTGAATGGTGGCCTTTGCCACTTTAAATCTTGGTTTTGGGAGTGCAATGTTACATATTTGAGTTCAATTACACAACTTGACTTTCGAATGAAAAATAGCCCGGATGTTGACTTTTTGATATTTGATTTGGGAAACGTAATCATTGACATTGACTATCAGCGATCTTTGAGTTTGATCAAAAGCAAGTTGGAGGAATCCATTCATGATCGGGTCGATATTTTTTATCAAACGGAGTTTCATAAGTCCTATGAAAAAGGCCTAATTTCTTCCATTCAGTTTAGAGATGAAGTCAGAAATTATTTTGACCAGCCGTGGACTGATCAGGAAATTGATATGTTGTGGAACAGTCTTTTGGGAAAAATTCCCCCACAAAGACTGGACTTGGTGAGAGCGCTTCGCAAAAAGTATCAAGTAGGTGTGTTGAGCAATACCAATGAAATCCATATTGATGCAGTGCATGAAATGCTCAGAACCGAACATGGATTGGATCGATTTGATCCGATTTTTGATTGGGTGTTTTACAGTCACGAGATGGGATTGGCAAAACCCTCTGCTGAGATTTATGAAAAGATGCTCGTTGAGCTAAATACTTCACCGGATCGTGTCCTGTTTTTTGATGATTTGAAAGCTAACGTAGAGGGGGCTAAAGCGGTGGGAATTCAGGCCATTCAAGTAACCAATCCCAGGGTGATTTTTGAATTTTTCTCGAATGTATAAGCCTAAAGAGTATCTGATTCATGGGTTTTTGTTGTTTCTGACGCTTGTCACGACTACTCTTGCCGGCGGTGAATGGGTATACAGCAAATCCATCCTTGGTTTTGGCGAGTCCGCATTGACTTGGGAGTACTTTGTCAAGTCTATGGCCTTTTCGATTCCATTTATCGGCATCCTATTGATTCATGAATTGGGGCACCTTTTTACTTCCATCTATCACCGGGTGAAGTGTACGCTTCCGTTTTTTATCCCAGCTTGGTTGGGATTTATTGGGGCACCTTCTATTGGGACTTTTGGAGCGATTATTCGTATGAAAGGGTTTGTCAATAGTCGAAAGAAGTTTTTCGACATCGGTGTGGCAGGGCCTTTGGCGGGTTTTGTGATCGCTTTTTGGGTATTATTCTATGGTTTTACCCATTTGCCTCCTGCTGAATATATTTATGAAATCCATCCGGAATATGCTGACCCTGATTTTCAGGGCTATGGGGAGGAGGTAATTAATTTTGAATTAGGGCAAAATCTGCTGTTTTACCTGATGGGGGAGTGGCTTGCAGATCCTGAACGTATTCCGGATATGGGGGAAGTCATCCATTATCCCTTCTTATTTGCAGGTTATTTGGCCCTGTTTTTCACTGCTTTAAATCTTCTCCCTATTGGACAGTTGGATGGAGGGCACGTGGTTTTTGGATTGTTTCCACATCATCATAAGTTGATTTCTTTGGTTGTATTCACCCTGTTTTTGTCCTATGCAGGGATGGGAATGATTTCACCGATAATCCCTTTTGAAGACTTGATTATCAGAATTCCACTATATGTGGGATTCTTGTATATCTGCTATTCAAGAGCGGAGCTGTCTACCCAATCCAAATGGACCTTTGCACTTTCCATAGCTGCAGGTCAATATGCATTGAGTTTTATTCAACCTGAATGGGAGGGATACCAAGGGTGGTTGTTTTTTGCTTTTCTTTTGGGAAGGGTGATGGGCTTGCGACATCCCGAAGTATCAGGTTTTGTCCCTTTGAATACCAAAAGAAAATGGATAGGCTGGATAGCAGTGGTGGTTTTTATTTTATGTTTCTCTCCCCGCCCTTTCATCTTCACTTAAAAAATAAACCCTGAAAGATTTTTCAGGGTTTTCGTTTTTGTTTTTAAAGCTCGCGATAGGCTAGTATTCCTCCCAAGACATTGCGCACTTTGGTGAAGCCTTTGCCTTCCATAAATTTCTTGGCATTTCCGCTTCTGGCACCTGACCGACAATGAACGATAATCTCTGAGTCTTTGTATTTTTCCAATTCATCCAAACGGTGGGGGAGTTCGCCTAAGGGGATATTTTGAGCTCCTAAATTATCCTCTTCGTACTCCCATTCTTCACGGACATCGACGAAAACGAATTTTTCTGATTTGTCCAATCGGCTTTTCAATTCTTTTACAGAGATATCTTCCATTTTATTTGATGACTTGAATTCTAAATGATTCCAACTTAGAACCGGAGACCAGATTGACAATGTAGATTCCGGGTCTTTGCGTTCCAAAGTTAATCATTTCCTCCTCGCCAAGGGATTCCCTGGGTAATAAAATCTGACGTCCAAAGGAATCATAAATCTGAATTTCTGCAAATTTCCCCCTTATTATCAGCTTATCTCTCACCGGATTGGGATAGAGAAGGAAGGATTCTTGAGGAGACTCGCCACCCTCTAGTATCTGGTTGACTTTGACATGAGGACGGATCATCAGTGATCCTAAGACGTCTTCATTTTGGACCCATCCTCCCCCTACATTGTAGAAGATTCGATCTGCCTGAATGTTGGTTTTATCCAAACCTACGTGAATGAAATTATTGGTAAACTGAGTAAATCCAACATAAAACTCAGGTCCAACCAAAATCGCCGTATCCAAAGGGAAATAGATGAATTCCTGCCCTTCTTGTTTTACAGGAATTGCTCTTTCGAGCGAAAAAATGGGTCTCAAGCTCAAATCCTCCCAGATTACCAAATCTATTGCCTGATTGGCTTGGCTCGCGTTGGTGAAGTTGATGGAAATGCCATACAAAAGCACAGGTTCGGGACTTTGGTATTTGACGGCTAATTGCCCCGAACGCTGATTGATCCCTGCAGAATAATCTGCGGATCCTCCATCATAGGCAAAAAAATCCCTTAAGGGAAAAATACTGGAAACTGTATCGTTGTCAGCGAAGTTCACTTGCTCAAAAAAAGTGGTATCACCAGCATTGAGGGTAAAGAGGGGATCATCTCCAGTGGTCAAATAGGTTTCGAAATACAGATCGAGTGATTTTCCCGGGTTGGGGATGGTTTCAAATTCCCGGCTAAAGAAGGACCTCCTCTCCAAAGCATTGGGTACTGGGTTGAATGGAGAATCTGAATTGATCGGCAATAGGATCTGCCCAGTGGAATCTGTAGCAGAAATGGTAAATTCCATAGCCCGAAATCTGTTTTCCAGATTCAGAAATTCATTGGATACCACACTCCAGTTGTCTTCCTGAAACCGATCGAGGAGTTCCCATGGATAGGCCCGATAGTCTCCCAACTGTACAAAGTTGGGTTGAGTGATCGCCCGGTCTGGGTAGGTGAGGTCAGTGGCGTTTCTTCCTGAATTGAGATAAACATAGTCGAGTAGCCATGCATCAAACGGGCCACTGAGTCTGCCTGAGGACAAAAATCTAAACTGAAATCTATCATGTTGCCATTGCGGTTCAATGGCTAGGATTTCTTGGGTGAAATTTTCCCTGTCCCGTTCATCTCCTCCATTCTGAGACCAGACGGTCATCCAATTTTGCTCTGGGGTGAGTACCTGAAGGATGAGTTCATCGTTGGTGTCAGGAGCTTCTGATTTACCACCGGCTTGCCAAAAGAAGCTGATAAATAGACTGTTTTTTTCGTTTTCTGACAATCCGCTCAAGTCAAATGGCTTACTGGTAAAGTAATCACTTTCTCCTTGATCTCTGTCTTGCAGGGAATAGGGCCTACCGTTTTGGTCCACCCCATTGAAAAGAATCATCCCTAAGGTAGGGGGATTGTTTCCTGCAGTTTCAGTGTACGAGATGCCATCAACAGACCATTTGGTGGTATCGATTCCCTTGGAAAAATCATCCCAAAAAGGCAAGGAATTTTGGTTCAAAAGCCTTTTATCAGCCTGTTTTGCCGATTTGGAAATTTTAATTTTTTCAATGGGCTCCAACTGGACAAACTGGGCAAAAGCAGGGGTTTTTTCCCAAAAAAGAAGAAGGAAAAGCAGGGTAAAAAAGTATATGAACGAATTCTTTTTCAAGGATTTAATTTCTAGAAATCCAAAACTCTACGGGTTCTCCTGTTTTGACCTGACTTCCTGAGCCTGGGATTTGCATAAAGACTTTTCCCAGGGGTATGGAATCATTTTGAGCATAATTTTTACTTCCCACACGCAAGCCGGAACCTAAAATAAGGAATTCTGCTTCATCTTCATCCAAACCGATCAAATTAGGCACTTGCAGGAATTGATTGCCCATACCGTCTCCTACTACCAAGTCAATTTTTGCTCCTTTTGGCACTTCAAAACCCTCAGGTACAGAGACTCCGCGATAGCGCTGCTCAAGGACTACATTAATCCCTATATCCGGGACATAGATGATTTCGCCCCGCTCCAAGCCCATATTGACTAGGATTTCCTGTGCATTTCTCAAGAGCCCATTGACTAGATTGGGCATTTTCATCATTGGCGCATTTCTGGAATTGAGCGTGAGGTAAACCTTCCTTCCGCTTTTGACTTGAGAGCTTGACTTGGGAATTTGTTTGAGGACGGCCAAAGCGGGCAATTCCGTACTATAAAGTGAATCAAGCGATACTTCATATTGAAGGCCTGTACTTTCCAAAAGATCCACGGCTTCCTGATAGGTATAGCCCGAGAGATCAGGTACGGACACCGTTTCCCCATGGTTGGTGTAGACAGGGAGATACACTTTCAAAAAAAGGAATCCGAAAAGAACAGAAAGTCCAAGGACCAGGGATAGGTGTAAAAGGATTTTTTTGATGGAATGCATGGGGGACTAATGGTAATTTCAATTCCTTGCAAGATAAGGCGAATATCAAAGAAATTGCCTTCTTAGGTTCATTTTGGATTTTGCATTCGCAAAAAATAAGCCGAAGGTGAACTTCCTTCGGCTTTTAACTTTAATTAATGACCAATCGCTTGATCTCTTGGATAGAATCTGAAGTGATTCTGAGAATATACATTCCCGGAGCGAACAATTCCCTGGAGAAAGTGTAGGTCTGATTGAGTGTGGAAGGATAGGCAATATCCTGAATTACACTCCCCGAAGCCAAGATGATGGTAATTCTGACTGTTTCTCTTCTTGGTAAATTAAATGCTAGATTAAAGAAGTCGGATGCCGGATTGGGATAAAGGACACTGCTTCCTTCACCGGGGATTACCGGATCAGGATTTGCACTAAGGAATAGCTCCACGTTATCCAGATAAACGGGAGAATCACTCTCTCCCTCTACACTCAGGACAAAAGCAAAACGCACATTGGTTTTCCCACTTCCTGCAAATTCAGTGAGGTTGACAAACTTTCTTTGGAAATCAGTTGGAGAATTGGGGTTGGCTGCTCCTACATCTACTGTGGATAAATCCGGACCACTTTCTTTCCAGACTTCTCCATAGGTCACCCCTCCATCTTCACTCGCCAACAAACTTAGGCTGGTATTGGGGTCTACCTGTCCGGCAGCCAAGTCAAAAAACAAACTGGCCTGTCTGCTTCCTGATAGGTCTGAGACCGGAGTTCCAAGCCAATAACTTAGGCCTTTTCTTCCACTTTCCAGTACAGTCACATTATTCAAACCAACTCCACTTGAAATTGAAGCAACTCTCCAAGATTGATTTCCATTCTCAGGATTAATGGTTAGCCATGGGGCGAGTTCGGTACTCAGATTGAAATTTTGTCTCCATGGCACTTCCTGTCTTCCGTCATTCACCTGATTGAATCGGGAAAACAGCGGATAGCTTTCCGCATTTTGATCAAAGTTGGGTTCCCTCAGTTGATACTGCAGTCTGTTTTGTCCTGGGGTAGAGGAATTGTTCAGTTCTAGAACTATTTCCTGATCGGGAACGAGGATAGTCCCGGATGCTATAAAGTTTTGGCTACCTCCCGAATTGGTAGTTCTGCTGAAAATAAAACCGGAAACAGGCAGGTTGCCGGTATTTTTCACCAATATTTCTTCACTTGCTGTATTTCCGTTACTGATTGGACTTGGAGTGACCAAGTCTAAGATTTGGACATCGTACCTGAACTCTTCCTGTGGTAAAATCCGGATGTTTCTGATATACACATTGTTGCCGAAAGAATTCCTATTGATGATGCCCACCCTCACTTTTCCCAAATCCCTGTACTTGGCAAGATTTACGATTTCTGTGCGGAAGTTATTGGTCGATGTTGGGGTGAATTCATCCAAAGTAGGAGTGGCAGTCTGAAGCCTGATTCCTGATTTTCTGTAATTGGAGTTGACAAAGTCATAATTATCTCCGCAATCAGAAGAGACCGCAACGATCAATTCGTCCTGAAATCCAGCCTGATTGTAAGGAGCATAGGCTACTTCAAAAACCAATTGGGCATTGGGATATTTGCTCAGATCAATGGTGGGGGAGGTGAAAAAGTCCAGCTGTCCAGTAGCGTCGTATTCGTAGTTTCTCACGAAAAGTACTTCCTCAGTACTTCCGGAGAGAGTCACGTTGGTTTTGGTCCAGGTGAATCCATTGTCAGGATTGCTTACAACCCAGTCCCCCGGGAAAGTTGGTATATTGAAGGAGTAGGGGAGGTCTATTTCCCCCTGAATTACCGGGTTGGAATTGGCGAAATTATTGGATGCATTTCCGTCCGGTTGTCCATTTACCAGTTTGATTTCGAATTCAAAGGAGTTAGAGCCGCCAGGAGGGATGGTAATTGGATTGAATTCTGCCAAGGTGATTTCCCCTGTTGGCAGATTCAGGGAGAAATTTCTGGTTTCGATCACAGATCCATTTCTTTTTACCTCGATTCTGGCAGAAGTGATGGTAGTTTGGCCTGCATTGGCTATCTCGAGCTGAGGGGTTAGGGTTAAATCACAAATAGCTACATTGGGCTGTACCACACGGAGGATAGCCATATCCAAATTGGGTAATACCGGATCAATGGTAGCTCTATTGTTGACCAAAGTCACTCGTCTGGGACTATTGGCTAAAACTACATTGAATCGCTCCACCTGACCCAAAGTGAACAGGTTCATACAAGCATCAGGAGTGTAATCCATGTAGTTTTGGATCATATCCTGTGTTCCGCATGAAATCCTGGAAGGATTATCATTACAGATGTTGTTGGAGTTGTCTTGCTCGGGAGTATCCGACACAAAGTCATCTACTCCGCAGCCGCCATCACCCCAAATATGCCTTAATCCAAAGTAATGACCTACCTCATGAGTTGCGGTCCTGCCTCTGGAGAAGGATATGGTACTTCCACCAATTCCAAAAAACCGATAATCGATGGTCACGCCGTCTGTAAGCGCAGAAGTAGGAGGGAAATTGAGGCCGGGAAGGTCGGAAATAGGAAATGAAGCATATCCTATAAAGGGAGAAACCAAAGGCACCACCCAAATATTCATGTATTCCTCCGGGTTCCACTGGCTTAACTGACCGATGAGCGTGGCATCATTGGGATTGTAGGTAGTCTGAGGACCCTGAAGACGGACGATACCCGTAGTAGGCAATCCATTGGGGTCCTGTTTGGCCAGAACAAATTCTATCTTGGAATCGGCAGCCACGGGAAGAAAGGCAGCCGGAGTTCTGCTCGCATCTGCATTTAATCTCCTAAAATCCTCATTGAGTATCCTGATTTGCTCGATAATCTGTTGATCGGGAATGTTGGTACCTTCCCCAATGGGGGTGCCGGTATGAATCACATGTACCACCACCGGGATAGTTCTGATTTCTTCCTGTACCCTGAGAAACTGTGGTGCATTTCTTCTTTCTGTTATTTTCTGGTCAAACCACTGCTCTAAAAAGTCTTTGCTTCCAAAATAACCCATATCTTTTTCCATTTGCATTTCCAAAATACCATGACCGCATTTTTCAGAGTGGGTATGAGATTGGGATTGGGAAGAAGTGGAAGGAAAAGCATCCATCACCTTAAGCTCAAACTTTTGGCTAAAGGAAAGTGTGGCCATCAAAAAACCAACCAGGAAAAATGATGAATTGCGCAGAAGCTGAAAGCTTATTTTCATTCAGGATACTTTAATCAGGCAATAGTAAGATTGACAGCTTCAACCCGGATGATTTCGGGAATTGCTCTTTTAATGGCTTCTTCCACTCCTGCTTTCAGAGTCATGGACGACATGGGACAGGAGCCACAGTTTCCGGTCATTTCAATTTTCAAAACCAGATCCTCGGTTAGCTCCACAATCCTTACGTTACCCCCATCAGCCTCAAGGTAGGGTCTGATCGTATCTAGGGCAAATTCTATTTTTTCTCTAAGTCCGGTTTCCATTTATATTTTATGCTTTTACTTCTACTACGGATGTTTTTTCAATTGATGCGTTACGGATGGCAATTTGTCTTGCGACGGACTCGGCCAGTTCCATATAGGCAATTTGAGTTGGCCCTTTTTTCAAAACGGCAGGGTAACCTGTGTCTCCACTCTCCCGAATACTTTGTACAATGGGTATTTCACCTAAGAACGGGGCATTGTACTTTTCAGCCAGTTTTTTTCCCCCTTCTTTGCCAAACAGGTAGTATTTGTTTTCAGGCAACTCTTCCGGCGTAAAATAAGCCATATTTTCAATAACACCTAGAACGGGAACATTAATTTGAGGCTGCTTGAACATCGAAATACCCTTATTGGCATCGGCTAGGGCGACTTTCTGAGGAGTAGTCACAATCACCGCGCCTGTCACAGGTACAGTTTGTACCATGGTAAGGTGGATGTCCGAGGTGCCTGGAGGCAAGTCGATCAACAGGTAATCCAAATCTCCCCACTCCACATCAGAGATAAATTGCCTCAAGGCCGAACTAGCCATTGGACCTCTCCAAACTACCGCACTGTCGGTAGGAGTCAAAAATCCAATAGACATCAATTTTACCCCATATTGGCTGATTGGGACTATGATATTTTTATCACCTATTTTCTTTACTGAAGGCTGTTCTCCTTCCACATTGAACATGGTTGGGACGGATGGACCTGAAATATCTGCGTCAATCAACCCTACTTTTGCTCCGGATTGAGCCAAAGCTACAGCTAGGTTGACTGCAGTGGTGGATTTTCCCACTCCGCCCTTTCCAGAGGCTACGGCGATGATATTTTTCACTTTTGGTAAAATGGGAGTGGCATCTCTCACCGTTGTCACTTGGGAGGTCATCATTAGGTCCCACTCCCAACCTGATCCAAAATCCTCTTCCAAAGCTTCGATGCAGTTATTTTTGATCACTTCTTTGAGCGGACAGGCCGGCGTGGTCAACACTACCTGAAAGCTCACCTTTTTGCCTTCAATATGAATCTTTTGAATCATTCCCAAGGTGACCAAATCTCTTTTGAGATCCGGATCTTCCACTCTTGAGAGTGTTTTCTTAATGGCTTCTTCTGTCAATTGCATGGACTGTTCAAATTGGTGCCGCAAGGTACA
This sequence comes from Algoriphagus confluentis, assembly GCF_036245625.1. NCBI lineage: Bacteria > Pseudomonadati > Bacteroidota > Cytophagia > Cytophagales > Cyclobacteriaceae > Algoriphagus > Algoriphagus confluentis. Next base: position 263,416 of record NZ_BTPD01000007.1, read on the forward strand.
GCAAGAAAGCCGCTTTGAAAAACCTGGGCAAACATTACCTGTCAAACTACCTAAGGCCGGGAATAGTTCTTAAATTTCACCGGCAGAATCACTTCCTATTCAATATTTCAAGAGTTTCCCCTTTTTTCATGATCAGTAAGCACACCACAGATTTAGTCAAAGACCGCGTCGATATCGAGGAAGTGGTGGGAGATTATGTCCAATTGAAGAAGAAAGGGCAGAATCTTTGGGCTTGCTGTCCCTTTCACGGAGAAAAAACTCCGTCTTTTTCCATCTCTCCTGCCAAGCAGATTTATAAATGTTTTGGATGCGGGAAAGCCGGTGACCCCATTCAGTTTGTCATGGATATCGAAGGGATTGGATTTCAGGAGGCGATCCGTCACTTGGCGGGAAAATATGGGATTGAAGTGGAGGAAGACGAAAAACTGACTCCCGAGCAAAATCAGGAACATACCGAGAGAGAAAGTCTGTTGATAGCCATGAATTTTGCCAAGGACTTTTTTGTCAAAAACCTCCAATCCGAGGAGGGGAGATCAATTGGACTCAGCTATTTCAAGGAAAGGGGGTTTACCACTCAGATAATCGAGAAGTTTGATCTTGGCTATGCGCTCAATGGTTGGGACCTATTGCTCAATGCGGCTAAGAAAGCGGGTTTTCAGGAAGAAATTCTGCTTAAAGCAGGGCTGATTTTGCAAAGAGAGGGAGATCCAAGTCGGCTGTATGACCGCTTCAGGGGCCGGGTCACCTTTACCATCCACAACATCAGTGGTAAGCCCATCGCCTTTGGTGCAAGAATCCTGACTAAAGACAAAAACCAACCCAAGTACATCAACTCCCCTGAAACTCCGGTCTATCACAAAAGCGATGTGCTTTATGGGATTTTTCAGGCCAAAAAGGCGATTCGGGACTTGGATAACTGCTATCTCGTCGAAGGCTACACCGACGTGGTTTCCATGCACCTATCGGGCATAGAGAATGTGGTGGCCTCATCGGGGACATCCCTTACGGATGGGCAGATCAAGCTGATTCGCAGATTTACCAGTCATGTTACCGTACTGTATGATGGAGATGCTGCCGGGATTAAGGCTTCACTTCGGGGAATCGATTTATTGCTTGAGGGGGGATTAAATGTCAAAGCAGTGGTATTTCCCTATGGGGAGGATCCGGACAGCTATTCGAGAAAAGTGGGTTCTCAGCAGTTTCAGGATTACCTTAAAGAAAACAGTCGGGATTTCATTGGATTCAAAATCGGCTTATACAAGGACGAAATTGCCAAAGACCCGATCCGAAAAGCTGAAGTGATCCGGGAAGTGGTGCAGAGTATAGGCAAGATACCTGACCCCATTATCCGGTCAGTTTATGCCAAGGAAGCCTCCGGACTTTTGCAGATTGAGGAGGAGATTATTTTTGCTGAGCTCAATAAGTCTTTGATCAAGCATCAAAAGGAGCTGTATCAAAAAAATAAGGAGGAGAAAGAAGCAGATGAAAAACTGGAAGAGCTGATTCCCATCAAGGAACAAGCACTATCGGTAGACGACATGCTAAGCCTACAGGAGCGAGAGACGATTCGTTTGTTACTTTTTTATGGAGTAGAAAAACTCGGGGATGAGGAAGGCACCAACCTTTCGGCCTACTTGCTTTCTGAGACTGAAGGAATCGATTTTCAAACCCCTCTCTACCAAAAGATCCTTGCCGAATTCAGAAAAACTCTGGCAAAACAAGAAGTGCCGGGGATAGAATTTTTTACCAGTCATCCGGATGAGGAGATGAAAAAGGAAGTCATTGACCTCATCACTCCCCGTCATGAAATCAGTACACACTGGCATGAGCGATTCCAGATTTTTATCACTACGGAGTCTGATGATTTGGCTTCCACTGCTTTCAAAAATGTACTTCGACTCAAAAGAAGGCTAGTCAAGAAAATGCTTGAAGAAGCCAAAAGCAAAATCAAAGAAAGTGAGCAGTCAGGTGAGGACACCGAAAAGATCCAAGAATTGCTTCAGGTATTCATGGAGTTGAAAAAGGTCCAGTTTGAAATTGACAAAGAATTGGGAATAGTCATTGGCTAAACCAAACTTTCTTTGGTTGGCTTCGGTTTTACGTAGGAAAAGGCTTTACCTTTGGTCATTCAAAATTTAATCCAAAACCCAGTGGAAAACTTCCAACTAGATCCCATCGAAGAGGCCATCCAAGCCATCAAAAACGGGGAGGTCATCATCGTAGTTGATGATGAAGATCGGGAAAACGAAGGTGATTTTATCTGTGCTGCCGAAAAAGTCACGCCTGAAATCATCAATTTCATGGCTACTCATGGACGTGGGCTGATTTGCGCTCCGCTGATCGAAGATCGCTGCGAGCAGCTGGGTTTAGAGTTGATGGTGGGTAATAATACAGCTGCTTTTGAGACCCCTTTCACCGTTTCGGTGGACTTGATCGGACATGGTTGCACCACGGGGATTTCTGCATCGGACCGGTCCAAGACGATTCGGGCCTTGATCGATGATTCCATCCATCCCAGTGAATTGGGCAAGCCTGGGCATATTTTTCCTTTAAAGGCCAAAAGAGGGGGAGTCCTTCGCAGAGCGGGCCATACAGAAGCCGCCATTGATCTGGCCCGATTGGCAGGTTGTGCTCCGGCGGGAGTATTGGTGGAGATCATGAATGAAGATGGCACCATGGCCAGGCTTCCTGATTTGGTTGAAGTTTCCAAGCGATTCAGTTTGAAGTTGGTGTCAATCAAAGATCTCATTGCCTATCGCCTGAAGCATGAATCCCTGATCAAGCGGGAGATTGGAGTAGAAATGCCCACAGCCTGGGGGAATTTTGATTTGATTGCCTTCAAGCAGACCAACACAGATGAGATTCACATGGCCCTGATCAAAGGAGAATGGGAAAAAGATGAACCGGTTTTGGTAAGGGTCCACTCTTCCTGTGCCACCGGAGATATTTTCGGTTCTTGTCGATGCGACTGTGGACCTCAGCTCCATTCTGCCATGAAGCAAGTGGAAGAAGAAGGGAAGGGTGTGGTACTTTACATGAATCAGGAAGGAAGAGGCATTGGCTTGATCAATAAGCTAAAAGCTTACAAACTTCAAGAACAGGGAATGGATACCGTGCAGGCTAATTTGGCTCTTGGTTTTCCTATGGACAGTCGAGACTACGGTGTCGGCGCTCAGATATTGAGAGATTTGGGTATCAGTAAAATTCGGCTTATCTCCAACAATCCTCAAAAACGGGTAGGGTTGATTGGATACGGGTTGGAAATTGTAGAACAAGTTCCCATTGAAATCAAACCCAACCCCCACAATGAAAAGTATTTGACGACAAAAAGAGATAAATTGGGTCATAACATCCTAAAGTGAGTCAGGGCACGTTGATTGAACTAAGAAAAAGAATAAAAAACCCGAGAACTTTAAGCCACGTTTAGGAATAGAAATGAAGAATAGTATGAAAAAGGCACTTATTGGATTTTTGCTTTTGTTCATCATATCAGGAGAAGCGATTTCCCAAAATCAATTCCCTTCTCAAATTTGGCACAAGGGCAATGTATTTCTGACTGACGGACAAGGATATTCGGGCTTGATCAAGTACGATTTAGACAACAATGTAGTCCAGCTGCAGGCAGATGCAGTAAGTACGTTTACCGCTTCCAATGTGTCCAATTTTGAAATCTATGACGAGATTTACGGGGGAATACGGAAATTTTACAGCCTTCCTTATGCATTGAATGGGGAGTACGAAACCCCCATCTTCTTTGAGGTGCTTACCCAAGGAGAAAATATTGCCTTGCTTTGTAGAGAGTATATCGCCACGGATAACCGGGGGATGAACAATTGGGGCCCAATGTCGATGAATCCTTTTTGGGGACCTCCTATGATGACCGGCTATCGATTAGCCTTTAATTACTACTTTTTGAAAAATGGAAAAATCCAGCGCTACAGTTTGAAAAAGAAAGATTTGTTCACCATGCTTCCCGGCTATGATGATGAAATTAGCCTCTTTATGAGAAAAAACCGGCTGGAGCATGACAAACGTGGAGATTTGCTCCGAATTACCGCGTATTACAACGAACTGCAGAATTAAGCGCTATAAGTGCTCCTAAATTCTATCTCAAATGACGGAAGGGGTACTTATCCATAATCCTCCTCCAATGTGAGGGTAGTTGGGTAAGGTTTATCGATTTCACAGAAAGGACCGGTCAAACCCGCTTCTAAAAGTAATGCTCAAGGTAGTAGTAAAGAAAATAAACGAAATGGGCTAAAATCTTTTTTTTAAATTAATTTAGTTTTAGAAGTAGGCAAGCAAGGTAGGTGGGGAAACTCCCATTTATCTATAAATAATCGGAATGTCAAGTATGAAAGAATCCTTATTCAAAGCAGCATTAATTCTGTATTTATTGTTAGTGGGAGCACTTCCTTTGCTTGCACAAAATCATTTTCCTTCTGATAGATGGTACCAAGGCAAAATCTACTGCACAGATGGACAGATTTATTCAGGTAGGGTAAAATATGATTTGGATCACAATTTGGTTCAATTACAAACCGAGACCATCTCAACCTTTACAGCCTTCACGGTCTCTCATTTTGAAATCCAAAACGAAACCGATAAAAAGCTAAGAAGCTTTTACAGCATTCCCTACAGTGAAAATGGGGATAATGAAACTTCGGTTTTCTTCGAAATCTTAACTGAGGGGGATGATATTGCCCTTTTGTGTAGAGAATACATTGCTACCCACTACCGAAACGAAGGGACCAAAGGGGTAATTGGAATGAATCCTTCCAATGGGCTAAAGACAAGTACAGGATATCGACTTGCCTTTAAGTATTACTTTTTCAAAGACACTGAAGTCCAAAGATACAGTCTCAAGAAGAAAGATCTCTTCACTATGCTTCCTGGATATGATGATGAAATCAGTCTTTTCATGAGAAAAAACCGGCTAGACCATGACAAGCGCGGAGATTTGATTAGAATTACCGCGTATTATAACGAACTGCAGAATTAAGCTCATGTCAAGACCTCTTATTCTCGTCTCCAATGACGATGGGATCACTTCCAAAGGGATCCGTGTCCTAGTTTCCGTAATGAAAAAACTGGGTGACGTCGTCGTGGTGGCACCGGACAGTCCCCAATCGGGAATGGGACATGCTATTACTATCGGAGAGACACTCAGATTGTATGAAGAAGAAATCTTTGAAGATGTTTTGGCTTACAAGTCAAGTGGTACCCCTGCTGACTGTGTGAAGTTGGCTAAGCACTATGTACTGAAAGACCGGAGTCCTGACCTCGTGGTAAGTGGAATCAATCATGGATCGAATACCTCCATTTCGGTGCTTTATTCAGGAACCATGTCAGCAGCCATAGAAGGAGCTCTTGAGGGCTATCCCTCGATTGGATTCAGCCTTTGTGACTTTTCTTCCAAAGCTGATTTTTCTCATGTCGAAGAATGGGTGGAAAAGATCGCAAAACAAGTTTTGGAAAAAGGTATAGCCAAAGGAGTGGCCTTGAATGTCAATTTTCCTCCCAAAAGAAATGAATCGATCAGGGGGATAAAGCTATGCCGACAGGCAGATGCCAAATGGCAAGAAGAGTTCTCAGAGCGATTTGACCCCACTGGAAGGAAGTATTTCTGGATGGCGGGAAACTTCGTTAATTTCGACAAGGGAGAAGACAACGACGAATGGGCCATTGCCAACAACTACATCTCTATTGTACCTTGCCACTATGACCTAACGGCTTATCATGCTATTTCTCAGATCAATAAAGATTGGGACTGGAGTCAATTCTAAGCTTAGTTCCAACAGGCCTTTTGCAATTGATGGATAAACTTTTCCCGAATCTTGCTATTTTGCGCACGCAATAGCATCAACCCGCTCCAGTGAAGTTTACTTTCTTTTTTTTCCTGTCAATTCTGACCTTCTTCAGTGCGCCTGTATTGGGACAAAATGGAGACAGGGAGGCTTTGCTTGCTCAGTTGAAGGGCAAGGGGAGGTATGATTTTCTCAATGAGAATGCAACACTGATGAGAGAATCGGAGCAAGATTTGGCTATTCGATACTCTCTGGAGGCAGATTCATTGGCAAGCTTGGTCGATGATTTCTCCGCCAAGAGCAGGGCTTTGGAGAATTTGGGTTGGATTTACTACCGAAGAGGACAATGGCAGAAATCTTTTGATCATTCCACCAAAGCCTATGATTATGCGCTATTGGCAGAAGACAAGCTTCAGGCAGCCCGAATCATGAACAACCTTGGAGCGCTGTACTACGAGCAGCAAAATTACGATAAGGCCATTGAGCAGTTTCGCAAAGGGTTTGAATTGGCTGTTGAGGTAAAGGATATCAGCACTCAGATCAGAAGCTTGAATAACATTGCCCTGAATTTTACACAAAGTGGCAGGCAGGATTCGGCTTTGCACTATGCCAAACGGTCCATTGCAATCAATGAAAGTGCAGGTAGTCCTTATTTGCTCTCCTTTGCCAACCGGGTGATTGGGGATGTGTATATGGCAAAAGGGAAATATGATACCGCCACTACCATTTATGAGACCTCTCTGGAAATGGCTAGGGTCCAGCAAGTCAAATCCTTTGAAGCGGGTGTATTGCATCGATTGGGAAATGCCTATTTCTTAAACGGAGAAATCAATAAAGCTACAGCGTTATTGAACTATGCGGTTGATTTTTGCAGAGAAAATCAATTTTTGGACGAATTGACGAAAAGTCACAAATATTTGGCTGAGGTGTACCAAGCCAAAGGAAATATCAATCAGGCCTATTTTCATCTTTCTGCATATCAGACCTTGAGTGACTCTCTGATCAGCAAGGCAGGCCGGGACAGATTGGCTTTGATGCAGGGAATGTTCGACCAGGATTTGGCCACCAAGCAGGTCGAACTTTTAAAGGCACAAAATGAAAGTCAGAAGTATCGAATCCATGCGAACAACAGATACATGTTGATTGGAGGAATTGCCTCTTTGATGATTCTGATTTTAGGTGTGTGGATGTTTATCCTTCACCGAAATTTGAAAAAGACCCATACTGATTTATTAATCCAGCAACAGAAATCTGAATCACAAAATTTAGAGTTGGAGTCCAAGTCCAGGGAGCTTTCCCAGATCAACGAAACAAAAAACAAGCTCTTTTCCATTTTGGGACATGACCTGAAAGGCCCAATCGGCCAAGTCAAATCTGTCATGGACCTGATGATGCGAAGGCAACTGGACCAGGAAGAGTTTATGGAGCTCTTAAGCTACCTCAAAAATGACATTGATACGGTAGATTTTACACTGAACAATACGCTTAAGTGGTCCGTGGCTCAATTAGAAGGTTTTGAAATCAAATCTGTGGAGTTTGATTTGAATCCGATTATTCAAAACGTCCTCGCTCTGCTCCAGTATTCAATCAAAAAGAAAAACTTGGTCATATTCAATCAGACCGGAGCTAACATTTCTGTTTACGGAGAACCTGAATCCGTGGAAGTTTCCATCAGGAATATCATTAGCAACGCGATAAAATTTTCCAACCCGGGAGATGCAATTACTATTTACACAGAAAAAGATAGGGGCTGGGTCAATCTGTATATTTTGGATCAGGGAGTCGGAATAGAAAAGACGCAACTGGAAAAACTACTCTCGGAAAACTACACCTTGACCAAATCCCAGCCTGGTACTCAAAAAGAAAAAGGCTCGGGACTCGGCCTCCAGCTCGTAAAAGAATTCATCAAAAGGAACAACGGAGAGATCTCCATAGAAAGCCAATTGGGTCACGGCACGAAAGTTTGTATAAAGCTGCCAGTCCCACTACTCCAAGAAGTCGATTCCGTTGGCCAGAAGAAACTCGTTTAGGTGAATTTTTTTTGTCAAAATTCCAAAATGAATCATTTTCTCCTGAATTTTTTCCATTTGGGAAAGGCTGATTATCGGTTTTTGGCACCATTGGGTTTGCGAGAGCCAGGAATCCACATCCTGCTGATCCAATTGGTATTCCTTAGAAAGTACTTCGTTTAGCTTTTCCAAAGCTGATATTTCTCCCACCAGATTGTAAACTTCATTCCTTACCTTTTCCGCAATCCCGGGGAATTGGATCCGGCAATTTTCTGAAGTAGCCATAACAAAACAGGGCCAAGGGCTTTCCACCTCACCTATTCTTTTCATAGTGTTTTTTTTCACCTCTGGAGAAGTGGTGTATTTTTCCCAAAGAAATAGTCCCTCGTTTCCAGCAGAAAAAGCTGCTTTAGCCCCATCCAAATTGCCAATCTGCTCATAAGTTAAGGTTGCTGGATTCCACTTGGCTTGTTCAGCAAGGACTTTTGCCATCAAATGAGACCCAGAGCCCAGCCGGCTGATCAAGAAATGAGGATCTTGTATTTCAGAAAGAGTCTGAAACTGAAAATCAGGCTTTACATGGATTCCCCACACCAAAGGGCTAAGCACATGAATTCCCACCATGCTGATCGGATTACCCCCCTGAACCTCCGTAAAGAAGCTCTCCGTGAGTAAAAGAGCCATTTCCACTTCTTCCTCCCGAAGATATTTGCTCATTTGGCCCGATCCTTTGGATTCTTCGGTCCATTGGATATGGATACCTTCCGATTCCAAGGGTTGCCTTTGAGCTAAAAGTCGAAAAGGAAAATTAAAGTGTTCGGGTACTCCAACAATTCGGAATGTCTTCATGGAAGTAAAAGTAAAAAGCCGGTTTCGAAAAACCGGCTTTTGCAATTTACAATTCAATAAATTTCTTCAATCGTGCGTCGCTTTTGGATCGGTGATAAAAAGATTGCACAATCCTGCCAGAATAAGCAGCGTTCCTGCCAGTAGCATGGTATTGATCACAGCCTCTCCAAAGATCAATTTGTAAAGAAAATTGACTCCACCCAAGGCCGCCACAATTTGGGGAATCACAATGAACATGTTGAAGATCCCCATATATACGCCCATTTTCTTGGGATTGACCGAACTGGAAAGCATGGCATAGGGCATGGATAGAATGCTTGCCCATGCGATTCCTACCAAAGAGAAGCAAATATGCAGCATCCAAGGCTCATCGATAAAGTAAATCAGAATAAAGCCAAAGCCACCTGCTATGAGACTCAGCAAATGAAGTAGGCGCCGGTTGATTTTTATTTTTGAAGCCACAAATGCCAAAATGAGTGCATAAAACATAGAAACCAAGCCATAGGTGCCCAGGTAATTTCCCACACTGTCTGCGGCATCATTGTAGGCTGCCGAACTGGTATCTGTGGCTCCAAAGACATGCTCGGTAATGGCCGGAGTGGCAAAACTCCACATGGTAAAGAAGGCAAACCAAGAAAAAAACTGAACCAGACCCAGCTGCTTCATTACTTTGGGCATGCTGGAGATGTTGGTGAAGATCTCCTTGAAGCCGTGTAAAAAGCCTGTATTGGCAGCTTTTTCCTTTTCAAACTCCTCCAAATCCTCCGGTGGATACTCTTCTGTGGTCAGAATGGTGTAGAGAATGGAGGTAAACAAAACTAAAGCCCCGATTCCAAACGCATACTTGACCGAATCTGGAACTACTCCTGCCGCGGCAGTATTGGGTACTCCCAATTGGGTCATCAGCCAAGGTAAGTTGGAAGCTACCCAAGTGCCGATGCCGATAATCAGAGTCTGGACCACAAAGCCGTAAGACCGTTGGGAATCAGGAAGCTTGTCTGCCACCAATGCACGGAAAGGCTCCATAGAGATATTGATGGAAGCATCCAGAATCCACAAGGCTCCTGCAGCCATCCAAAGGGCAGAAGAGTAGGGGGCAAAAAATAAAGCCACAGTACTAAGTACCGCACCGATGAAGAAAAAGGGTTTTCTACGACCAAATTTGGGATGCCAAGTCCGATCGCTCAGATACCCCACTATAGGCTGAACCAAGAGACCAGTCAATGGGGCTGCTATCCAAAGGAAAGGGATGGTGTCCTTGTCTGCACCGAGTGTTTGGAAGATTCGGGACATAAAGCCTCCTTGCAAGGCAAATCCAAACTGAATTCCCAGAAATCCAAAACTCATGTTCCAGATTTGCCAAAAACTCAGGCGTTTTTTGTGTTCGGTCATTTGGGTGGTTGGTGGGATAGGATTAGGTGAGTCCGGTAATTTCGAAGGAATCAGAAAGATGATCCAGTTCCAAATACGGAAGCTGTTTGATCTCAAAGTAAGGATGGTGGTGTTCAGGAAGAGGGTCAAATTCCGTCAATCTGGACAAAAAGGCATAGTTTTTTTTCTGGAGAGAGTGCTGCTCACCGGACAGCTCCACTGAGGTGGATTTGAAGCCATGGAAAAAAACCCGAAGGCGTTTGAACTCACTGGGAAATGTCCCTTCTGCTGAGGAGAACGTCAGTTTTCCCTTTCCTGGATCAAAAGAAATAGTTCTGGAGAAATACTCCCCATTCTGATAGGCATATCCTTCCCCCTCGTCTTCATAATGGAAATAGTTCGATCCCGAAGATCCATGATAGACATGGAGTTCCAAAACCCCGTCATGCGCTTCACCGCTGTGTTCTATTTGAGACTGCATGGCAAAGACACTTCCTCCCTGAACGTACACAGGGAGGTAATTCAATGGGCAATCCTGATAAATCGTCTGCTCACCGAGATGCTGCTTATCGGAATAGAGGTAGTACCAATCCCCTTGAGGAAGAAGGACTTTCGTGATTTCTTTGTTGCTTTCTACCGGTGCTACCAAAAAAGAATCGCAAAATAGATATTGGTTTTGGAATGCTGAATGAAAGATTTTCTCATCCTGAGCAAACTGCACTGCCAAGCTTTCTGCCAGGGGTAGACCAGTTTTTGAACTCAAGTAGAACTTGCTGTAGATAGTGGGTAAGAGTCTGTATCTCAGCTTCATGTAATTTCTACTGATTTCTTCTGTTTCCTCTCCGAAAGCCCAAGGCTCTGCATCATTGCTGTTGATCATGGAGTGGGCTCGGTAAAAGGGTGAAAAAGCTCCAATACTCATCCAGCGGGCAAACAAGGACTGGGTGGCTTCACCGGCAAATCCTCCCACGTCATATCCTGCAAAAGATACCCCACTCATTCCCAAGCTATTGACCAAACGGATACCCGCCATCATGTGCTCTTCAGAGGCCACATTATCTCCAGTCCAAGCGGCTGCATAACGCTGGATTCCTGCAAAACCGGATCGGGTAAGGACAAACGGTCTTTTTGCCGGGTTTTGAAAAAGACTTCCTTCCTGGGCGCTCCTTGCCATTTGCATTCCGTATACATTGCGGGCTTCCCGGTGGGAAGTAGTCCTTCCTTCAAAGGCAAATTCGATCAAATTGGGAGTGAATTGGCCCCAAGAGGCAGGTTCATTCATGTCTGTCCAGAAGCCATCTACCCCTGCTTCGGTATAGAAGGCCATCTTTTCAGCCCACCACTTTCGGGTTTCTTCTAAAGTGAAATCCGGAAAGGCACACCAGCCTGGCCATACTTGGGCTTCATAGGTTTTTCCGTCTGGATATTTGACAAAAAGGTCTTTTTCCAAGCCTTCATCGTAAGGCAAATACCCCTTTTCAGTTTTTATCCCTGGGTCCATAATGACTACCACTTTAAATCCCTTGGCTTTGAGGGCTGCAATCATGGATTTTGGATCTGAGAATTTTACTCCGTCAAAAGTAAATACCTTATACGCCTCCATGTGGTGGATATCCAGGTAGATTACATCGGCAGGCATTTTTTTGTCTCTGAATCCTTGAGCTACTGCATACACTTCCGAATCCGGATAGTAGGAATAGCGACACTGCTGAAATCCCAAGGCCCATTTTGGAGGCAATTGCATCCTTCCTGTGAGCTCGGTATAAGATTGGATGATTCCCTTAATATCCGATTGATAAATGAAGTAATAGTCTAAGTCTCCATCTTCGGCACTGAAATAGACGAAACGGTTGGTGGAGGCTCCAAAATTGAATACGCTTTTGTGCGTATTATCCAAAAATATCCCGTAAGCCCCATTATCATGGGTGCCTATATAAAATGGGATACTCATGTATAGCGGATCATCACCTACCCCGTAAGCAAAATAATCGGTGTTCCAGTGCGTGTAGGCTTTCCCTGAACGATCCAGATTCCCTGTCTTTTCACCTAGTCCGACAAACTTCTCATTTTTTTGTACTTGCTTGTAGCAGGTGACTTCTGACCCAATCCAAGACACAGACAAGGGATCATCTTCATTGAGCAAAGTACCTTCTGTAGTGAAGAAACCCAATTGGAAGGATTCAAGATTGACCTTGATCTGAAGTAAAGGGGTGTGGATTTCCAGCGAATGCTCATGCTCAACCAAGCTGAACTCTGGAGCAGAAGGTTGAGCGACTACCGAGTAGGGATTGGAATGAAACTGCTCAAATCGACTGATCTGCACCCGGACAATACCCGGTTGGTAAATCGTCAGTCTAAATTGAGCCTGATCATTTCTTCCCTCAAGTTGGGAATTTTCCAGATTCCAATCCAATACTGGACCAAAAGGTTGACTGCGTACAGATTTTCTTGATGTACTGAGAGAGCGTAAGGTGCTGGACATGGGTAAAAGCCTAAAATACCTAAAGAAACCTTGCTAAAATAGAAAGTAAAAACTAGGATAAAAATCAACCATCGAAGAAGGAAATACCCATTTAAACGATGCAAACGCCCAAATTGAAAAGATTTGGCCTATTCAAACGTTTGCAATTTTCCCTTTAAATTCTTTAAAAAAAATCAATTCACTCACCGAACCGATGATTTTCTGACCAAAAGCTCGGTATCCAGCATGACAGAATCCAAGAATTCCTCAGAGGATTTCTTCTTTTCTACGAGATCCAAAAGGATTTCGGTAGCGGTTGCTCCCATTTTGAAACCAGGCTGGGCCACAGAGGACAGGGTAGGGTCGATCATGGAGCAGAATTGCCAATTGCTAAATCCCACAATTCCGATATCCTCTGGCACCCGCATTCCAGCAGCCTTGCAGGCAAGCATGGCTCCTACTGCCGCCATGTCATTATTGGCAAAAAAAGCATCTGGAGTTTCACTAAAGGTCCTGAGAATTTCAGCGGTGATTTTTTGACCTTCATCATCTGTGCCTTGTGTGCACTCTACGACCCACTGAGGATTATAGTCAATTCCATGATCTTGAAGGGCGTTTCTGTAGCCCCTGTGCCGCTCCTGTGCTATTTTCAGGTTGGAAGGTCCTGCCAGGTGGACAATGCGTCGGTATCCCTGCTGCAGGAGGTGTTTAGTAGCTTCATAGGCCCCACTATAGTCATCCACAACCACGTTTACGGTGTTTTCTATATTGGGTATCCGATCAAAAAAGACAATGGGAAAACCCTTATCCAGGAGATTTTTAAAATGATCAAAATCTGTGGTTTCCTTAGAAAAACTAACCAAAATACCATCAATCTGATTATCCATCATGGTTTGGACACTGGACTTCTCCCTGGCAATCATCTCATTGGTTTGGGTGAGGATGACTTTGTACCCTCTGGAGTAGGCGACTTCCTCAATTCCGCTGATTACCGTGGAGAAAAAGAAATGAACCACTTCAGGAATAATGACCCCAATGGTAAATGATCGACTTTTTCTCAGAGAAAGCGCTATGGCGTTGGGACGGTAATTCATCTTTTCGGCCAATTCCTTGACTTTTCTCTTGGTCTCATCACTTATGCCCGGATAGTCTTTTAGTGCCCTGGATACCGTAGAAGAGGAGACATTCAGTTCTCTGGCTATATCCTTGATGGTAGCTTGTTCTAATTTCATAAAAAATTGTACTTTTTGGTGTTTTGGGTTTCTTGATCCTATTCTGCCCCTAAGTTGGGTTTTCGCAATCGATTTAATGGTATTTTTCTCAAAATAGAAAAAATAAAAGAATCGTTTCCAAAAAACTTGATGAATGCAATCGATACCGCAAACGTCTGCATAAAAAAAAAATTAGTAGATGGATTTTCACCTATTGCAAGTTCTCGAGTCAGAATTTAAATTCTCGCATTGATTTCGAAAACAAACTTACAAGAGGTCTTCGGTGAAGTTCAACTTTGGCTTTTCGGAATACAAAATGGTATTATTCAAAGTAAAACAATCAAACTCAGAATTATGAAAGTAGCTAGACAATTAAGTTGGGTAGTTGCAGTAATCCCAATGCTTTGGGCTTGTGACAACTATGAATTCCCACCTGTGATTCCACAGACAGGTGCTCAATTGACCGATCCGGCAGGAGGATCTTCACTTATTCTTGAAAAAGAAGGCGCCGATGAAGCGGTGATTTCTTTCACTGTATCTGCTGCGGATTTTGGTGCTGAAGGAGAGGTTACCAACACCTTGCAGATGGATCTTCCGGGTGCGAATTTTGCAGCTGCAGTCAACTTGGGAGAATCCAAATCCAATATCATCGAGGTAAATGTGGCTGAACTTAACGAAGCGATTCTTGCCAAAGGTTTGGCTGCAGAAGTTGCCGCCAATGTGGAATTCAGAGTTCGCTCTTCCATCAATCTTCCCTTGAGCCCGATTTTCGGGGAAACATCCACTCTTTCCGTCACTCCATACGATGCCACTACCACTTTTCCGGTGATGTATGTGCCGGGAGACTATCAGGGTTGGGATCCTACCAATGAAATGACAGTGATCTACTCTGAGAATTTTGACAACAAGTTCAAAGGGATTGTGCACATCATTGGTGGTACCAGAGAGTTCAAAGTCAATGAGACCAACAGTTGGGATATCAATTATGGAGATGATGGAGGAAATGGCACCCTGGACTTGAATGGTCAAAACCTCAAAGTAAACGCTGATGGGTCTTACGAACTCAACGTGGATCTGACTGCAAAAACCTACACCATCGGTCCAGTAAGAAGATGGGGAATCGTGGGTGATGCCACAGCTGGAGGCTGGGATACCGACACTCCGATGAATGTATTTGACAAGGCCACCAATCAGCTGAAAATCACTGCTGATCTGAAAGTGGGAGCTTTCAAATTCAGGGCTAACAACAACTGGGATTTTAATTATGGCGGATCCAATGGTGAGTTGGAAGCCGGTGGTGACAATATTGCTATCGGTGAAGCTGGAAACTACACCATCACGCTTTATTTCGGACCAGAAGGAATTGCTACCTATACATTAACCAAAAACTAATTTAAGTTTAGGTATTAATCACGCTTACTCATAACTTATGACCGGCTTTTGGATCCTAGAATCTGAAAGCCGGTTATTTATTCCAATCCCAACCATGAAATCTTTCTATTCCTTCATTTTTAGCAGCTTTTTTCTTCTGTTTTTCACAGGAAGTCTACTTGCTCAGGTTTCCACAGAGCCAGCAGTCCCCAATGCAGGAGCTTCAGTAAAAATTATTTACGACGCTACCCAAGGAACTTCCGGACTGAGAGATTGCAATTGCGATGTCTACATCCATATCGGTGCAGTGACAGGAGGTCCAGCTTCTACTACTTGGACCATTGTTCCCTTTCAGTGGGGTACAGCTAATCCGGATGCAAAAATGGAAAGGGTAGAAGGTCAGGCTAATCTATACACTTACGAATTGACTCCGAATGAATTTTTTGACAACCCTAACGGGTTGACGATATACCGCTTAGGCATGGTTTTCCGAAATGCGGATGGGACTAGGGAAGGAAAAAACAGTACCAATGGAGATATTTTTGTGGACTTGGCTCAGGGGTTTTCTGTGGCCTTTACCAATCCCAACTCCTCAAATTTGGCGCTGAATGTCGGAGAATCCTTTGAATTTAAAGCGGCTTCAACCGAGGCTGCAGACTTGAGTTTTGAATTAGATGGAGTCAAAGTGGCTGAGGCCAAAAACGCTGATGAGATTGCCTATACCTTTTCAGCTACTGCTCCTGGAAATTATCAGTTGACAGCCAAAGCAGTAAAAGGAGATCAATCCGATACGGAATCTGTCAATATTGTAGTTTTCGCTCCTTCAGCCACCGCCCCATTACCTGCTGGGTCTCGACTTGGAATAAACTACCTCTCGGATACTGAAGTTATTTTAGCCCTTCAGGCACCAGGAAAGAATATCGTCCATGTGATCGGTGATTTCAATGACTGGCAAATCCGAAATGAGTATCAAATGAAAGTCACTCCTGATGGAGAGATTTTTTGGCTGAAACTGGAGAATCTGGTGCCGAAAAAAGAATACATTTTTCAATATCTGGTAGACGGAACTATCCGAATTGGGGATCCATACGCTGATAAAACCTCAGATCCATTCAATGATCAGGAGATCATTGATCAAGGTAGATATCCGGGATTAATGCCTTATCCGGCAGGCAAAACCGAGTTTCAGGCTACTTATCTTCAAACGGCTCAGGACAAGTATGCTTGGAAAAACCTAAACTATGATCGTCCTGCTCCGGAAGAACTGGTCGTGTATGAGCTGCTTGTAAGGGATTTTGACGAAAGGAGAACCTACAATGCCGTAATTGACCGATTGGATTATCTGGAGGATTTGGGAATCAATGCCATCGAGCTGATGCCAATTGGAGAGTTTGAAGGGAACCTTTCTTGGGGATACAACCCATCCTTCTTTTTCGCTCCGGACAAATACTACGGAACCAAAAATGACCTCAAGCGACTCATCGATGAAGCTCATGGGCGAGGAATGGTGGTGATTTTGGATATGGTGTTGAACCACGCCTTTGGTCAAAATCCCATGGTTCGACTCTATAATGATGGGGATTATGGCGCACCTACACCTGATAATCCATGGTTCAACAGAGAAGCGACTCACCCCTTCAATGTGGGCTATGACTTCAATCACGAAAGTACCTACACCAAGGCCTTTGTCGATTCGGTAAATAATTATTGGCTGACCGAATACAAATTTGACGGATTCCGGTTTGACTTGTCTAAAGGCTTCACTCAAGTCAATAGTGGCAGTAATGTAGGGATATGGTCCCAATATGACCCAAGCCGGGTGGCTATTTGGAAAAATATTTACGACCGCATCAAAGCCAATCATCCGGAGGCCTATGTCATTTTGGAGCACTTGTCGGATAATTCTGAGGAAACAGAACTGGCAAATTACGGGATGATGTTTTGGGGAAATATGAACGGAACCTCCCGGAATCTGGCCAAAGGCTCCAATGACAATATGGAGTGGGCTTATTACAAACAAAGGGGCTGGAATAGAAGCAATCTGATAGCTTATCAGGAGTCTCACGACGAAGAAAGAGTCATGTGGGAATCCTTGAGCTTTGGAAATACCAGCCCGATCAACCTCCGGGTTTTGGAAAATGCGGTCAATAGGAATCAGATCATGACTGCTTTCTATTTTGCGATTCCTGGGCCGAAAATGCTCTGGCAGTTTGGTGAGTTTGGATATGACCTCGAGCTGAATAATGACCGATTGGGAATCAAACCTACCCGATGGAACTATCTGGATGATCCGGAAAGACAGCGCTTATATAAGCTGTATCGAGAAATGATCAAGCTGAAAAAGACCTATCCGGTGTTTAACAATCCAACTCAGGCAAGCCTTAATCTTGGTCCAACTCTAAAACAGATCTATCTGGATCATCCGGAAATGGATGTGTTTCTGTTTGGGAATTTTGACGGAGTGACTGTAGGAAATGCGCAGATCCAGTTTCCAAAACAAGGGAAATGGTACAACTATTTCACCGGCGAAGAGCTGAATGTAACCACACCTCAGGTGACTCTTGGGCTAAGGCCGAATGAGTTTTACCTCTTTACCGATCAGCCGCTTCCAAAGCCGGAAGAGGGAATTTTGCAAGAGGATTTTGTGACTTCAGTTCCGGAGCCAATTACCAATGGGGATTTTAAAATTTATCCTGTTCCATCTCAAAATTCGATTACCGTGGAGCTGCCCAAAGACATGATACAGGCCAATTACCGTGTGGTGGATATGGCCGGAAGGGTTCTTTTTGATGGACAAACCTCCCCGAATGAGCGTATTTTAGACTTTGATCTAAAGGGAATTAAGGCAGGGATTTATATCTTTGAGGCGTTTGATACCAAACGCGTGTTGCACAAACGCTTCATAAAAAATTAACCTAACCTATCTCAAATTATGAAATTTAAGCCTGGAGTAAAGTTCGGGAATGAGCTAAGAGACCTTTATGCTTATGCTAAAGAGAACGAATTCGCTTTTCCAGCTGTCAATGTAATCGGCACCAACTCAGTCAATGCCGTATTGGAAACAGCGAAAAAGGTAAACTCTCCCGTCATTATTCAATTTTCTAACGGAGGCGCTCAGTTTTTTGCAGGAAAAAGCCTTCCCAATGACAAGCAGCAGGCAAGTATTGCCGGTGGAATCTCCGGGGCTCACCACGTGCACCAAATGGCTGAAGCCTATGGTGTGCCGGTGATTTTGCATACGGACCATGCTGCTTTGAAACTATTGCCTTGGATTGATGGACTTTTGGAAGCCGGTCAGGCTTACTATGCTACCCATAAAAAGCCTTTGTTCAGCTCGCATATGCTTGACTTATCTGAAGAGCCTTTGCACGAAAACGTGGAGATTTCCTGCAAGTACTTCGAGAAGTTGGCCAAATTGGAAATGGCGATCGAGATCGAACTTGGGGTGACTGGCGGAGAAGAAGACGGAGTGGACAATTCCGACGTGGACTCCTCCAAGCTTTACACTCAGCCTGAGGAAGTAGCCTATGCCTACGAGCATCTGAAGAAAATCAGTGATCTGTTCACCATTGCGGCCGCTTTTGGAAATGTACACGGGGTGTACAAACCGGGAAATGTGAGCTTGAAGCCGATTATTCTGAAAAACTCTCAAGAGTATATCAACAAGAACTTTGGCACCACCGGAAAGCCTTTGAATTTTGTATTCCATGGTGGTTCTGGTTCATCTGTCGAGGAAATCCGTGAGGCGAATAGCTACGGCTCCATCAAGATGAATATCGATACCGATATGCAGTGGGCTACTTGGGAAGGAATTCTCAATTATTACAAGAAAAATGAAGGCTATCTTCAAAGCCAATTGGGTAATCCTGAAGGACCAGATTCTCCAAATAAGAAGTACTATGATCCAAGAGCTTGGCTTAGAAAAGGTGAAGAGAACTTCGTGAAGAGACTGGAGTTGGCTTTTGATATGCTCAATGCGATCAATAGAAACTAATCAATCTTAGAATTCTGTGAAAAAGTCACTTGCTACAAGTGACTTTTTCTTTTACTCATCTTACTATGAAAAAACCCTTATTAACCCTTTCTCTCTTGAGTCTAACAGCACTTTTTGCCTGCGAAAAAAAGGAAGCTCCAGAAGTCAAAAATTACTGGCCTCAGGCTGGTGTCACCTATGAGATTTTTGTTCAGTCCTTTTACGATTCCAACGGAGACGGAATCGGTGATTTCAATGGAGTTACTCAAAAGCTGGATTATGTGAAGGACTTAGGGGCCAATGCCATTTGGTTTATGCCGATTATGCCTTCTCCGACCTATCACAAGTATGATGTGACAGACTACAAAGCGGTACATCCGGACTATGGCACGATGGATGATTTTAAAAGGCTATTGGAAGAGGCCCACAAGCGGGATATCAAGATCGTGATTGACATGATTATCAACCATACCTCTACCGAGCATCCTTGGTTTCAGGAGAGTAAATCAGGAAGAAACAATCCTTACCGGGATTACTATGTATGGGCACAAAAGGACACGATTGCTGCTTTCTTGGACAAAAAAGTCATTACCCTTGATTCAGACAACATTCGACAGTGGCACGATTCGGGACTGGGTGAAGATTACTATTATGGGTTTTTCTGGGGAGGAATGCCCGATCTGAATTTTGACAATCCCAAGGTTCGTGAAGAGATTTATGACATCGGCCGATTTTGGCTGGAAGAAGTGGGCGTGGATGGATTCAGGCTGGATGCAGCCAAGCATATTTTCCCGGATGATCGTCCGCTGGATAATCATGAGTTTTGGAAAGAGTTCCGGTCAAAAATGGAGGCCATCAAGCCGGATGTGTATTTGGTAGGAGAGGTGTATGACAAAAAGGAGATTGTGGCTCCTTACCTTCCCGGACTTCCGGCCCTGTTTAATTTTGACTTTCACTATACGCTCATTGAAGCCTTAAACACGGAAAACGGGACGCTGTTGGCCGAAAAGCAAAAGGAGGTTTTGGATTTTTATCAGGGGATTACTCCAAGCTTTATTGATGCAACCTTCTCCTCCAATCATGATCAGCCACGCCTGCTCAATGACCTAAAATCCGACCCTGCCAAATACAAACAAGCAAGTGCCATCCTACTTACCATGCCCGGTGCTCCTTATTTGTATTATGGGGAAGAAATCGGAATGTTGGGACTGAAGCCGGATGAGCACATTCGTGAGCCTTTTCTTTGGGATTCCAAGGAGAAAGACACCGGTCGTGCAAGTTGGATTGAGTCCAAGTATTCCATAGATGAAACCGTAACTCCTCTTGCTTTGCAGCTGAACGATTCCAAAAGCTATTTCAATCACTACAAGGAATTGATTGGGCTTCGGAATTCTCACCCAGCTTTGGCTTTGGGTCAGCTGGAACTTCCGGAGTCCGGTTTTGCACCCAGCGTAATGGCCTATTTCCGAAAAACAGCTGGACAGGAGATTTTTGTAGTGCACAATCTGGGCAAAGAGCAAGTTGGGATTACTTTGCCTGAAGGGTACAAGGAGGTGATTTTTGGATTGGGAGATGGAGTAAATGTATCCGGAAAGCTGACTCTCGGAGCGAATGCTTCTAGGGTCTACTTGAAGTAGAATATCAACATAAAAAAAAGAGGCTTTTGCCTCTTTTTTTTATGTTGATAGGATATTAGCGACTCTCAAGTCCTCCTCATCCACTTCTTTGTCTCCAACGACCGCCTTTACTATCGGAGTGTAGACCAATTTGTTATTGATTAAGCCTGCCATCACATCGTACTTGCCTTGCATTAATCCTTCGACAGCTGCCACACCTAGCTTGGATGCAAGAAGCCGATCAAAGGAGGTGGGAGACCCACCCCTTTGCAAGTGACCCAAAATGGTCACCTTGATGTCGTAGTAGGGAAGGTGTTTCTTGACCTTATCGGCAATTTCCTGGGCAGAACCACTCTTTCCCCCTTCAGCAACGATCACAATATTGGAGGTTTTTCGAGCCTTGGTTCGTGATTTTAGCTTTTCCACCAGAGCCTCTACCGGAGTTTTTCGCTCAGGGATCAAGATAGAAGCCGCAGCACTTCCAATACCTGCATTGATTGCAATAAATCCAGCATCTCTGCCCATTACTTCTACAAAGAACAGTCGATCATGGGAAGTAGCAGTATCTCTGATTTTATCAATGGCCTCGATCGCTGTGTTACAAGCCGTATCAAATCCAATCGTGGAATCTGTACCAGAGAGGTCATTGTCGATGGTGCCAGGAAGCCCTACTGCAGGTATTCCGTATTCCTGATAGAACAAATGTGCACCAGTCAGGGAACCGTCACCTCCGATTACCACCAAGGCATCGATCCCATGACTTTTCAGATTTTCGTAAGCCTTTTTTCTGCCTTCCTTGGTTCGGAATTCATCGCTTCTGGCTGACTTGAGGAAAGTTCCTCCCCGCTCCAAAACATGGGTGATATTCTTGGAATCCAGCTTTTTGATATCGTTTTGGATCATCCCTTCGTAGCCTCGGTAGATCCCGTACATTTCCAATCCGTAATAAAATCCTGCTCTGACGGCAGCACGAATAGCGGCATTCATCCCCGGAGCATCACCTCCTGAAGTCAGAACGCCTATCTTTTTTATACTTTTAAGTTCCATAGGTTTGTGTTAAGGCTTTAAACATCAGCTCTGCTGAAGCAGGGTTTGTGGCCAAAGGGATATTGTGTACATCACATATCCGCATGAGCATCTGAACATCAGGTTCATGGGGGTGCTTATCCAAGGGATCACGGAAAAAGATCACTGCGGCCAACTGCTTTTCTGCTGCCATGGCGGCGATTTGGGCATCCCCGCCCATTGGTCCGGAAAGGAGTCGATTTACTTCAAATCCTGCCTTTTCGATGTGCTTTCCAGTGGTGCCCGTAGCTACCAAGTCAATTTCAGCACTATGCAGTGCCTCGCGAAATCCGCTTAAAAAGTGAACCATGTCAGCTTTTTTGCCATCATGGGCAATGAGAGCGATTTTCATAAACAGGGGTAATAGGTACGGGTCAAAGTTAGGGAAAATTCCATTTTTCAATGTTTTCAGAAAAGATTAATGCTTCTTTTCTAATTCCATTTCAAAAGTAAAAATCCAAACAAATTGTTTCCTTATCGATTCTCTCTTGGCCATTCTCCTTTCAAAAAGCTATAATAAATAGTATCCCTACGCCTTCCTAAAATCATTTGGGTATGGCTGCGCAAAATTCCTTCTTCCTTGGCTCCCAGCTTGATCAATGCCTTTCTTGCCGACTGATTCAGCACATCAGTTTTGATCTCCACCCGCTCCAAATCCAAGGTGTCAAAACAATAATCCAACATCAAGCCTTTCATTTCCCGATTGATTCCGCTGCCATGGAATGATTTTCCCAGCCAAGTCCAGCCGATTTCCAATCTACTGTCTCTTGGCGAAAAACTTCCAAATGCAGTGGCTCCGGCTACCCGATTTTTCTCTTTATCCAAAACCACAAATTGAAGTCTTTCCTCTGCAAAATGAGGTTTAGCCCAAGCCTCAAAATCCTCAGGGATACTGAGGTCATGTGTGAAATAGGTCCACATGCTGGCAGGTAAAGTGATTTCCTGAAGCAAAGGAAAGTCCTGCCTGGTCATAGGACGAAGCAGGACTTTTTCATTTTCCAAAATCAAATCGCGGGGTACCATCAGCCCAATACTTCCCTGATTGCCTGATTGTAAAGGGTCACCTCTTCGATCGTCCCGGTGGAGATTCTGCACCAATCGTTGAGTGGAGGGAAAGGGCGTCCGATGACGAATCCTTTTTGAGCCATGGTTTTATTCAGTTCTGCGATGTCTCTGCCCGACTGAAAAAAGACAAAATTGGCATGTGACTCCAAATAGGGCAGCTTTAAGTCGTCCAGAGTTTGAGTGATTAAGGATTTCGCTTCTTTGTTTTTTTGAAGAGAAAACTGATAGAATTCTGAATCCAAAAGAGCCGCTTTGCCTGCCTCGATGGCCATGATGTTGGTGTTGGCTACTACCCTATCCTTGAGTTTCGCTGCTAATTCTGGCCTGGCAATCAGGTATCCCAACCGGATTCCTGCCAAACCATACACTTTGGAAAGGGTGCGGGATACAACTACATCGTGTCCCTTTTTCACCAATTCTACCATTGAGGGATAATTGGGCTCTGTGATGTAGTCGTAGTAGGCTTCATCACTAAACACCACCGCCCGCTTGCTCACCGTCTCGCAGAAGTCTAGGACTCGTTGAGCCGGCAGGAGCTTTCCAGTGGGATTGTTGGGATTGCATAAGAATACCAAGCGGGTTTCATGGGAGACTCTTTTTTCAATTTCCTCCAGATCAAAGTCTAAGTCTTTATCGAGAGGTACCCAATTGATTTCAGTTCCCCAAAGCTCGGCATATTCCATCATCGATAGGAAAGTAGGTGCACAGGTGATGATTTCTCCTCCCCGTCCAAAAGTAATTCCCGCAACTTTCAGCCCTTCGGTAGAGCCGGCCACAGGGACAATGTAGTTTTCCGGGACTCCTTCTTTTTCAGCAATCATCTTGACCAGATTGCCGTTGTAAGACCAGGGATAGCGGCATCCATTTTCGAATGCGCCGATCATCGCCTGCCTCATTTTTTCGGAAGGACCATAAGGATTTTCATTGGAGCCAAGTCGAATAGGGCCGGCCAGAGGCCTTGGGTTAAACTTGCGGATTTCCTCTGCACTTAGAGAGGAGGCAATCCCTGAAGCTCCCAAGAGTGCCAACCCACTTCCCAAAGAGGCTGATTTCAGCCATGCTCTTCTTGATATTTCTTTCATGGTTTTCTGGTTTTGATTGGCAAAATACTAAGCTTTTGCCAAGGATGTTAGAAAAATTACATTTTTGGCAATACTTTATTTACATTCTATTTTTATGGTAAAAATCCAAGAAAAAATATTTTTATTCTGAAATTTCCTTTTTTACCGAATTAATTTTTAAATTATCTCTAGCACAATAAACCCTTAACCCCTCGAAATATGAAAAAGTTACTCATGCTCTTGGTTGTTGGGTTGCTTTGGGCGGCTACGACTCGCGCTCAACAGACTCAATACATGGTGTTCGATTTTATCAAAGTTGAAAAAGACCAACTCTTTGATTACATCGAATTTAAGGACCTTCTTGAAAAGGTTTACCGGCAGGCTTTCAATGACAAAATGATAAACGGGTGGGATTTTTGGTCTCTTCAAAACGGGGCTGACGGAGGAGATTTTCAGTACATCATGGTGACCTATTTCAATGACCCAGTCAAAATGATGAATGGAATCGCCGATGAGGAAATGATCCAATACACCAAAATCGCCTATCCTCACCTTTCCGATGTCCAGGTGAGGCAGTTGTTTCAGCAATCCTTGACGATGCGTGAACTCCCCATGAGATTGTACATGAAGGTACTCGCTGCCACAGAGGATCAATTTCAGTTTAAACAAGGAGTTTTGGCTTCTTTTGACCTGATGAAAGCGGTAGAAGGAAGGTTTGGAGATTATGAAAAGGCGGAGATAGAGGTTTTTAAACCTATTCACCAAAACAGAATTGACCGTGGATTGATGGGACATTGGAGCTTTCTCAGATCTGCTTTACCTTTGGGCTCGGAGGCCTCCTCTACCCACCTTACTGTAAATCTTTACAAGGATTACATGCAGTTTTTTAATGCACAGGCCTATGAAGATATGAATCAAACTGATGCCCAGCGAAAAGCAGTCAATGAGGGGCTTAGTTCTCGGGATCAAAAATGGATTTACCTTGCCACCTTGGAAAATGTAGTTAGATAGCAGTCCGGTCGACTCGCGCTAAAGGGCCTCATTTGAGGCCTTTTTTTGTTTGCTTTGTGTTTTCATGACTTTTTTTTGAATCGGGAATAAATGGAAATACCAACCAATGGACCGATGGAAAGCAGACCGAGCGCCACTCTGACCCCAATTTCAGAAATTAGCCAAGTCGTTAGGTAAATACTCAGTATGGTGAGTGCAAAACCCAGGGAATTAACCAAAGTCAAGGCTGTGCCTCTATGCTCTGGCGAGACGCTTTGAGCTACCAGAGTGGAGAACTGCGGGGAGTCTGCTGTGACCAACATTCCCCAAACCAACATAAAGGGCAATACCCAGATCAACGGGATTTCCGGAAAGATCAGAAGAAGCACTCCACACAGCCCCGAGCCAAACAGGCTGAAAAGGGCGACCTCTTGACTTCCTTTTTTTTGTGCAATCCAGCCCCCTAATGCACAGGAAATCCCTCCAGAGGCAATGACCAAAAAAGTCCAATAGGCAGATTGGGAAGAGGAAACAGCCTCTTGAGTCAAGGTCAAGATCAAAGCGGGAAGAAAAGCCCAAAAGGTGTATAGCTCCCACATATGTCCGAAATATCCTCCGGCGGAGGCTTTCAGGGCATTGTTTTTGGCAAGTTGGGGAAGGAGGCCTGGGTCAAATTTGGGATTACTCTTGCGAAAGGGGCCATTGGGGACCAGAAAGCCAATTAATGCTCCTCCTAAGATGGCCAGCAAAGAAGTGGCGAAGAGGATGATTTTCCAGGAAATGGTGATTCCCAATCCTTTCAGCAAAAAGGGAAATGCGGTGCCCAAGACCAATGCTCCGACTAAAAAACCCAAAGCTACACCCAGCCCTTTTTCAAAGTAATCCGCCGCAATCTTCATCCCCACAGGATAAATCCCAGCTAGGAAGAAACCCACCAGAAATCGGAGAATCAACAGAGAGGGGTAGGAGAAAGGAAAAACTAAAATCATCAGATTGGAGATAGAAGCCAATATCGCACTGAAGAAAAACACTTTCACAGGAGAATTCCGATCAGGTATGGACCCTAAAGCATAGAGAAAAGTCCCGGAAATAAAGCCCAATTGGACCACCGAGGTGAGAATGGGCACAATGCCTTCTTTTCCCAAAAGTACTTCCCATTCCGGAGCCGCAGCATTGCCTGCAAACCAAAGAGAAGTGCCCAAAAACTGAGCGATAACGATCAGAATCAGGGCACTTCTTTGTGAGCGAATTTTGGGCATCAGCCTTTGAGGATGGATTGAATTAGGTTGGTTTCTTCAGAGGAAAATTTCGTATTCGCTACCGAAGCCACGTTATCATCCAGTTGCTCAGGCTTGGACACACCGATCAATACGGAGGTGATTCGGGGGTCTTTGAGAAGCCAAGCGATAGCCATTTGAGCTAGACTTTGACCTCTTTTTTTTGCAATCTCATTCAGTTGTGAAATGAGACTGAGCTTCTCGGGAGCGATCTGTTCGGGTTTGAGGTAGCGACCATCTTTTGCAGCGCGGGAGTCAGCAGGGATTCCTTTGAGATACTTATCTGTGAGAAGGCCTTGCTCCAAAGGAGAAAAGGCAATGCTACCGATTCCTTTTTGCCCCAAGACATCCAAAAGGCCGTTTTCCACCCAGCGATCCAGCATGCTGTATCGGGGCTGATGAATCAGCAATGGCACACCCATAGAAGCCAGAATATCATAGGCTTTGGCGGTATCTTCGGCAGAGTATTGTGAAATCCCCACGTAGAGCGCTTTTCCCTGACGGTGCAGTTGGGCGAGAGCGCCCATGGTCTCTTCCAGTGGAGTATCCGGGTCAGGTCGGTGATGGTAAAAGATGTCCACATAGTCCAATCCCATCCGCTTCAGGCTTTGGTCACAGCTGGCAATGAGGTATTTTTTGGAACCAAAATTCCCATAAGGTCCCGGCCACATATCCCAGCCAGCTTTGGAAGAGATGAGCAGCTCATCCCGATAGGGGAGAAAGTCCTTTTTGAGGATTCTGCCAAAGTTTTCCTCCGCAGACCCAAAGGGTGGTCCGTAATTATTGGCTAGATCAAAATGACAAATTCCCAAGTCAAAGGCTCTTCTCAGGATTTTTCTTCCTAAAGTGAAATCGGCATTGTGCCCGAAGTTGTGCCAGAGACCGAGACTGATTTCTGGAAGTCTCAGGCCACTCTTGCCGCAAAAGCGGTAGTTCATCCGATCGTAGCGGTCAGCTTGGGGAAGGTAAGGGAGTAAAGGTTCGTGGTCGTTGATATGCATGAGTAAGATTATTTTTCTTGAATCAGCCAAACCAAAGGATGCCCAAAAGGCAGATGGCGATTGCGAAAATGCTGATAAAAACCCAGCTTTTCCAAATGTAAGCTATCCAATCCTTGAAATTGATTCCACCGGCGGCAATGATCGCCATCATTCCCCCATTGGTCGGAGTCACGATGTCCATCAGTGCTGAGGCATATTGATAGGTAAGCACCGAAACCTGTCGGCTGATTTGAAGCAGGTCTGTTAGTGGGGCCGCCAAAGGAATGGTCAATGCAGCCTGCCCGGAAGTACTCGGTACCGGCAAGTGGATCATAGCTTGACTGAGGTACATTCCGATTACCGCGACCGAATCGGGAAGGTTTTCCAGTGGGGAAAAAAGACCTTGGATGATGGGATCGATAATGGAACCTTTTTCCAAAATAATAAAAATACTCCTAGCTAAGCCGACAATGATTCCTGCAAAAATCATCTCTCTGAACCCCTGAACATAGGCTCTTGCAGTACCATTTAACCCCATTTTTCCAATCAGACCACAGGCTATACCGACTACAAAAAACAGGGCGGACATTTCATTGTATCCCCAATCCCACACGGTAATCCCATAGGCCATCAGGCCGATTCCACCGAAGGCCAAGAATAGAATCAGGGCATGGCTGCCTGAGATCGGACTGGGTTTGAGACCGCTTTCCTGACTGATTTCTCCTTGCTTTTTGCCTGCCAATCGATGAAATGTGATCCATCCCAAGACAGCAATCAGCCAAAATCCAATCCGGAAAACTGATCCGGAAAATGGCTCCAATTCGGCTATTTTTTGCGCCAGCAAACCAACAAAAGGATTGATCGGAGAGAAAGCCGCTCCCACTAAGGCAGACCCAAGAGTCAGTGCGACAATGGACCTGAGATCGTAATTCAGCTTTCTGGCCAAAACCACCATAATCGGCACCATTGGGATGATCTCCTCCTGCATGGATATAGTAGCCCCTCCAAAGGCAAACACCAAACCCAAAAGGTAAAAAAGCAGGAATCGGGAATTACGGAAGGAGTAAATTAACGCTTCAATTCCTGACTGCAGAGCCCCTGATTTCTCAACAATGTAAAAGGCACCTCCTATGAAAAGGATCAGTACAATGATATCCACTCCGTTGATTATCCCTTCAGGAATAGCCAAAATAATTTCTCCCAAGCTGAGATTGATATCATCAATCGGATGAAAACTTCCCGGCACGACGACTTCTCTGCCTGTTTCTTCATTGATAATCCTGTCAAAACTCCCTGAAGGGATGAGGTAGGTGGCTATTCCCGCAAGGAGGATAAAAGACAAAAGTATGACAAGTGGATCGGGAAAAGTGAGTTTCATGGGCTTAATGCAAGAGTGGATATGAGTCTTTCTGCGATTTGTTTTCTGTGGTCTGAGAGGTCTTTGGAATTGGTAAGTACAAAAAATCCCAGCTCCAATTCATGGGAAAAAGCAAATAAGGAACTGTAACCTGCCTGTCCCCCATAGTGTCCGCCAAACTCGTGTCCCTTGAGCTGAAAATATTGAAAACCGGCCAGTTTTCCGGAGGATAAAGTCAACCAGTCCAATTCCTGCTGGAAGTCCCCCATTTTTCCTCTTCCCAGATGGACCAAGGCCATTGCCAAATCTTCCGGGGTTGTCACCAAACCTGAGGATGGAGAGGGGCTACGTTCAAAACGGATTTTGTTGGGCTGAATTCGTTTCCAGAGAAAAGTCTTTTCATAACCCTGCATGGAGTTTCCGGGCTCGGGCCATTCCTTGACAAAACTCGAATGTTTCATTCCTGCAATGGAAAGAGCCCCTTCTTGCGCTACTTGCTCAAAAGGTGTTTTCTGGAATTTTTCCAATCCAAAGCCTAGAATATCAAAATTGATATCAGCGTAGTGCAAAGAATCTTCAGGTCCCCTTTTTTGGGGAATCTGATTCAAAACTTGAGCAAGGGGTCTGTCTTTTTCCCCGTGTAAAAGCCGGGCAATCAATCCGGGATCCCGAAATCCCGAAGTGTGGGTAAGAAATCGTGCCAAGGTAACTGACCCCAAATTATCCTCCCTTCCTGCTTCTGGGATTAAAAGATCCCCAATCAAGGCATCCATGGAGAATCCTCTTTCCTGCCCGATTTGTGCGAGGGTCAACGCTGTAAAAATCTTGGAAACAGAGGCAACAGGAATTCTGCTTTTTAGACTCATAGAGTCCTTGGTTTCCAGATTTTCATAGCCGAAAGCCCTTAGATAAATTACCTTTCCCTCAAGGACTATGCCTACTGCTAGCCCAGGGATTAGGTATTCGGTTAGACTTTGGGAAAAAAGTGAATCCAGCCTCTCTTCTCCTGTTTTTGGAAAACTTACCGGTTGGAGTCTGACTTTGGGGTGACTTTTGGTCCACTCCCAAACCAAAAAAAGCAGGAACCAGAAAACCAATCCGTATCCAAGGTATTTGATTTTCCGATTCATAAGATTAGGAGGATTGGAGCAGATTTTCCCGGGCCGAAACCGGAGTTTTGGACACAAAATCAGCAGGCAGCTCCTTTTTCAGTTCCTTGACAAACAGGTGATAATCTACCGTAATTGTATGTCTTGGGGTGTCGATCTGTCGGTAATGAGGGTGCGAAACTTCCCGTTCACAGAGTTCCTTGATATTTTTTGGTCGTTTCCACTTGCCGATGAGTTCCTGTGCCATGAGCTTACTTTGCAGCTCGGCCCCTGGCCAAATACAGCCTAACGGCTGAAACATACCGATAAAATACAGATTAGTGATGGTCGGGTGGAACATTTTCAGGTATAGCGGCACGGGGCCTTTGGAATAGTCTATAAAATCCGGGTCAAAGAAAGGATGGCTTAGCCAATAGCCAGTACAAGCAATTACAGAGTCATATTCCTCCTCTTTTCCGTCTTCGAAAATGACCTTTTTCCCTTCAAAGCTTTTGATATCCATTCTGGGTTTGACTTTCCCGTGACGGATTTTATGCATCAGCTCGTCATTGATTGTGGGATGGGTAGCACCAAAAGGCACCGTGATGGGCCTCAAGCCGTAGTTTTTGTAATCTCCCCAGAAAAACTTCAGCAGGAGTTCATTGAAAAAGGATCGTACTTTGACCGGGAGCCACTTGGTGCCTTCGGCCACTTTGTCTGATGGCTTACCGAAAAAGAACTTCGGTGCGATCCAATATCCTCTTCTCCAGCTGATAGCTGTGCTTTCGGATACCCGGCTGGTCTCTACTGCCACATCGCAGGCGGAGTTGCCCCCACCGATGACCAAAACCCGCTTACCTTCAAAAGGAGCTGCTTTTTTGAAATGATGGGAGTGGAGGAATTCTCCGGTAAACTCTCCCGGATATTCAGGATATCGCGGCTTCCAATGATGTCCATTGGCTACAGCAAGGTCGGTGAAGAGTTCTTTGCTGATGACTCCGTCTTTCTCGGTAGTGATTTCCCAGGTGTTTTCATCTATCCATCGACAGTGTTTGACCATAGTGCCAAAGCGGATATGGGGATATAAGTTGAATTTAGCCGCATAGGCCTGAAAATACCTTCTCAGCGTGTCGTGAGATGGATAATCCGCTGCCTCCGGGTCAAATTCGTCAAAGGTAAAGTCGGCATATTGTGAGAGCGTCTTGGAAGAGATGATGTGAGTGGTCTCAAAGACACTCGAATGACTTTCGTCTTCCGAATAGATCCAGTTTCCGCCTACGTCCTTATTTCGGTCAAAGGCTACGGCTTCTATTCCTTGATCCAGCAAATTCTTCAGGGCAGTGATTCCAGAGGGTCCTGCTCCGATTACCGCTACTTTCCGCTTCATTTCTTTCAGTATTTACTTTGGGTTTGGGCATTTAATCTAGGGAAAAAGATTGAAAGAGTGGAAGGTTGAAAGGGGAAGATTTGGATGATGGCGGATGGGAGATGGGAGATCGGAGACGGGAGACCGAAGTTGAAAAGTGGTAAAGTTGAAAAGTGGTAAAGTTGTAAAGTTGTAAGAATAAGCCTGAAGTGCAGTATTGGGCAACTCCCCCCTCTAGAGCCTGTCCCGGCCTTGATTCGGGAGGGGCTAGGGGGGTTAAAAAGTCCGATGTCCGATGTCGGATGACCGATGATTGGGACCGAAGATGGAAGACGGGAGACCGAAGACGGGAGACCGAAGACGGGAGACCGAAGTTGAAAAGTTGAAAAGTTGTAAGAATAGGCCTGAGGTGCAGTATTGGGCAACTCCCCCCTCTAGAGCCTGTCCCGAACTTGATTCGGGAGGGGCTAGGGGGGTTAAAAAGTTCGATCTATACCAATAAATGGCTGGAGTTCGAAATATTCTTGTAAATCGCAAATCAAGATTCAATTTCCCTCAATATCTTCTCCTCAAACCTCCGAATTCCCACCGTGGCAGGTTCTGGGATTACCTCAACTGATCGTAAATAACTCCCCGGAGGATTGGGATCGATCAGGTACTTTTTGGCATGAGCCGGAGCATAGTCAATCAGACTGGCTGCGGGATAGACCTGCATAGAGGTGCCAATGATCAGCATGAAATCTGCCTGCTCCATCCACTCCATAGCCGGATACATCATGGGCACAGCCTCCCCAAACCAGACGATAAAAGGCCTCAACTGACTCCCTTTCTCGCATTTGTCTCCCTCTTTGATTTCCCAATGATCCAAGTCATAGACCAATTTGGGGTCAAGCGTGCTTTGGGCCTTGCGGAGCTCCCCGTGCAGATGGAGCACCGTGGAGGAACCCGCCCTCTCGTGGAGGTCATCCACGTTTTGGGTGATGATTTTGACTTGGAGGTGCTGCTCTAGTCGGGCAAGGGCTAGGTGAGCGGCATTGGGCTGGCAGTCCCGGGCCTGCTTTCTCCGCTGATTGTAGAAGTGCAAGACCAGGGCCCGGTTTCTTCTCCAGCCCTCGGGGGAAGCCACTTCCATCACGTCATGGTTTTCCCAGAGACCATTGGAATCGCGAAAGGTCCGGATGCCGCTTTCGGCAGAGACACCGGCACCGGAGAGGACAAGGAGGGTTTTTCGGGGCATGGGCCAAGAGATAGGATTGGAGCTGAAAAATAGCAAAATATCCCCGTGAAGGACCAATGCCCGACAGCAAGCGACAAGTTTTTTGACGGTTTTGTAAATTCCTACTTTTTAGTTTTCAGCGATGTTTTATATTTAGGAAGTAATTTTTAAAAGACCCGAAAAACTGGATAAAAAATGAACCAAACCTTTTTTCAGAATTCATTATGCGGGCGAATCTCTTCCGTCGGAAGAAGATTCAGCAAGTTCCATGCCCTCCAAGCCGACATTGACCGCATCGACTGGGAGATCGATGCCTTGGTGTATGAGTTGTATGGATTGACGGAGGAGGAGATTAGGATTGTGGAAGGGGGTGAGGGGTGAAAAAGAAATTATTAAAATCTCAATTGAAGGAGATTCAGGAAAAGGATAAAAGGGAGGATTTCAACTTGGAAACAAGAAGATATTCAGGAAGAGAATTTGATCGATTAATTGTAATATTATCAGGTGGAGGGCTCACTTTATCGTTGAGTTTTATTGAGAAATTAACTGGAGAAATAGATCAAATTTCAAAATGCTTTTTATTGCTAACTTGGATTTCTTTTACGGTTTCACTTTTGTTGATTCTAATTTCTCACTTGACCTCAATGAAATCCATTGATTTAGAGATATTAGGTAAGGTTGAGAAAAGTGATAAATTAGACAGGATAACAAATACCTTAAATTTGATTTCTTTAGGATTCCTGATTTTGGCAATTATCTTCTTTATTTTATTCGCATATAAATCTTTATAAAATGGCAAAAAAACAAAATAACACGACACCTAATAGTGCTCCACTTCAAAAAGGAATAGGAAAATTACCACAAAAGCCAGCTTCAACACCTAAACCGAATACCAACAAAAAGTAATTATGAGAGGCAAGCCTATAATATCAACTCCTCAACCTGAAAAAACTGGAGGGCAGCCGAAAATCCCTCCAAAGCCAATTAAACCATCTAAATAAATTAATTAATAACAAAAGAATGGCAAAAAAAACGTCTAGTCCAAAACGTCCTCTAAAAGAAGGCCAAGTCAAACTGCCAAATAAACCTTCGAAACCAAAAAAGAAATAGCAACCTCCTTAAAGAGTATAGACTATTCCTTTGACTGGGCGGATTTTACAATTATGCCCTTATATCCCCGCCCAAAAATGGCTCAAAGACCGCAAAGGCCGAGTTCTCGATTTCGAAGATATCATGCACTATCAGCGGATTATAAAGGCATTGGTCGAGACAGATAGAGTGATGAAGGAAATTGATGGGGTGGGGGCTTCATAAAAAAACATTAATATGGGAAAGAAGAATTTTATAAGTAAAGCAAAGATGGACTTAAAATTATTCTTGTTTAAGCAAGGTTTGTTTGTCTTTTTATGTGCATTAATTTTGTCTTTTTTAACATTATTATTTAATGTTTTAATTTCGATAGGATTGTTGTGTACAATTTTAATGATTAACTATCTTGTAAAAAAAGATAAATATGGAAATTTTGGATTATATAAATCATTGTACTATAGTGTGAGATTGGAAGTTAATTTAATTTTTTTAATTCTTGTTCCAAGTATTGTTAGTTTTTTGTTTTTGTTTTGGATTGACAGAATCTCCGTTTTTGAATTAACAGGAATCCTTTTTGAAGATTTTGAATTTGAAAAAAGCCATTATACAAGTTTGTCAGTTACCATTTTATTTTCAATTATTGTGTCAATTGTAAATTACATTTTATTAAAATCAGCATTTTCTGAGAACATAGATAATGGAATTTATAATTCAAAGCACTATTTTAAAAGAATAAAAGATAGACAACAATCCTTTCTAGAATTAAAAGAATTTTTACTTAAACAATCAGAAGGTCCAGAATTTTGGTATGTTTCAGAAAAAAATGAGGAAGATTTGGTTAATGATCTTTTTTATCGGGGTTATCTTGAATGATATTTTACACAAAAAAAATCCTATGGATAATCTTGATGAAATAATTCACTTAATCTCTGAAGAAACCATTCTGAGATTTTTAAGAGAAACCAATAATCCTGAACTTAATAATGTTGTTGAAGGATTTGAAAAGTATTTTTTTGGATTAATTCTTGAAAATATCAATACCATCGATTCCTATTCTCTATTATTTATTTCAAATGAAAAAGAGCTTAAAGGTGTAATATTGAAATCAGGTAGAAATTTAAAAGATAGAGATTTACAAACATTAAGATTTTCCAAAATATTAGAGCAAGATTTCTCCGATCTTAATCAACTTGTAATCTTCAATACTTTTCAATCAAAAATTATCCAGCTTTATGAAACATTTGGAATAATTTGTATTCCAAAACATGTCTTGGACTTTGAGTCTGCATCCATTGTAATGCCATCACATAAAAAGGGTATCGATTATGTCTTGAGGTTTAACATTTTAGAATTTTACCGGTCATTTTTTGAAAGAGATCAATATGGGCCAAATAATGACGGTGAAAGTAAAATTTATCTTATGTATGATAGAAGAGAGGATAAAGTAAAAATAGGAAGGACTAAAAAGAAGCTTGAAATGAGATTAAAGGGAGTTTCGGAATCTACAATACGAGCCAATGACCCAATGATTAATATTTTGACAGCTTGGATTTCACCACCAGAAATGGAGACCATCCTTCAGGAAAAATTTAAAATAAAAAATATAAGAGGGGAATGGTTTGATCTAAGGGCAGCCGATTTGGAAGAATTGGATCATAAGATGAAAACTTTTGAAATGATTGATGCAAGACTCCTCTGAGTGTAGATTAAGCGATAGTCTAAGGTTAGTCCCGACTGCTGTACAGGAGCATCTACGCTTTTATATCCTTTGGATCCCCCTCCTCGGCTTAGTCTATTGCCAATCAACTTTGAGGTTCTGTGGACGCAGGTTGAATTTGTAATTCCATCCTAATCCCGAAGGGATTGAATGTTTATAGCCAATGCCCTGTGGATTTTCCATACGACCCCGATGGGGTCGAACCCTATTACTATTTCCGATTCCTATAAACATTTGACCCATTCTGGGTCGGTTTTGAAGCCTATCGGCTATGAATGGGAATGTGGCATTACTTCCCCCCTTCTGAGTGTAGATTAAGCGTCGGTCTAAGCTTAGTCCCGAATGCTATACGGGAGCATCTATCTTTTTATATCCTTTGGATCCCGTACAACTGTCGGGATGAAATTCCCTTTTCCATAAGTTCAACCCTTGCAGGGTTGCCCAAGCCAAAAACGACCATTCATTCCAACCCCCGGTTCTACCGGGGGCTGTTCAAAAGTTTGACCACTTCGTGGACATCGATCTGAATTCTATCATTGGTTTCGTATCCGACCCCTGATAAGGGGTCAAACTTTTCAATAGCCGCGGGTTGGTGGGTAAGTTTGCGAACCCCAACCCGTGGAAATCATAGATCAATCTTCAAGGTTCTCCCGACCCCGAAGCCACAGTCCCGATCAGCGCAGCGATTTCGGGAGGGTCGAACTTTAAGGATTGCTTGCCCAACTACTTGAAGACTGATTCGTCGTTCCTCCCTGCCTTGTCGGCAGACAGGCTCGCAGTGACGCCGAGGGTAAAACACCTGTAGATGCGATCAGTATAGGTCGCCCCTACAGGGCTCTACTTTTCAGTTCAATCTTGGGCAAGGCATTCCATTCCTTGCTTTTACAGGTCGTGCCTGCCTGACGGTCAGGCAGGCCTTTGGCACTTAATCTAAGCGATAATTGGTCCAAGCCTTCCTGCTACAGGCAGGCCCGCCTGCTGAAGGCAGGTCGGGAGACTTGAACCAATTGGGCTAAAGCCCATTAAATTTTTTTCTCCTTATTTCAGCCTCCAGCTGAAGCAGGAGGCAACACAATTCAAATAAAATTGGCATTTGAATAGGAATGCGGCTTTAGCCCATTCCTTTCTTAGGTTTTGATTCCAATGGGGCTTTAGCCAAAAAAATCCTTTATGTTGGTTCCAAGCCCGCCTCCGTCGGGCAGGCCCGCCTGTGTCGGGCAGGCCCGCCTGATGAAGGCAGGTCAGGAGACTTGAACCAATTGATCATCAGTCAGGCCTGAAAGGCCGATTTATACCAACCCAGTCCGCCAGGGCTGGGTTTTGCGATCCTCCTGATCTCAGTTAGGCCTGAAGGGCCGACAAAAATCAAAAATGACAAACCAAATCGGTCTTACAGACCTCATGGTCTATGTGGATCTACCACCTTACCCCGGAGCTTATCCGCTCCGGGCTATCATAAATCAGGCTTTCAGCCTGGGTCCCTCTGGTGTGGCTTGGTAGGAGTTGCATGGAGGTCCAAGCCCGCCTCCGTCGGGCAGGCCCGCCTGTGTCGGGCAGGCCCGCCTGTGTCCGGCAGGCCCGCCTGTGTCGGGCAGGCCCGCCTGATGAAGGCAGGTCAGGAGACTTGAACCAGTAGTATTATTGGAAGCTCTTTCCCACCTTTCAACCTTACCACTTTCCCACTTTGAATCTTCCAATCTTTAAATTTTTCAATTTTTCAATACACAATCCGGAGACTTGAACCAGAAGTTTTAATGGAAGCACTTTTCAACTTTTCAACTTTCCCACTTTGCAACCTTACATCTTCAAATTTTCCAATTTTTCAATAAACCATCCGGAGACTTGAACCAGAAGTTTAAATGAAAGCACTTTTCAACTTTTCAACTTTCCCACTTTTCAACCTTGAATTTTTCAATTTTCCAATAAATCAATCCGAAGGTGTAACGAATTGAAAAGAGCAGGCAAGTTGTAAGGTCTATTTTTACTCTTTTCATAAAGAAGAAGTCGGAAATGGCTATCTTGAATACTAATTACTCTTTCCCACCTATGAAAAAACAGCTAAGCTTCTTTGTCTTTTCTCTGATTTTTGCACTTCCCGCCTTCGCTCAGGATGACGCTGCCGAACTGGCCAAAAAACTCGCCAATCCGGTTTCCTCTCTGATTTCGGTTCCCTTTCAGAATAACACTGACTATGGGATTGGAACTTTTGGTGGTACTCGAAATACGCTCAATTTTCAGCCGGTGGTCCCCGTTTCCGTAGGCAAAAATCTGAACATGATCACCCGGGTAGTTCTGCCGATCATCACTCAATACAACATCACCGGGGAGGGGCAAAAGCAATCCGGGCTGGGAGATGCCGTGCTTTCTGCTTTCTTTTCCCCCAAGAATTCAGAAAAACTAACGTGGGGAGTAGGACCTGCCTTTTTGCTTCCTGTGGGCACTAATGATTTTTTGACTACAAACCAATTTGGAATGGGCCCTACAGCAGTGGCTTTAAAACAAATCAATGGATGGACTATCGGCGCATTGGCCAATCAATTGTGGTCTGTAGCCGGAGACCCGGATAGGTCTGAGGTCAGTCAGCTGTTTGTTCAGCCCTTTTTGGTTTACAACTGGGCTTCAGGGGCAGGATTGGGTGGAAATCTGGAATGGACGCAAAACTGGATTTCCGACCAAACGACCCTTTGGCTCAATCCCACGGTTAGTGGGGTGACTGCGCTCGGTTCTCAAAAAATTCAGTTTGCTGTCGGTCCCAGACTGAATCTGGCAGCACCGGAAGGAGGCAAGGCCGACTGGGGCTGGAGAGCGGTATTTGTGTTGCTTTTCCCTAAATGATTGCAAAACTCTTTTTCGAAGTCAAATTATTCTGAAGGAGATAAGCTAATTTTAATTGAATTTAGCTGTGGCCTATACGGATTAGGATGAAATATTCAGTAGTCAGAGGGTTTTAACCTGACCCATCTAGCTGGAATAATCAGGAATGGCTTTAGAATTTCTATTTGTTTTATGTGGTTTTTTTTCGATTTTATTCAGTAGTTTAGTTATAAATTGAATTTTTCTAATCATTTATGATAGATCTTTTAGAATTTGTAGTGGGAGGTAAGGTGAAATTGGGAGTACTTTTCTTTCTCTTGACCACCTATTTAGCGGGACTGCCTCACTCCCCTGCCTTGGCCCAGGATACGCATCATTGGGGCAATCAATTTGGTACAAGAGCGGCTCTGTTAGGAGGGGCTGTTTTGACTGATACCGTGGACAATGCCGGGGTATTTTACAACCCAGGCAATTTGGCATTCTTGGATACGACTACCCTTACCTTGAATGCCAATCTGTACGGGTTGGAAAATATCCGGGTGGAGAATGCATTGGGAGAGCAGGCAGATTTCAAAGGGCTTCAATTCAATACGATTCCACTTCTCATCAGTGGGGCTTTTCGTCTCAAAAACAGCTTCCAGATCAACTACGGCTTATTGACTCCGGTCAATTTTAAGTTTAATGGAGTAGCCCGGATCGATCGCCTCAGTGATCTCATCGAGGAAGCAGAAAGCCCTGGACAGGAGGAAATTTTGGCAGAGTCGGCGATTTCCAATAGACTCCAAGAGACTACCCTGGCTTTGGGCATCAGCAAAAAAATAAACTCCAATCTCGGTATCGGCCTATCTCTACTCAACACCTTTCGATCCGTGGATTATTCTTATCGTTTTTCAGGGAAAACCCTCACCAACCAATCCACTCCTTTACTAATCTCCAGAAGTCAGCATGAGTTTGTCAATTATTTTACTGTCCGAACTGCACTCAAGGCAGGGCTCAACTATCAGGGGGAGGGTTTAGGGCTGGGGTTGACTGTGACCAGTCCCGGCCTGAGTTGGCTTGGAAATGGGACCATCTCTGAGGACCTGACGCTAGTGAATGTTCTCAATCCTCAAACAGGCCAAAGGCAATCTGCCTATGCCTCAGACCGGCAGGAAAAGCTTAAGGCCAAGTACAAGTCACCATTTGAAATTGGGTTAGGTGCGCACAAAACTTGGGGGAAAAATACAATCAGTCTGAATGTTACCCATTTTTCGGCAATTGATCCCTACCGGATTATTGAAGTTGAGCCCAATATTTTGATCAGGCCTGACCTATTGCCGGGGATAAGCAGTTCCGATTTTCTTAATGTGGAAACGGCCATGCAGGCTGTCACCAATTTCTCGTTAGGACTGCAGCGGAGGATCAATCCCGTCTTGGATTTGATGGGGAGTTTTCGCTCTGATTTCAGTTTTTATGATCCAGAGCCTGCCTTAGGTACCCAGATCACCACTGAATTTACCCAATGGGATATATTCCATATTACTTTCGGGGGCATCATCAATAAGAATCAGAGCAACCTGACTTTAGGTCTTGTCTACAGTTTTGGCAGTACGGATAGTTATTTCCAGGAAAACAGTTTTTCAGATTCAGATCCTAATCCACCGCTTGAAGGATCTCTCATCATTACCGAGGCTGCGTATTCCAATATTGGCCTGTTGATAGGCTACAGCTTTTATTTTAAAAAATTAAATTAATAGAGTATGAGAAAAACACTACTACTCCTTTTATTCTGCAGTATGGTCGGGAGGGTTTCTCTTGGACAGGAATCCCTCACCACGATTAGTTTGGATCTGATTCAGAATAAAGTCAACGGCGGGAAACCATTACCTTCGGAAGAGAAATTCTATATCCGAGGAGCTATTCCTGAGCAGATAGAGATGGTCAAAGTGTCCATTTATCCTTCCAAAAAGTCGGATAAATCAGGGAAGACTTATTTTTGGACTCCGCCTTTCGGTTACAAAAAGCTTGATTTTCAGCTTTTTGTCGAGGATGAGCTCCGGTCCAATGAAGATTATCATATGGATTTTGGATTTTACCAAAAGGCTGGAGTGAATGAAGTGAAAGAGTTGAGGGACCTGATTGCCACCAATATCAGTACCTATCTCAACACGATTACCATAGTGAAGAAAGGCGGGATTCAATTTGAGGATTCCGATGAGCAGGTTTTGAGTAATATGGGGATCATTGTGGAGCGGGGTGCTTATTATTTTGAAACCCCGAATGGAGTGCAGTTTCCGGGTTTTTCAGATTTAACCAGAAATAAACTCGAGCAAAGGAAAAAGCTCAAAATGGGAAAAGCCAAGTACAATGCCACCGGAGTGGCTGAAGGAGACAATGCTCGGGCGGTCTATGCCAGGCAATACTTGGATGAATTGCTCGCGATTGCCACTGCAGAAATCGATCAGTTTTTGACCACCAATATGCTAGTCAGAGTGGGAGAAAAATCTTTTCAAAACTATCCCAGCGAAAAGAAGCCAAATTCCATCTTGATCAACGCGGGTTACGGTGCGATTTCTCTTTCCAAAAACCTCCCTCAGCAGGAGTTTGTGCACAGCCCTTACGTCGGACTTTCCTTTCCTCTTGGCAATAGGACCTTTGCCCGATTCATGAGCAACGTATCCCTAAGCACAGGGGCATTTATCTCCGGGAACATAGAAAATTCACGGGGAGAAAGAATTACCGGACCCTTATTGGACCGCCCTGTGTATGTGGGATTAGGGTATAATTTCTTCCGGTTTTTCAGGCTCAATGCTGGCGGTACCTTCCTTACTACCGAGAGATTGGATGGTTCTCAATCGCAGTCTTTTCATCCTTTTGTTGGGATCAGTGCGGAGTTTAGAATTTGGTTGGGCTTAGGAAATAAAAGATAAGCAGATGAAAAAGTTTTTTACAGTTTTGCTTGCCCTTACTTGTCTTTATCCGGCATTTTCACAGCAATATGGGTACAAATGGAGGTTTGGAGCCAGTGCAGGGACTACCAATTATTTTGGGGATATCCGACCCTTGGGGATCAATAACTTTGACCAGTTTACCAAGCTCTATAAGCGGTATACGCACTATTCTGAGAATCTTTCCTACCAGATTTCTGCAGAATATGCCCTTGGAAATTCTGTGGGATTGATGCTGACGGCGGGTAGTTATCAGTTTGGATCCGGGGATCGATTTGTCCAAAACGACGGAACGCTTTTCCTTGAAGGTCAGAACTTTGATCGGGCCTTGAATTTTCAGACCAATTTGTATGACGCAGGCCTTTCCTTTGTTTTCAAACCCGATAACAACCGAATCTTATCTGGAAACTCCTTTTTCGCTCCCTATTTTGTTTTAGGTTTAGGCTATCAGACCTTCAATGTTTTTGGAGACCTGTTGGATGCGGATGGAAACCCATACGACTACACAGATCCTGAAGTGATTCCCGACGGGACATTCGAGACGAGCCTTAGGGAGTTGGAGACAGAGTTGGATGGTGGGTATAAAAAAGGCACCCTGTATGCCCATCTCGGCCTAGGGTTTCGGTTTAGAGTAGCGGAGGGAATAGAGATCTTTGCTCAATCGGATTTCAAACGGGCGGCTACGGATTATTTGGATGACGTCTCAGGAGTCTATAGGTCTTCCTATGTCAGCGATTTTCAGGAATATGCGGCCAAGCCGGGAACCAATGTAGCCGGGCCCGGTGATAATCGGGGTCTGGAAAACCGCCGAGGAGATTGGTATATCTATCATGGAATCGGAGTGAAATTCAGCCTGGGGGCGAGAAAAGAATCCTTTGTTCCTCCGGTGGTCAGTCAGCGCTACACGTTTGTGCCTTCAGCGCTTTCAAAACAGCAAATGGCGGAGTCCGATTCAGCTCAGACGATCAAAGCTTCCGGAGTAACCAACAATTATTTTACGGTGATTCAGTTACCTTCTTGGACAGCCAATCAAGCATGGAAAGACAGTACAGCCTTGGATTCTGCGAGTATGGCCCAACTGGTCAGTTTGCAGGATTCTTTGGGAAGGGAGAGGGAAAGACTACAAGCTGAAATTCTTCGCTCGCAGCAAGCACTTCAGGAGTACGATGAAACCATCGCAATGGCAAGAAGAGATACTTTGGTATCCCAGGAAGTTACGGCCACTCGGATTAGTGGTTTGGAAAATAGCCGGTCTACCGAAATGGGAAAAATGACCAGCCTGAATTCCCTGGATTCTCAGATTCAGTTCAAAATGGATTCTCTAAGGGCTATTCAAAGGCAGGGGCAAACCCAAGTCTTGGACAGTGCTGCTTTGTCCAGGGAATTGTTGATTTATCCTGGTCAGGTAAGCAGAATCATGTATTCGGGTTCTGGACAAACGCAGCTCTATCTGGATAGCACTACTACAAAATCCTCGGCTAGTGCAAGATCGGTCGATGGCAATATGACCCGGGATGAATTTGAGGAGGAAATGGATAAGTTCCGCTCTGAAATGCTTCAGGCGCAGGCTAAAAGAGATTCTGCCATGATAATGGCCTTTGCCTCAAAAATCCCGGAGCAGAGGGAGTATGAACCAGTTCAGCCAGAAGCTCAGGAAATCCAGGTGAATACCGAAGCAATGGACGACAAAACAGCCAAGAAGCTGGAGAAAAACAGAAAAAAGCAGGAAAAGCTGGAAAAGAAAAACAATGAATTGCTGAAGGACGCCTTGCTTGTGGGAGGGACTGCAGCTGCAACTTCAGCCATCAACAACAGTGGAGATAAGAAGGAAGATGCAGCACAGGCAAAACAGGATTCCCTCTTCAGGGCTCAAATTCTTCAGGATTCTTTGTTGATTGACAGTTTGCAGACCGAATTGGCCAACCGACCGACTGCCAATGAGTCGGTGGTTAGGGATACAGTGGTCAATGAAAAAGTCGTGCTTTTGAACTCCAGCAAGGTGGAAATTTACTTTGGAGTAAATCAGGCGGATGTTTCAGAGACTGAAAAGGCCAAATTGAATCAGATCAAAGGGATCTTAGATAGGGATCCCGAGATGAAGGTTGAATTAGTTGGCTTTGCAGACAACACCGGTTCGGTCTCTTACAATCTTCAAATCTCCAAGAAAAGAGTGGATTCAGTCAAGGCCTACCTGATTTCCCAAGGAATCCCTGAATCAAAAATCCTGACCGATGTGGGTGGACTGATA
The DNA here is from genome assembly GCF_036245625.1 of Algoriphagus confluentis. Taxonomy (NCBI): domain Bacteria; kingdom Pseudomonadati; phylum Bacteroidota; class Cytophagia; order Cytophagales; family Cyclobacteriaceae; genus Algoriphagus; species Algoriphagus confluentis. Next base: position 306,344 of record NZ_BTPD01000007.1, read on the forward strand.
TTGAGAGGAACAAGCAAAGGTTCGGTGGATCAGGATAGAAAAGTGGAAGTTCGGCTTCATGAATCAGATTGATGGATGATTAATTCAACATGAGAGCGGCTCAGGAAGGATGGGCCGCTCTTTTTGTTTTTTTTTAGGTTAGTCATGTCTTTCGATTTGGATTTGATTGGTCCAAGCCCGCCTGCATCGGACAGGCCCGCCTGCATCGGACAGGCCCGCCTGCATCGGGCAGTTCAGGAGACCTGTCCGTCCTCCAGGCGGGCTTGAACCAATTGGGCTAAAGCCCATCAAATTTTTTTCTCTTTATTTCAGCCTCCAGCTGAAGCAGGAGGTAACATAATTCAAATAAAATTGACATATGAATAGGAATTCGGCTTGAGCCCATTCCTTGAACCAATTGATCATCAGTCAGGCCTGTAAGGCCGATTTATACCAACCCAGTCCGCCAGGGCTGGGTTTTGCGGCCCTCATGATCTCAGTTAGGCCTGAAGGCCCGGACTTAAAAATCAAAAATGATTAACAAATTCGGTCTTACAGACCTCATAATCTATGTGGATCAATTACCTTACCCCGGAGCTTATCCGCTCCGGGCTATCATAAATCAGGCTTTCAGCCTGGGTCCCTCTGGTGTGGCTTGGTAGGAGTTGCATGGAGGTCCAAGCCCGCCTGCGTCGGGCAGGCCCGCCTGCGTCGGGCAGGCCCGCCTGCATCGGACAGTCCCGCCTGCATCGGGCAGGTCAGGAGACCTGTCCGTCCTCCAGGCGGGCTTGAACCAGTCGGGATTCAGTTTTCAATTTTATAAATTATGATTATCTGCAATGATACCAGTAGATCAAAATGGCCTCGACACTTCGACAAGCTCAGTAACCGGGCTCGGCCTCCAGATTTGGAGTAATTATGGGAGGGGAGAAAAAAGGGCCGCGCCCCTTTTTTCTCCCCTCCCCAACCTAGAAAACAAACGGTCACCGAGCGAAGTCGAGGTGAAACCATATAAAATTCGGTAACTGGCAGGATTGCGGATAATCAGATTATAAATTCAAAAAAGAGAGCGACTCAATTTGGGCCGCTCTTTTTGCATTTATTTTTTCTTGGAGGCAAACCTGCCTTTTTTCTTTCCTGCATCGGGTTGGGCTTCGATAATCTCTATCGTCTCCGCATAGGTAAGCTTTTCGGCTTCTTTGCCCTTCGGGATCTTGTAGTTGTTCTTGCCAAACTTGATGTAAGGTCCCCATCTTCCGTTGAGCACTTGGATATCCGGATTTTCATCAAAGGTTTTGATGTGTTTGTTGGCATCTGCTTCCCGCTTGGCTTGGATCAGTTCGATGGCTTCTTCCTCAGTGATGGATAGGGGATCCTGTTCTTTTTTGAGGGAGAAAAAGGCGTTGTCGTGCCGGATGTAAGGGCCGAATCTTCCAATGGCAGCGGTCATCTTCTTGTCTTCGAAATAGCCAACCTCTCTAGGAAGTTTGAAGAGCTCGAGGGCATCATCCATGGATACATTTTCGATAAATTGCCCTTTTTTCAGACTTGCAAACTGCTTGTCCTCATCCTCATTTTCTCCGATCTGCACGAGTGGACCAAAACGACCCAAACGGGCATAGACATTTTTACCGCTTTCTGGATGCTTACCGATCAGGCGACTGGTATTGACATCCTGACGGGAGACTTGCTCGGTCTCTTCCACGCTGTGGTGAAACTTCCCATAAAACCCATCAATCATATCCTGCCAATCCTGTCCCCCGGCTGCAATCTCATCAAACTCCTTTTCCACCTTCGCAGTGAAGTTGAAATCGATCACATTGGGAAAATGCTCAACGAGGAAGTCATTGACTACCATGGCGATATTGGTGGGGAAGAGTTTGTTTTTCTCGGCTCCTGTATTTTCGGTTTTGGTAGCCTCTTTGAAGTTTCCTCCGGAAATGATCATCTCCACATAATTCCTCGGCGTACCGTCCCGTGATTCTTTTACGACATAGTCTCTCTTTTGAATTGTGGAAATGGTCGGTGCGTAGGTAGATGGACGGCCTATGCCCAACTCTTCCAGTTTTTTGACCAGGGAAGCTTCTGTATATCTCGGCGCAGCCCGGGTAAAGGACTCCCGGCCTTTCATTTCCCTCAGCTTTAGATCTTGACCAATGCTCAAAGGAGGAAGCAAAGACTTGTCACCTGCATCTTCCTCTTCCGGTTCGTCGTCTGTGTCTTCCAGATATACCTTCAGAAATCCATCGAATTTGATCACTTCTCCATTGGCTACCAAATTGAGCTGGGAGTTGGAGATACCGATTGTGATAGTGGTTCGTTCAAGTTCGGCATCCGCCATTTGCGAGGCGATGGCTCTTTTCCAGATCAGTTCGTAAAGCCGCTGTTCGTTTCGGTCCCCAGCAACCTGACTTTGAGAAAAGTCTGTGGGGCGAATGGCTTCGTGAGCTTCCTGAGCACTTTCGCTTTTGGTGGAATACAGCCTGGATTTGTGGTAGGAAGACCCAAAAGCGGATTCAATCGCATTTTTGGCGCCTGACAATGCCTCCTGAGAGAGGTTGGTGCTGTCGGTTCGCATGTAAGTGATTTTCCCCGCCTCGTAAAGCTTTTGGGCTACTGACATGGTTTGTGCCACAGAAAAGTACAACTTTCTGGACGCTTCCTGCTGAAGGGTGGAAGTGGTAAATGGAGCAGCAGGAGATTTTTTGGCTGGCTTCTTCTCTAGATTGGCAACGGAGAATTCAGCCTGAAGACAGTTTTTCAGAAACTCCTCAGCCTCTGCTTTTGTCTCAAATTTCTTTGGCAGTTCGGCTTGGAATGTTTTTCCTTCTACTTCAAAAATCGCAGTGATTCGGAAGGAGGATTTAGCTTGGTGGGCTTCGATTTCCCGCTCCCTTTCCACAATCAGGCGAACTGCGACTGACTGCACCCGACCGGCTGAGAGACCGGTTTTGATTTTTTTCCAAAGGATAGGAGAAAGCTCAAACCCCACCAATCGGTCGAGGATTCGGCGGGCCTGCTGTGCATTGACGAGGTCATAGTCAATACCTCTTGGGTTTTCTATGGCTTTGGAGATGGCGTTTTTGGTGATCTCCCGAAAAACAATCCGTTTGGTTCGGTCTTCTTCTAGCTTCAAGACTTCTTTGAGATGCCAGGAAATAGCCTCTCCCTCCCGGTCATCGTCACTTGCGAGGTAGACCATTTCTGCGTCTTTGGCCAGATTTTTAAGGTTCTTGATTACCTCTTTTTTATCTGCTGTGACCTCGTAGGTAGGTTTAAATCGGTTTTTGATATCGATCGCTTTGTCTCCTTTTGGCAGGTCCCGGACATGTCCATAGCTGGAGACTACCTTAAAGTCTTTGCCCAGATAGCCTTCAATGGTTTTGGCTTTGGCGGGAGACTCGACGATTACAAGATTTTTTGACATAAAAAGCTAAATTTAAGATACCGAGAGATCGGTCATCAGGGGCTAAAAATAGAAGGCCTTTATTTCTCCTCCAAATATTATAAATCCCAAGGGATCCGTTTTGGTTGGATATTTGTGACTTGAATTCACTGATTTTTAAGGAAAACCGAATTTAATATGAAGCAATTAATTCTTTTACGTCATGGTGAAGCGGGATTTTCTGATGGGATAGATTTTCAGCGTCAGCTGACTCAAAGGGGAAAAGAAAATCTGCATCGTCTTGGTATTCTGCTCCAATCCAAAGGCTTGACCATAGACAGAATGTACTGTTCTTCTGCCACTCGAACCCGGGAAACGGCGGAAATCATTAAGGCATACCTTCCGATACATGAGGAAATCTATGAGAAGGAAATCTATTCAGCCTCCTTGGAAGTGTTGGTCAATTTGCTTGAAAACACACCTGCTGAGGTCCAAACCTGCCTTCTTGTAGGTCACAATCCCACGATCAGTTTGCTGATGGCCCATCTTTCGGACGGTGATTACAGGGGCTTGAGTCCCGGAATGATGGGAATATTGGAGCTAGAGATATCCGATTGGTACCATATTGGAATGCATACCGCAACGCTAAAGGAGGTTTTGCAATAGCCAATTACTTTATTGTCCGAAGGACTTCCTCTTCGGTGTATTTCGGAGTTCCACCTTTTTGAGTAGCAACGAATCCGCCGAGTTTGCAGGCAAAGTCCAAAGTTTCCTCGGGAGTGGATTTCTCCAGATATTTTTTTACAAAACCACTCAAAAAAGCATCTCCGGCTCCGATGGAATCCTGAAATTTCACCTGATATCCCGGATGCTCAATGATTTTTCCTTTTTGGTAAATGACAGCTCCTTTGGATCCACGGGTAACGCAGATGAGGTCGATGGGGAAATGCTGATCCAAGTATTCACAAAGTCCGGAGATCGTCGGTTCTGTTTTGAAATAGTCTGCAAAAATCTCCAGTTCATCCTCATTGATTTTCAAAATATCCGCAAAACCCAAAAGGGTCTCAATCACCTCAAAATCATAAAATGGAGGACGAAGATTGGCATCAAAAACCCGTAAAGTCTTATGATGGAGCAGCTTGAGTAGTGTTTTTAGACTTTCGGGATTTCTAACTCCTAAAGTTCCAAAAACAAATGCATCGGCCTTTTCTACTGCCTGGCTTAGCTGCTCTGACCACTCCAGGTAGTCCCAGGCCACATGGGTAAGGATGTTGTATTTGATATTTTCTGGATCAAAGTCGTCTACCAGTACCTTGGAGGTGGGGTGGTTTTTTTTGATTTGGATAAAATCCAGAGGAAGTCCGAAAGAGCCGAGAAATTCCAAGAGACGATCTCCGTCTTCGTCCTCGCCCACGGCTGAAATCAGCCGGACATCCATGCCCAACTGGTGCAAATTAAGTGCAACATTCATGGGAGCTCCTCCAGCTACTGGACCGGAAGGCAGGCAGTCCCAAAGCATTTCTCCGAAAACTACGACGCAATTAGACATGGTTTTTTTGTAAGTCTTGTTGAATTTCTTCCAGAGATCTTCCTTTGGTCTCAGGCATTTTCAGCCAAACCCAAAGCAATTGAAGAATCATCATCCCGCAGAAGAAAGCGAATATATACCCCGGTCCAAACCTGTTGGCAAAGAAGGGGAAAACATTGGCGATGACCGCTGCCAAAATCCAATGGGTAAACGAGCCCAATGACTGACCGGAGGCTCTTAGCTCATTCGGAAACATCTCTGAGATGAATACCCAAATGACCGATCCCTGTCCTACAGCGTGAGATGCGATAAACCCAAAAACAAAAATCGGAAGCCAGAAAGAAGGAATTCCCGGACCGAGAAAATTATAGGCCATCAAGCTTAGAGAAATGATGTAGCCAAAGGAGCCGATATACATGAGCTTTTTCCTACCTAGTCGGTCAATGAGATACAGTCCCAAGAAGGTGGCAAAGAGATTGGTCAAGCCGATTCCTATAGTAGAGATCAGGGCATTTTCGGTGGAAATACCGGCCATCTCAAAGATTCTCGGAGCAAAGTAGATGATGGCGTTGATGCCGGATACTTGGTTGAAAAAGGCGATCAAAACGGCCAGTAAGGTGCTGGAAAAGAATCTGGGACTGAACAAAGCACCGAAACCAGCCTTTTGCCTTATGTTTTTTTCTTCGGCAATTGCCAGTCTGATCGCTTCATCTACACCTTCCGGGTCTGTACGGGTGAGGATTTCTCTCGCTTTGATCTGATCGTTGAACTTGGCAATCAACCATCTCGGGCTTTCCGGAATACTGAAAATCATCAAGCTATAGATCAAGGCGGGAATCGCTTCCACACCCAGCATCCATCTCCAGTCCTCTGCCAATCCGGCCGTTCCGATCAGGTAATTGGACACATAGGCCATGACGATTCCAAATACAATGTTGAACTGATAAAGCGCAACCAGCAAACCTCTGTTTTTGGCTGGAGCTATCTCAGAAATGTACATCGGAGCTACCACGGAGGAAGCCCCTACGCCCAAACCACCCAAGAATCGAAAAAGGGTAAAGGAAGTGATGTCCCAAGCAATAGCAGAACCCAAAGCAGAAATGAAGTAGAAAAGACCAATCCAAAGCAAGCTCTTTTTCCTGCCCATTCGGTCAGCCGGAATACCCCCAAACAACGCCCCGATCACTGTGCCGTAGAGTGCAGAGGCAATGGCCAGGCCATGTATCCAATCACTAAGCTGCCAGACTTCCTGAATATCCCGCTCAGCTCCCGAGATGACTGCGGTATCAAAGCCAAATAAAAAGCCGCCTAACGCGGCCGTGATGGAGACAAAAAAAGCGTAGTTTTTGGATGACATAGGCTATGTTTTGGGTGGAATGCCTTACTAAACTAAGGAGAAGGTTTCTATTTCAAAACAGGTTTGGACGGTTCTGGTCCTCATCCGGAAAAATCAATCGATTTCCTAGGATAAAATTTTTCTTCAAAACCAAATAAAATTCTGTTTTTACATATCCGGAAAATCCTGCATGAGTGAAAATCCTTATATTCGCAGGCGCAGAAACTGATCTGTTTTTTGCCCTAAATACTGTCTATTCCGAATAGAAACCCAAAATCATGACTTTACCAACTGAGATTTACAAACCCAAAAATCACATCCGGATAGTGACCGCAGCATCGCTCTTTGATGGGCATGATGCAGCGATCAATATTATGCGGAGAATCATCCAATCCACAGGCTGCGAGGTGATTCACCTTGGACATAATCGCTCTGTGCAGGAAATCGTTGATTGTGCCATTCAGGAAGATGTACAGGCCATAGCCATCACTTCCTATCAGGGAGGTCACGTAGAATTTTTCAAGTACATGTATGATCTGTTACGAGAAAAAGGAGCTGGACACATTCAGATTTTTGGTGGGGGAGGAGGAACCATCCTTCCTGAGGAAATTAAAGAACTGCATGGCTATGGTATTACCCGCATCTATTCTCCCGATGACGGAAGGGCCATGGGTTTGCAGGGTATGATCAATGATTTGGTTCAGAAGTGCGATTTTCCTATTGGGGATAAGTTGGCAAAGGATTTTGAGCTGAATAAAGAGATCAAAGGAAGTGTGGCAAGAGCCATCTCTGCCTTTGAAAACTTCCCTGAGAGTTCTACAGGACTGCTGGAGCAGGTGAGAAAAGAAAGCCAAGCAAAAAATACACCTGTATTGGGAATAACCGGAACGGGTGGAGCGGGTAAATCCTCTCTGGTAGATGAATTGGTACGACGATTTATCCTTGACTTTGAGGACAAGACCATGGCGATCATCTCTGTGGATCCTTCAAAAAGGAAAACCGGTGGAGCACTCTTGGGCGATCGAATCCGAATGAATTCTATCCACCATCCCCGGGTGTTTATGCGCTCTTTGGCTACGAGGCAGTCCAATTTGGCTCTTTCCAAGTACGTTCAGGATGCAGTAGATACGGTAAAGGCTGCTGGGTTTGACCTAATCATCTTGGAAACCTCCGGGATAGGACAGTCCGATACGGAGATTATCGAGCATTCTGATCTTTCCCTCTATGTGATGACTCCTGAATATGGAGCGGCTTCCCAATTGGAAAAGATCGATATGCTGGACTTTGCTGACGTGATCGCCCTCAACAAGTTTGATAAGCGGGGAGCTTTGGACGCTATCAGGGATGTGAAAAAGCAATACAAGCGCAATCATAACCTTTGGGAAACTGCCGATGAGGACATTCCAGTTTTTGGCACGATTGCCTCCCAATTCAATGATCCCGGAATGAATCAGCTGTATCGGGCAATCATAGGCAAGGTCAATGATAAATTCCCGGGTTGGGAAAGCACATTTGAACTCACAGCGGGTACATCTGAGAAGATTTACATCATCCCGCCTGCGCGCACCCGGTACCTCAGCGAAATCACGGAAGTAAACCGCAACTACGACAAGTGGGTAGAGGAGCAAAAAGAAATTGCTCAGCAACTCTATTCCATACAAAAGTCCATGGAGGCTATTCGTAAGGCTAAAGTTGGGGATCAGGACCGCCTTCTGAAGGAACTGCAGGAGGTCTATGCTCAAGTCGAGCTTAATCTGGATCCCAAAAACAAAAAATGGTTGGAAGATTGGGCGACAGAATCGGCCCGGTATTCGGATGATTTCTATGTGTTTAAAGTCCGTGACAAGGAGTTGAAAGTAAAAACCTACAGCACTTCCCTTTCCAATTCCAGAATTCCTAAGGTTGCTCTTCCGAAATATGAAGCTTGGGGAGAATTACTCAAATGGGGCTTGAGAGAAAATGTTCCCGGTCAGTTTCCCTACACTTCCGGCGTATTTCCTTTCAAAAGAGAGGGAGAAGACCCAACACGGATGTTTGCAGGTGAGGGCGGTCCAGAGCGAACCAACAAGCGCTTTCACTATGTGTCCAAGGATATGCCTGCCAAGCGTCTTTCTACCGCTTTTGATTCGGTGACCTTGTATGGAGAGGATCCGGATTACCGTCCGGATATCTATGGGAAAATCGGGAACTCCGGGGTAAATATCTGCTGCCTGGACGATGCCAAGAAGTTATACTCCGGATTTAATCTGGTTGACCCTATGACTTCAGTTTCCATGACGATCAATGGACCTGCAGCTACGATGACAGCCTTTTTTATGAATGCAGCCATTGATCAGCAGTGCGAAGTCTATATCAAAGCCAATGGACTCGAAGCCGAAGTTGAATCTAAAATTGAAGCGATTTATAATGAGAAAGGCCTTCCAAGACCTGAGTACAATGCCCCGATCCCGGAAGGAAATGATGGGCTGGGATTGATGCTTTTGGGTGTGACCGGAGATCAGGTATTGCCTGCGGATGTTTACCAAAAGATCAAGGCAGACACCCTTTCCAAAGTAAGAGGAACCGTCCAAGCGGATATTCTCAAAGAAGATCAGGCACAAAATACCTGTATTTTCTCCACGGAGTTTTCACTTCGATTGATGGGAGATGTGCAGCAATATTTTATTGAAAACAGGGTCAGGAATTTCTATTCCGTTTCCATTTCAGGCTACCATATTGCCGAGGCAGGAGCGAATCCGATCACCCAATTGGCATTGACTCTTTCCAATGGGTTCACGTATGTGGAGTATTATGTATCCAGAGGAATGAATATCAATGATTTCGCTCCCAACCTTTCCTTCTTTTTTTCCAACGGAATCGATCCTGAGTATGCAGTGATCGGCAGGGTGGCAAGAAGAATCTGGGCAAAAGCCATGAAACTTAAGTATGGTGCCAATGAGCGTTCTCAGATGCTGAAATACCATATTCAGACTTCAGGTAGATCACTTCACGCGCAGGAAATTGATTTCAATGATATCCGGACTACGCTCCAGGCATTGTATGCGATTTATGACAACTGCAACTCCCTGCACACCAATGCCTACGACGAAGCGATTACAACGCCTACTGAAGCATCGGTTCGCCGTGCGATGGCTATCCAATTGATTATCAATAAGGAATTGGGTCTGGCCAAAAATGAAAACCCGCTTCAGGGTTCTTTCATCATTGAAGAATTGACCGATTTGGTCGAGGAGGCTGTGTATTTGGAATTTGATCGCATCACTGAGCGAGGAGGGGTTTTGGGAGCGATGGAGACCATGTATCAACGGGGCAAAATCCAGGAAGAAAGTTTGCACTATGAAATGCTAAAGCATACCGGTGAATATCCCATTATCGGCGTCAATACTTTCCTTTCTAGTGAGGGCTCTCCGACGATTATCCCGGGAGAGGTAATCCGTGCCACTTTGGAAGAAAAAGAAGCTCAGATTCAAACCTTGAACAATCTTCATCAGGCCTATTCAGGCAAGGAAAAAGAGCAACTATCCGGACTCAAAAAGGCCGCAGTCCAAAATGAGAATGTCTTTGAAAAGCTCATGGAAGCGGCAAAGTATTGTTCCTTGGGGCAGATTACCAATGCTTTGTATGAAGTAGGTGGTCAGTATCGAAGGAATATGTAATTCAATGCAGAAGGCTGAAGTCTGAAATTAGAAAAAGGGCTGAATTAAGAAACAAGAGTCTAGATACAAGACGTTAGGCAGAAGACGCTAGAATATTGTTCGAGTGCTACTTCTGAAGAAGCAGCACAACAAACAGCAAAACTAAACAAGGGTTATCCCGCTTTTTCGAAAGCAGGAATTACCTTTTAAACTTTAAAAAATAGAATTTGGGATTTAAAATTTCTACAAAATCCGAAATCCGAAATCAAAATTCCGAAATCAAAATTCCGACATCGAAAATGTCGTAAATCGTAAATAAAAATGGCTGGAAACAAACGTAACGTCACCGTCCGTATGAAGGCGGACTTGGAATATGAATCCCGTAATCCTCAGGGAAACTTGGTCAATATCGATATGTATGATCCTGAGCATAAGCATGCTCAATCCCCCATGGATTTGCTGCTATCAGCCTTGGGAGGCTGTGCTTCTGTGGATGCCGTATTGATGATGAAAAAGAAGCGCAGAGAAATCGTCGATTTCTTTGTCGAGGTAGAGGGAATCAGAAATGAGGGGGTGCCTGCTTTTTTCACAGATATTGAATTGAAATTTGTGATTGTTTCTCCCAACGCCACAGAGGAAGAGTTTGCCAAAGTGATCGCGTTATCGGTAGAAAAATACTGCTCTGTGGCTTCTTCACTCAAATCCACAATTACTTTCACATCTGAAGTCAGGAGGCAATAATGAGGGTAGTCAAGGAATTTTTGAAGGAAGAGGTTAGAGTCAGCGTTTTCTCCTGGAATAATAAGTATCTGATCAAATTTGAGTTGGGGCCACTTGAGCAGACTTTCAAGTTGAGTGAAATGGATGTTCTGGATGAGTCCGATTTGGAGGCTTTTTGGAAGGGTACCTTTTTCGACTTAGTGGTTCAAAGATTTGAAGAAATGGGAAAAACCTTTCGTGCCCAAGTGGAAAATTTATAATTTCCCTTTCACGCAAGCGGGGGAATATGAAAAATTACCTGAATCTTTTGTTTTTGGGCCTTGGAGTTTGTTCCTGCAGTTTTTTGCCCCAGAAATCTTTTCAAGAAGAATTTTCGGATCTGGAAGAAATGGTGGATCGATTGGAAGATCAGGGGGCTTTCATGAGTCAGAGCTTGGATTCGCTGGCCCACTTTTATGAGGATCAAATTGCCAGATTTGATTCCTTGTTGACCTTTGCGGATTACGATAAGTATCTGATTGAAGGTCCGTTTTCCACGGCCACTCCTGGCTTGGACTCAACCAAAAGCTCTATAATTATCTTAAATACAACCTCCGATCGGGAGCAGGCCCTTCAGGAAGTGGCGGCCACCAACTTTTTGGATGTCCATTTTGCACAATTTGTCAAAAGAAATGAGCTGGTGGCTCAGGTTTACAGCAACTCTGCACTCCAAGTCAGCAGGGTGTACCCTTGCTATGACCATAAAAATATTGTAGATCCGAACATTGACGTCACCCAATTTAATTTTTACTACGCGGCCAACGAGATAAACAATCCAAACAAAGGCTTGGTCTGGATTCCCGATGCCTATGTAGATCCGGCAGGCAGAGGGTGGATTGTTTCCTTAGTCCATCCCATTTATAAAGACAACTCCCTTTTTGCAGTTTTAGGCGTGGATTTTACGGTTGATGATGTGATTTATACCTATTTGCAGGACTACGATGGGGAGTATCTTTTGGTCAATGCCAAGGGAGATATCGTTGCGGGTAAGGCAGGAGCTATTGAGACGATCAGCATGCCTCCGCTTAAGAATCATGTCTATCGGGAGACAGTCAAATCAGAGAATTTTCGGGTATCCGACTTCAATCTTTTTCAAAGCAGAAGCAAAGAAGTCAGGAAAATGGCTCAGGAGTTTCTATTGAACAAAAAAAAGGTTTTCGAATTCAATGAAGAAAAAAACCTGAAAGTAGCCCTTTGTCTTCCATTTGAGGAAATTGACTGGTACATGATCCAAATCATACCCAATAGCTGATGGCCAGTCCCCTGAAACGCTCTAATTTCTTTTTGCTCACTGCTGTGGGTTCTACCTTGATTTTTATGGTGATTTTCCTTGGGTTTAGCTTTTTCAATGCCATTTATCAAACTCAAGTGCAATCGAGAAAGGATTTTTTGAGTCAACAGACGGCCTTGGCTTCAAGAGGACTGGAATCGGAAGTGGACAGGTTTTTGTCAGAGACCGGTTTTTTTGCGGATAACGTTGCAGATCGTTTGAATGAGTTGAAGGCTAACCCGGATCGCTTGGTCAGAACTACCCGGCAGCTGTTTAATGCATTTCCTGGAATGATCGATAACCTATGGATGGATCTGGGAGACTCGGTTTTGTTGTTTTCTCTGACTTCCCGAAATGACTTTTTGGCACAGAAAGTCTCAGAAGGATTACCCAAATCAGGAGGACTTGAAAGCTTCATCCACCTCGAGCGGGAAGGCGTTGAGTTCGTTTTTAATTTGAACTTGCCCAAGTTTTCCAGAGGGTATGTCTCGATATTCTATTTGGATCAGGGAGGGGAAAAGTTTCTGTATTTCGATGAAAACTTGGTTTCTCTGGATCAAGGAAGAGACAGTATCTTTTTGTCTTCTGACCAAGAAGCAGTTCGGTTGGCTATGGAAGATATTTCCATCGGCTTAAAGGGGATTTATCCAGCTACCTGGAATGATGGGGTTAAGGGCAAGGTCTCCGGTACTCTTGCCCAATACCCATTTAATTTTTCCCCATCCATGGGAAATGCTGCACTGATCTTTTTGGTGCCTAGCGAGAACCTCACTTCAGGGATATATTCCACCTATCTTTTTGTCTTTTTCATTCTAGCATTTCTCCTGGTTGGAATGATCGCCGTGTTTATTTTTTCTCTTAAAAGTAAATTTAAGGCAGACCGACTTCGGGAAAAGAACTTGGAGGAAATTTCCTCTCTGTTCGAGCAGCAGAACCTCCTTTTGAAAGAATTGAAGGGTTTTGTGTTTTTTCATGATTACCTAGGACAGATTACGGAAGTAAGTGAGCAGGTGGAGGAAATATTAGGTCACACTAGAGAAGACTTTATTTTTTCCTTCAAGAAAGACTCCAATCATCCCGAGGCTAACCAGGTAAAAGCCAAGGTGATGGAGTTGGTGGCTCAGGGTAAAGATCTTGTTGATTTGGAATCGGATTTTGTCAAGCCAAACGGAGAAAAAATCAGAGTTCGGGTATTCACCAAAGTTATTTTTAATGATGAGGGAAGATTTGAAAGAGGCTTCGGGCTAGGGATTGATATTACCAAGCAGTATTTGGCTCAGCAAGAAATCCTGCAGAGCGAGACTCGTCTGAAAAACCTGATTAAAAATATACCGGACACTATTTTCATTTACAACAGAGAAGGAATTGTGGTGGACTTTCATGTCATGGATACTGAGGCACTTTTGGCTACAGCCAAAGAAACCTTGGGAAGAAATATTTCTGAAATCGTACCTCACAATCAGGGAGAGCTCGTCACCGGAGCATTCAAGAAAGCTATTCAAACCAGAAAAATTCAGACTGTTCAGGTCTTTTGGAATTCTCCAATGGGTGAAAAACACTACGAGATGCGTTTTTTCTTTTTGGATGACAATCAGGTCATGTCCCTATCCAGAGATATTACCAGTCAGAAAATATGGGAAAAGGGATTGGTAGAAGCGATGAATGCAGCAGACCAAGCCAGTCAGGCCAAGTCCCAGTTTTTGGCCAATATGAGTCATGAAATCCGCACACCGATGAATGGACTTTTGGGGATAATCGACTTGCTCGAAGGAACCAAATTGGGCCAAATCCAAAAGCAGTATGTGGAAATAATCAAAAACTCTGGCAACACCCTTTTGGATATTATTCGGGATATTTTGGACTATTCCAAAATCGAGTCAGGGAAAATTGAGATTAATAAAGAGATCTTTGATCCGGCAAAAGAAATTCATGTTCAGAAAGAAATGCTTTCTGGATTGGCAAAGAAAAAAGGGATCAACTTGAACGTTTCGGTTACTTATACCAAAAATTTGGTCTTTGAAGGAGACAAGAATAAGATCAACCAGATACTTCTCAATCTGATAGGAAATGCGCTCAAGTTTACCCCGGAAGGAGGTCAGGTGACGGTTCAGTTGGGCATGGAGGATATTGGGTCGGATTTGTATTTTTTAAGTTACGAGGTTCAGGATACGGGTATTGGGATTTCGGAGGAAAATATTCACCATTTAACCCAGCCTTTCTACCAGGTAGATAGCTCCATTTCCAAGATTTTTCCCGGTACAGGTCTGGGTTTGGCGATAGCCAAGCGGATGATCGAACTTCTGGGTGGTGAATTGAAAATCGAAAGCAAACTCGGCCATGGCTCCAAGTTTGCCTTCTCGATTATGGTCAAAAAATCAGAAAAGGAAGTGCATCCCGGAGGCAATCAGGGATTGACTTGGAAAGATGTCAAAGAAATGGGGGCGGAATTTCCTCTTCGGGTGCTTTTAGCGGAGGATAATGAACTCAATCAGCAGTTGATGACCTTGATGTTTGAACAGTTGGGCTTCCAATATGAGACCGTAAAAAGCGGGAAAGAGGCGGTAGAAAAAGTACAGGATAGAGATTTTGACGTGGTGCTCATGGATGTGCAAATGCCCGATATGAACGGATTGGAAGCTACCCGTGAAATCAGAAAGCTCAAAGACAAGAAAGGACTGATTATTATTGGGCTTTCAGCCAATGTTTTTGAAGAAGATCAAAAAGAGGCCTTGAAGGCAGGGATGGATGACTACCTCACCAAACCCATCCGACTCGCGGTCCTAGCCGACAAGCTGGAGTTTTACTTCAGGAAAGTCAGAGGAGAAGAAATCTCCTAAAAGAAAAAGAGGCTGTCTAATAAATCGTTTCGTTGTCAGCCTGACCCTTCGACTTCGCTCAGGGTGACAGGAGTCGAAGGCCATTTCCAGTTATTTGGAGTACATTTGGATCTCGAAACTCTCGTTTCTCAAGTGTTCAATGTGACAACCCCTACTTTTTAGACAGCCTCTTTTAGGTCTGATTTTTAATCAAATCACAAAGTGGTATTCATGTCAAATGCTTCAAGGTAATCCGCTACCCGGCGGACAAACATTCCTCCCAATGCTCCGTCTACCACCCGGTGGTCATAGGAGTGAGATAGGAACATTTTATGTCGGATCGCAATCACATCCCCGGTTGGAGTTTCTATCACTGCAGGCTTTTTGACGATAGCACCCACAGCTAAGATGGCTACCTGAGGCTGAGGAATGATCGGAGTACCCATCACATTTCCGAAGGAACCCACATTGGATACGGAATAGGTTCCTCCTGAAAGGTCGTCGGCTGTTAACTTATTGGTTCTGGCTCTGTTGGCCAAGTCATTGACTGCCTTAGATATGCCAACGAGGTTGAGCTGATCTGCATTTTTAATGACCGGGACAATCAGATTACCTGATGGCAAGGCTACTGCCATCCCGATATTGATGTCTTTTTTCTTGATGATTCGCTCTCCATCCACGGAGATATTGATCATTGGGAAATCACGAATGGCTTTGGCCACTGCTTCGATGAAGAATGGGGTAAAGGTGATTCCTTCTCCATATTTCTTTTTGTATGCTTCTTTGTTTCTTTCTCTCCAAAGAACAATGGCAGTCATATCCGCCTCCACGAATGAGGTCACATGAGCTGAAATTCGCTTGGATTCGACCATTCGCTGCGCGATGATTTTTCGCATGCGATCCATTTCGATGATTTCGTCGGAAGCCGAAATGCTGACTTGTACCTTTGGAGCAGAAATGGATGGTGCTGGTGAAGCTGGGATTGGTTCTGGCGCCTTTTCTCCTCTTTTGCTGAGGTAATCCACCATATCCTGCTTGGTGACACGACCATCCTTGCCCGTTCCTGGGATAGCCGAAAGCTCGGAAGCAGAAATCCCCTCTTCTTTAGCCATGCTTTTGACCAAGGGGGAATAGAATCTTCCGTCTTCAGCCGGACCTGTGGTTTCTGACTCGGCTTTGGAAATCAAAGAAGCAGTATGCGCAGGTGCAGCAGCTACCAATTCTTCTTTTGCTGAAGATGGGGCTTCTGATTTAGGAGCTGAAGCTTCTACTTCTTGGTTGGTCTCAATAATGGCTATTGGAGCGCCTACAGCTACTACATCTCCTTCTTTTGCAAGAATTTTTTTCAAAACCCCACCATGGGTGGCAGGTACTTCGGTATCCACCTTGTCTGTAGCTACTTCCAGGACAGACTCATCCGCCTCGATGGGGTCTCCCTCTTTTTTAAGCCAGGTCAAAATGGTGCCTTCTATGATACTTTCACCCATTTTGGGCATTAGCATTTCTACACTTGCCATATCGTATTTGGTAATTAAATTGGGTTTATATTCAAGTTTTAAAATTAAATTTTATCGAATACCTTCCCAAACCTTTCTTATAAAATTTTATTTGTCTTTTCTGGAAAAGCACATTCTCAATAAATTCAAGACTGCCACACCGGTCAGTTGGATATTCAACATTCTGTCCTGAGTCAATTGAAGTTTTCTGGTTTCCATGAAATCTTCTCCGGCACAGGCAATCCAAACGGTCCCCACTGGCTTTTCCTCAGAGCCACCATCCGGGCCCGCTACTCCGCTACTGGAAAGACCAAAATCAGCATTGAACAGCTTTCTGACTCCAGCTGCCATTTCCTGCACAGTTTCCTCACTTACGGCCCCGAAGGTTTCCAAGGTTTTGGATTTTACTCCCAAAACGGACTCCTTGAACTGATTGTGGTAGGGGACAACCGAACCTTGAAAGTAGGCTGAGCTGCCTGGTACAGTGGTAACCAAGTGGGAAACATAGCCTCCTGAGCAACTCTCGGCTAAAGCTAGAGTTTTCCCTGCGTTCTTCAAAAGTTTTCCAATGGCAGTCTCCAAGGTTTCGGAATTGAAGCCATACACATACTTATCGATGATCGGAATGACCAGCCTGATTTGCACTTCTACCTCCTGCTCGAGGGTCTTCAGATTGTCTCCAAAGGCAGTCAATCGCAATTTGACATGACCCAAGGAGGGAAGGTAGGCAAGCCGAATATGTTCCGGAAGGTTGTTTTCCCAATCTTTGATCAGGTCAGCAAGCCAGCTCTCACCAATGCCCACCGTCTTGATTACTTTGTGATAGATAACAGGCAATGCCACCACTTTGGGTAAAGTGGGTAAAACAAAATCCTTCATGAGCTTCTTCATCTCATGAGGCACCCCCGGCATAGACATCCAGTATTTCCCTCCTCGCTCAAACCACATTCCCGGAGCAGTCCCCACCTCATTGGGCACATAGGTGCAGCAGGAGGGAAGATGGCCTTGCAGAATATTGAGTGGGGTCATTTCTCTACCTCTTCGCTTAAAAAAGGAAGTGACAGCTTCCACTGCCTGGGGAAATTCTACAACTTCACAGCCAAAGTACTCTGCCAAAAGTGGCTTGGTCAGGTCATCTTGGGTCGGTCCCAATCCCCCCGTGATCAATATCAGGTCGGCTCTTTCTTCGGCAGCCGCAAAAGCAGCGAGAATATCTGCCCGATTATCTCCCACCGTGGTTTTCCTGACCACTTTTACTCCGACCAAATCCAGTTCTTGACTGATCCAATGGGAATTGGTATCCATGATTTGTCCATAGAGAAGTTCATCTCCGATTGCGATGATTTCAGCACGTACAAGTTTCATTTACTCGCTTTGTTATTTAGGGTGATGTTTTAATGCTTGATTCTTTTGAGGAGAATAGGTTCTTGGAAAAATTGAGAATGTCTTTTTGATTACCTGACCTTGGCTTTGCGTAGAATTTTTGAGAAAATACCAGGAAAAAATCGCTTGAGGTACACGGCATACTTTTCTTTTCCTCCGATCAGTACCTCTTCTTTCTTCTTGGAAATCGCTGAAAAAATCTCCACCGCACAAGCTCCAGGACTCATCCCTTTGGCTTGAGCTTCATCCATTTTTCCCAAAGAAGATCCATCCCCGGTGAGTGCATTTACGGAGACTTGAGTCTTGATAAATCCCGGGCAGATTAGTGTTACGGCGATACCGTCTTGGTGATGCTCGGCTCTCAGAGTGTCAAAAAAACCATGCAGCGCATGCTTGGAAGCAGCATAAGAGGACCGATAGGGTGAGGCAAACTTTCCTACAAGAGAGGTAACTACGCCAAACTGTCCACTCCTTTTTTGAACAAAATGGGGCAAAATCGCTTTGGTCAAAGCCACAGTTCCGAAGAAATTCACTTCCATGAGCCGTCTGTCCACTTCAAGGTTGGTTTCCTGTACAAGGGAGCGTTGGCTGATGCCCCCGTTGTGCAGGAGAATGTCAATCTTTCCGAAAAAAGAGATGGCTTCCTTTACCTTAGCATCCATTTGGGAGGTTTCGGTCAAGTCTAGTGGGAGAACCCGTATACTTTCGGGATGCTGGCATTCACTTTTTACCCGCTCCAGTTCTTTTTCCTTTCGGGCCGAAATAATAACATCAAATCCTTTTTTGGAATATACTTTGGCAGTAGCCTCACCGATCCCGGATGAAGCGCCTGTAATCCAAATCACTGGCTTATTCATGGCTTGGCTTTCTTTTCATAGGTGACAAAGGAGTAGGGAAATTCATTTCTTTCATCGGCCGTGAAGTTTTCTCTTTCCGTTTCTTCCCAATCCTTGGGATCAATGGTCGGAAAAAAGGTATCCCCCTCAGGATAAGCATGAACTTCAGTGATTTCTAGTGTGTCGCAAAATGAAAGAGCCTGTTTGTAGATTTCCCCTCCACCGATGATAAAAAGCTTTTCCACCTCCAATTTGTTGCAAAAGACAACTGCCTCCTCTAGGTTGGGAAAGGAGTAATGTCCCTCAGGAGCATGAAATTCCGGGTTTCTGGTTACAATCAAATGGGTTCGATTGGGAAGGGGTTTCCCTAGGGATTCGAAGGTTTTTCTTCCCATCAAAATATAATGACCTGAAGTCAAATTTTTAAACCGCTTAAGATCAGAGGATAATTTCCAGATGAGTTGATTGTCTTTACCGATGACTTGGTTGCTGGCTACAGCGGCAATAAGGATGATTTTCACTTGGTTTTGTTTTGATTCCTGAATTTACCAGTCTTGCTTTTCAAAAAATGAAAAAGGGCAGAAAAATCTGCCCTTTAGATGCCGAAAATTCTGAAAAGTCCGATTAGTTCATGCCCGCCATAGCATTGGGATAGGAGGCCATATCGAATTTTTTGGGAGATCGAGTCTGGATTTCCACCACTTTCATATCGGTGACTTCTCCGTTGTTGTCAGTGAAAATCATTTCCAGAAAGGTTCCTTTAGGCGCGTTAGAGAAGTAGGATTGGTACTTTTCCACTGTTTTGTTGGAAACCATGGGATTGCTTTGGGGAGAAAACATCGAAAATCCCTCAATTGGCTCTTCAGTTACCCAATAATTTCCCTGCCCGTCTTCGGATTTGACCAGGTATTCTTCGCAGGCATAGCCTAGAATGTCTTTTTTATTTCCGGTTTTGGTCATGGAATAGTTTTCTTCTTCCATTTGATCGTCAGCTTCCTCGTCTACTAGGGCCTGAATTTGGTCGTAGTCCATTTTCATGGCAAGGCTGGTTTTTTGCCCCTCATTATCCATCAATATGACCATGGCTTGGTTCTTCACATCCATGATGGTAGTGGTGATATTTTCGGGCGTTTTTGGGTCAGAGAAGGACATTCCCATAAATTCCGAATTGTCACTCAGCAGGTAATTGATCCGGGATGGCGGCTCAGCTTTACCTTTTTTACTGATTGAAGTGACTTCCATGATCATGTACCCGGTGAAATCATAGGCTGATTCGGTATCGGCTACTTGCATCATGCCTCCCAAAAGTCCTTCCATTGGAGATTTGCCCTCTTTTTCCGTTTTTGGGCTTGTGGCATTTTGAGTTGCGTTCTGTGCCGCACTCTGGATTTTCTTTAAGAGTTGGGCCTGGGCCGGCAGGATAGTGGCAAATCCTGCCATGGTGCAGATTAAAATTAGCTTTTTCATAGTTTTTAATTTAAAAATCTATAGCAATGTCTTAAAAATCAGATAAAAAGTAAATAGCTAAAAGAAACTTCACCACTTTAATCCTCTCAGCAACTCTTCGGTTTTCATCCGTTTTTTGCCTTCCAGTTGAAGTTCCTTTACTTCCAGACTTCCATCTCCACATTGAAAGGTCAAGTAGCTTTTCCCATCGGACTCCCACATTCCCGGTTCTTTGCCAGAAAGGCTTTTTTTTGAGACCTCCGTTTTGAACACCTTACAGATCTTTCCCTGAAACTCGGTCCATGCTGCCGGATAGGGTGATAGCCCCCTGACCAAATTGTGGATGGATTCCGCTGATTGATGCCAATCGATCTTCCCGGTTTCCTTGAAGATCTTGGGTGCATGATGAAGGGCCTTTGACTCCTCTTGGGGCAAAGGATTAACATCACCTTTGGAAATGGATTCTACCGTTTTGACCACCAGTTCAGAGCCGATGGTCATCAATTTTTCATAGAGCGAACCCAGATCGTCTTCGGGGAGGATAGCTACTTTTTCCTGAAAAATAATACTTCCGGTATCAATCTCATGCTTGAGGAAAAAGGTAGTGACGCCGGTTTCTGTTTCTCCGTTGATAATCGCCCAATTGATCGGAGCGGCACCCCGATAATCAGGGAGAAGAGAAGCATGAAGATTGAAAGTCCCCAAGGGCGGCATATTCCATACGGACTCAGGAAGCATCCGGAAGGCAACTACTATCTGAAGGTCAGCTTTCAAGTCTCTTAATTCCTGCTGGAATTCCGGATTTTTGAGATTGGTCGGTTGGAGGATGTGAAGTCCGAGTTGCTCGGCAGCTTGCTTGACTGGGGAACCTACTAGTTTCTGGCCTCTGCCTTGAGGCTTATCTGGAGCTGTAATGACTCCGACCACATTCCATCCAGCTTTGACCAGTTTTTCCAATGCAGGCACAGCGAATTCGGGCGTGCCCATGTAGATGATTCGTAGGTCTTCTTTTGACTTTACTTCTTTATTCGACATTCGGAGTTCGGTGTTGGATCTTGGACTTTGGATTTTCAAAAGACCTCAATCCAAATAGTAGTTAATATTAAAATTTATCTGTCTGCTTGGATTCAAATTTTCAGGCAGTCTTTGTCAATCAATTTCCTCATAGTAATAGGAGTAATCAATTCCTTTCATAAACATCTCTCTGCTGTCAATCTCATCGGTCAGGGCGTTTTCAAGCAGGTTTTTTAAAGGGGTGGAATCGACAGGACTTAGTATCATGGCGCTTATGTATTCTGTTTTTCCGATTTTACTCCAGTCCACGCATTTTTTTAGACGTTTTTTCAAAATCAAATCCAGCCAAATGCGTGCGCTTCTGCCGTTACCTTCCATGAAAGGATGGGCCACATTCATTTCTACGTATTTGTCTGTGATTTCATCAAAGGTACGCTCGGGCATCTCATCTATTCGCTTCAAAGTGGCCTCCAGAAACTGCACCATAGCGAATTGGAATCCGCCTTTGGAGATATTCTTTTGTCTGATTTGTCCTGCAAAATCATATAATCCTCCAAACAGATAGGCATGGATTTGCTGCAGACCCTTCGTAGTACCTACTTCGATGCCATTGATGAATGAACTTCCAAAAAGGGCATAGGCTTTTGTTTTGCTTTTGCCGTCGATGGTCTCCTCGCTGTAGGTAAACCATTCGATAAATCGATTGGCTTTTGTCCCAGGAAAGGTTTTTCCCAAAGCAATAATTCCCTCGTAGTCAAGCATATCGGAAAGTCGCTTTTTTCCATCAGGTGCAAGTAATTTCAACTGGGTAGTATCACTAACCACTTGACTTCCTTCTTTCTTGAGTTTGGATTTCAGGTATTTCCAGTAGTTACGGGTTTTGTTGTAATCGTCCTGATTGGTCAGTACCGCAATGATATCCAACACAGAAAACCACCATTTGGAATTCGTCTCATCCCAAAGGGCACGCACTTCCCGGTCGTCAAAAAATCGAATGGATATTTTTTGAGGATTTGTCATGGGGAAATTCGTTAGTTCAGAGATTAGGGTTTATAATTCTGATTTTGAAATCACTTATAAATCAGATACTTTTCTCTTTTCCTTTTGAATTCTTCCAAACCTGCTTTCCAGCTTTCCCGGATTTCTGCTTCGCTTTTTCCTTCCAAAATCTGCTTTTTCAACTCATCTGTGCCAGCAAGGGTATTGAAGAAATTATTGAAAAACTTCTCTTTCATTCCTGATTTCTGATATGCATCAAGAATGTATTTCAAAGTGAATTGATGGTCCAAAGACTCTCCTCGAAGGTCCACACCGTAGCAAAGTTTGTCCTGGTGAGGAGGTGTTTTGGACATGCCGTCGATACTCACAGGAGTGAAGGTGAAGGTCCCGAATTTGGGATCGGGATAGCCGTACATCTGAAATGGATCATAGGTGCCCCGTCCCAAAGACATCACCGTGCCCTCAAAAAAGCAGGTGCTGGGATAGAGTTTGATTGCTAAGTCGCTCGGCAAATTTGGTGAAGGCTTCACGGGAAGGCTGTAAGCTTGAGCATGGATCCAATTTTTAACCGGAATCACTTCCAAGTCCACGGTCAAACCTCCTTTGAGCCACTTTTCCCCATTGATCATCTGAGCCAATTCGCCAACGGTAAGTCCATGGACTACAGGGATAAGGTGCATTCCCACAAAGGACTCAAAGCCTTTTTTCAGCATCGGACCATCGACGTAGCCTCCGTTGGGATTGGGTCGGTCAAAGATGATGACCTTTTTTCCCTGTTCTGCACAGGCTTCCATCACGTAGTGCATGGTGCTGATGTAAGTGAAAAAGCGGGTTCCCACGTCCTGAAGGTCAAAAATCACCACGTCCAGATCTTTGATCTGCTCAGCAGATGGCTTTTTATTGTTTCCATATAGGGAAATGATAGGCAGTCCGGTCTTTTGGTCTACGCTGTTGTCTACTTTTTCTCCCGCATCAGCCGTGCCTCGGAATCCATGCTCCGGCACAAATACTTTTTTGACCTCGATTCCATTTTCCAGAAGAAAATCTACCACATGTTTATTGGCTGATTGGGGAAGGATGGAGGTTTGGTTGCCGACCAATCCCACCTTTTTTCCCTGAAGTATGGGAAGGTATAGGTGGGATTGCTCAGCTCCTACAAGAACTTGCTGGGCAATGGTAGTTTGGGTAAACAGGGTTAGAGTAAAAAAGGCCAAAAAACCGATCAGAAGTGAATTTTTCGCTTGCTTCATGCTAATTTGCGGGGAGTTGTGAAAAACAAATTTAACCGAGTCCCTTGAACCTTTCCTATTTCATTGCCAAAAGAATCAGTTTTAAACAGGCCGGGGGTTTTTCTGGGACCATTCATCGCATTGCAGTCGGCAGTTTAGGTTTGGGCTTAGGAGTGGCCATTCTGGCCTTTATGATTTTGGGCGGCTTTCAAAAGACCGTTTCCGATCGGGTGTATAGTTTTACCGGACACTTTCAGGTGCAGCGCTTTCAGATGAGCAATGCCTTTGAGGAGGCGCCTTTTTCTTTTCAGTCAGAATTCACTCAATCTTCAGATCAATTTCCCTTTATTCAGCGAATTCAGTCCTTTGGACATAAAGCAGCCCTGATGAAAGGAGAGGAAGAGGTGGAAGGAATCCTGATGAAAGGGGTAGGGAAGGATTTTGATACGCTTGAATTTAAGAAATACTTGGTTGAAGGCCGGATACTGACTATTCCGGATTCCGGTGTTAGTAATGAGGTCATGCTGAGTAAGTTGGTAGCTAATAAGCTCTTGCTGAATGTAGGTGATCGGGTGACCCTTTATTTTGTCCAAGATCCTCCCCGCTTCAGAAGAGTGGAAGTGGTTGGGATATTTGAGACGTATCTGGAGAATTTTGATGAAAAGATTGTCATTGGGGAGCTTCAGACTATCCGAAATCTCAACGGATGGAACAGGGACCAAGTGGGCGGTCTGGAGATTTTTGTGGATGATGCATTGAAGGCTGATGAATATTTGCCCTTGATAGAAAATAAATTGGATTTTGACTTAAAGTTGATTGATAGCCGGGATCGGTTTCTGGAAATTTTTGACTGGCTAAGCCTTCTTGATACCAATGTAGTGGTATTTATCTCTCTGATTGGCTTTGTGGCCATTTTCAATATGGGAGCAATTTTGTTTATCCTGATCATGGAGCGAACTCAAATGATCGGATTGCTGAAGGCCATGGGAGCCCGAAATGCCCAAATCCGGAGAATATTTTTCTGGAATGGGATGAAGATTTTGGGAAGAGGGCTCGTGATTGGAAATGTTATTGGCTTAGGGATCGGCTTTTTGCAGGATACCTTTCGCTTGATTCCACTAGATCCGACCAATTACTATATGAGCTATGTTCCCATTGATTGGAATTGGCCAGTATTTATTCTGTTGAATATTGGGATTGCGATTTTAACTGCTTTGGTACTATGGATTCCTGTTTTGGTGATTTCCAGAGTTGACCCGATTAAGTCTATTCGCTTTGATTGAGGCGAAAGGGGGAAAAAATACTTTTGATTTTCATCCAAATCACGCCAAAAACCGCTTCCTTGAAGATTTTTGGGCTCATCTTGGATTCTCCTCTGGTTCGGTCCGTGAAAATGATCGGAACTTCGATCAACTTGAATCCCAGTTTCCAAGCTGTGAACTTCATTTCGATCTGGAAGGCATAGCCAATGAATCTAATTTCGTCCAAATTGATTCCTTTCAAGACACTT
The DNA here is from genome assembly GCF_036245625.1 of Algoriphagus confluentis. NCBI lineage: Bacteria > Pseudomonadati > Bacteroidota > Cytophagia > Cytophagales > Cyclobacteriaceae > Algoriphagus > Algoriphagus confluentis. The sequence goes on from NZ_BTPD01000007.1 coordinate 330,965, forward strand.
TTGTGATAGCACTTAAAACCAGCCGTGGCATCTTTGATAGGAAGACCTGTAATAAATTTGACATATACGCTGGCGAAATAGGACATCAAAACTCTGCCTATCGGCCAATTGACCACATTTACTCCCGTGATGTAGCGTGATCCAATAGCAAGGTCAAAAGCTCGATCTTTTACGGCATCGTATAGTCGGATCAAATCTTTTGGATTGTGGGAAAAATCGCAGTCCATTTCAAAAATGAAATCGTACTCTCTATCCAAAGCCCATTTAAATCCGGTGATATAAGCCGTTCCCAAGCCTAACTTTCCTTTTCTCTCCAAAAGGTGAAGTCTGTTTGAAAAGTCTTGTTGAAGATTTTTTACCACACTTGCGGTTCCGTCAGGAGATCCATCGTCAATGATCAGGAGTTCAAATTCTCCCTCAAGTCCCATTACAGCAAGCACCATTTCCCGGATATTCTCCAGTTCATTGTAGGTGGGAATGATGACGAGTTTTCGGTGGTTCATAGTGCTTCAAAGCTCAAAAGTAAGAGTTCAGGTGGATTTTTTGAGGAGTGGTGGACTTGAATCTTGGAGATCATCTAGTTTTGCGGCAAAATTTACCCTTATGAACCCCCATATTGCCATAGTCAGCTATTTTTCCATCGGTGCTTATGATGCCAATACCATCGATGAAGACCAACTTCTTTCTCAAGTTTTGAAGAAATTAGGGCTTTCTCATCAAATCGTCGCTTGGTCTGACCCTGAAGTGAATTGGTCCAATTTTTCCCATTTATTGATCAAATCTGTCTGGGATTACTTTGATTATTATCCCGAATTTTTGGCTTGGATGGATCAAATACAGGCTTTAAGGCTTCCGGTATTAAATGATTTGGATCTGATCCGTTGGAATTCCGACAAGAGATATCTTATGGAGATCGAGTCCAAGGGGTTTCCTACAATCGCAGGTGTTTTGTTGGAAAAAGGTTCAAAGCCAGATGTGGGTAGGATCATGCAAAAAATCAAGACAGATACCTTGGTCATTAAGCCTGTGGTAAGCGGAGGAGCGAAAAATACACTGAAGATTCCTGTTAACAGATGGGCTGATTTTGAGAATCAGGTGATCCAACTCCTGAAGCAGGAAGAATTCTTGGCTCAACCTTTTGTGAAAGAAGTGGCTGAGGTGGGAGAGTATTCCTTACTGTTCTTCAATGGTGCTTTTTCGCATGCGGTATTAAAGACTCCAGCTAAGGAAGATTTCCGGGTACAGCATTATTTTGGAGGTACGATTCAAGTGGTTCACCCGGGTCCGGATTTGCTGAATCCAGCCCAAAAACTGATCGATGAATTTGGGAAAAATACCCTCTACGGGCGAGTGGATGGAGTCCTAATTGAAGGGGTTTTTCATTTGATGGAACTCGAATTGATCGAGCCTTATTTGTTTCTTGGTTTGACCAAGGATGCCCTATCAAACTATAAAAAAGCGGTCCGGGAGCGACTTTTGAGTTAAGTTCAAGAGCAATACTCTTCCATTTTATTCAGAGCATAGTCGCTTCCTTTATCAGCAGCTTCTTTGATTAGTTGACATCCTTCTGGGTTTCCCATTCTTGCCATGCAAATTCCTTTTTTGCCCAAAGCCTCGATATGGTCAGGACGGTTTTTGAGCACAAAGTCAAAATCTTCCAAAGCCCATGACAAATAACCGATCTTGAGCAAAGCAAAACCCCGGTTATATCGTGCAGTAATGTTGTCAGGTTCCTTCTTCAAATAGGTGTTGAAGGAGGCGGCTGCTCCATAGATGTCTCCTCGACCTGCTCTTGCCATTCCCATGTAGTAGTAGGTTTCTGCAAAGTCCGGATTCATAGTTTGGGCCAGTTTGAGGAAATTTTCGGCCCTCTCCCAGTTTTTGACCATCAGCTGAGATCTGCCTGCCAAATACAGGATTTCAAAGTCCTCCGGGTCCAGGCTTGAAGCTTTGAGTATTGGGAGCTCTGCTTGTCTATAGTATTCTTTTTCGAAAAGGATTTTTCCGATCCCTGCATGAGCCTGAGCATAAGCTGGATCGATGGAAATGATCGTTTCGTAGTCTGCTATGGCTTCTTTGGTTTTTCCCAATTCCTCATAACACCTAGCCCGGATATGAATGGATTTGATTTCGTTGACATGGAGGAATAGCCTACGATTGATGGCCTCAATTGCTCTTTCATATTGACCGCTTTGGTACAAGGCCTCAATCTCGGCAGGGTCGGCACTGCAGGAGATCAGTAAAAGAATAGCTAAACCCGTAAGAATATGATGAAATCGTTTCATAACGAAATAAACAAAAACAATTTCAAAAATGGAATAAAAATTACTTAAAAGACACAAAAAAAGCTGCCTTGGCAGCTTTCCTTTTTTACAGCACTCCTTTGGTACTTGGGAGTTGGTTGATATTCCTTGCATCCCGCATTACGGCCATTTTGATGGCTCGTGCGAGACCTTTGAAGGTAGCCTCGATCTTGTGATGTTCGTTGTCTCCTTCCACTTTGATATTCAGATTGCACTTTGCTGTGTCAGTGAAGGATTTGAAAAAGTGAAAAAAGAGCTCCGTGGGCATATCTCCAACTTTTTCGCGGGTATATTTGGCATCCCACACAATCCAGGGGCGTCCTCCGAAATCAATAGCTACCTGTGCCAAAGCATCGTCCATTGGAAGCATAAATCCATAGCGGTAAATGCCTTTTTTATCTCCCAAAGCCTTTAGATAGGCTTCACCTAAAGCCAAAGCCGTGTCTTCAATCGTATGATGCTCATCAATGTGTAGATCCCCTTTCACCTTGATTTCCAGGTCAGTACTTCCATGCTTGCCCAATTGCTCCAGCATGTGATCGAAGAAATGCAAGCCTGTGGAAATGTCGCATTTTCCACTTCCGTCGAGGTTCAATTTGATGTAGATGTCTGTTTCAGAAGTGGTTCTTTTGACTTCTGCCTGTCGAGGAGGCATTTTTAGGAATGAATAGATCTCATCCCAGTCTTTGGTGGAAAGTGCGGCATCGGGATTTGGATCTCCGATAAAGATGGCTTTGGCTCCCAAATTTTGCGCAAGCTGCACATCGGTAAACCGATCCCCTATCACGTATGAATTAGCTAAATCATATTCATCGTTAAAGTATTCGGTCAAAAGCCCCGTACGTGGTTTGCGGGTAGGAGCATTTTCATGCTCAAATGTCCGGTCCACGTGAATAGCCTTGAAAAAGACATTTTCCTGTTCCAGAGTTTTGAGCATTTTGTATTGTGCCGGCCAGAAGTCCTTTTCTGGAAAGGAATCCGTGCCCAAACCGTCCTGATTGGTGACCATGACGAGTTCGTAGTCTGTTTCCTCAGCAATTTTCCGAAGGTTGGAAATGGCTTTTGGGAGGAATTCCAATTTTTCCAAGCTGTCTACCTGAAAGTCGGTAGGGGGTTCCTTGATGATCGTACCGTCCCGATCTATGAAGAGTACTTTTTTCATTTACGATTTAAGAATTTCGATTTACGACCTGGATTTGGAGGTCAGGCCTTTTCCCATACTTTTAGTCTATCACAAGAAGGAAAATAATTGCCATGTTCAACTTATAAGTGCAACACCTAATTTTTGTTTGAGTTTTTGTATTGGACTAAGGTAATTAAACTTTCTAACGGGTCTGTTATTGATTTTAGCTTCGATTGCTTGTATTTGTTCTGTTGAGATTTCATTGAGGTCAGTTTTTTTAGGTAAGAAAGCTCTAATC